>NZ_JALJEA010000012.1:0-186756 GCF_023242405.1 Pseudomonas sp. MWU12-3088
CAGGCACAAAAAAGGGCGCCTTTCGGCGCCCCTCTTGTCGGGCGGCTTATTGCAGAGCCGGCTTCTGCGTCCCGTTGATCGGGATGCGTTTGGCTTTCGCTTCTTCCGGGATCACGCGCAACAGATCGATACTCAGCAGACCGTTGCTCAGGCCGGCGGCCTTGATCTCGATGTGATCGGCCAGACGGAAGGACAGCTTGAATGCACGCTGGGCGATGCCCTGGTGCAGGAATGTGACACCTTCGTTGGCGTCACGCTTGCCGCCACTGATGGTCAGCACGCCTTTCTCGACTTGCAGCTCCAGGTCTTCTTCCTTAAAACCGGCCGCCGCCACGACGATGCGGTATTGATCGTCACCGTGTTTTTCGACGTTGTAAGGCGGATAGGTGCTGCCTGGCTCGTTACGCAGGGCGGTTTCGAACAGGTCGTTGAAACGGTCGAAACCTACCGAGGAACGAAACAGTGGAGCGAGGGAAAATGCAGTACTCATGGTTCAAATCTCCTGAAAACAATCAGCAAGGTTTTTTGTCTCCGCGACCCGAATTCGGCATCGCGTAACCCTTAGATAGGGACCTGCGTTTTGTTTTCAAGAGATTATTCGAAGATTTTTTCAGGCGGCTTCAGCGACCGGCAAACCCAGCAAACGCGAGACCTGGTCCGGCTCGGTTTCGCGGCGAAGCACGGTAAACAGCTCGGTGGCCTCGGGATAGTTGCGGGTCAACATCGCCAGCCATTGCTTCAAACGGCCCGGCGATTGGCGCGCAGTCATCTGCGCCTTGGCTTGCAGCCAGAAGTCCTGGATCAGTGGTATCAGCTCGCTCCAGGTCATCTCGACGACTTCCTCGCCGGCACGGGCAGCAGCGATCTGTTTGGCCAGATCGGGGCGCGAAACCAGACCACGACCGAGCATGATGTCTTCGACACCGCTGATTTCCCGGCAACGGCGCCAGTCTTCAACGCTCCAGATGTCGCCATTGGCGAACACCGGCACCTTGACTACGTCCTGAACGCGCGGGATCCACTCCCAATGCGCCGGCGGCTTGTAGCCGTCCATCTTGGTCCGGGCATGAACCACGATATGCTCGGCGCCGCCCTCGGCCAGCGCCGTGGCGCAGACCAGCGAGCCGTCCGGACTATCGAAACCCAGGCGCATCTTGGCGGTCACCGGAATGTGCGCCGGCACGGCACGTCGCACGTGTTCGACGATCTGGTTGAGCAGCTCCGGTTCCTTGAGCAAAACCGCGCCACCACGGGATTTGTTGACGGTTTTCGCCGGGCAACCGAAGTTCAGATCGATCACTTCAGAGCCCAATTCGCAGGCCAGCGCAGCGTTTTCCGCCAGGCACACCGGGTCGGAACCCAGCAATTGCACGCGCAGCGGCACGCCGGAAGCGGTGCGGGCACCGTTGAGCAGTTCAGGGCCGAACTTGTGAAAATAGGCCGGGGTCAGCAACTGGTCGTTGACGCGGATGAACTCGGTCACGCACCAGTCAATACCGCCGACACGGGTCAGGACATCGCGCAGGATGTCGTCGACCAACCCTTCCATCGGCGCCAGAGCAATTTGCATGGGAAACACACACTCAAGGAAAAACGTGCGGCAGTTTACTGGGTTTCGCGGGTTAAACCCATGTCCGCTGTCTGGATGGCCGGGCCGTAACCTTCAATGAACTCGGCGGGCATGCGCTTGGGTCTGCCGGTGGACAGCTCGATGCAGACGAAGGTGGTCTGGGCGCGCAGCAGCGTGGTGTTGTCGCTGGGGCGCATCAGCTGGAAGTGACGGGTCATTTTCAGGCGCTGATCCCAGTCGACGATCCAGGTCGCCAATTGCAGTTCGTCACCTTCGTAGGCGGCCGCCAGATAATCGATTTCGTGCCGCACTACCGCCATCGCCCGATCCAGACGACGATACTCGACCAGATCCAGCCCCAGCCGCTGCGAGTGGCGCCAGGCGCAGCGTTCGAGCCAGGACACATAGACCGCGTTGTTCGCGTGCCCCAGCCCGTCGATGTCCTCGGCGCCCACTTGCAGATCAATGGTAAACGGCGTTGCCCGATCCCAGCCCATGCCCTACTCCCGGTCAAATGATTCAACCGGGGCAGTGTAGCGGATGACTACGCCGATTGCCGCGCCTGAAGGCTGCGCCCGGCCAGCAGTGATAACACGCCATCAATCACCCGAGGGTCGGCCAGCACGCGCTGGTGGCCGCCGGCTTCCAGGCGCAGCAGTCGGCTGTCGAACCAGGATTCGTGAATCAGTTGGGACTCCTTGACCGAGACGAACGTGTCGTCTTCGGCATGCACGATCAGGCCTGGCATATCCAGTTGATAGTGAGCGACATCGAGGGTCGCGGCGCGCATGCCGACGTCCTGTTCAACCTGGCGGATGAAGGCAGAACGAGCTCTCGGTGGCATGCCGACGTAGCGGGCAAACCCGCGCAATACGCCTAGAATTCGGGCCGGTGCGGCAATGCTGACCAGGGTTTCGGTGCGCAACCCCAATTGCACTGCGAGCATGGCGCTGGCGCCACCCATGGAGTGACCGATGACCGCTTGCAGCGGAGGTAACTCAGCGGCGGCTTCGAGCATGGCCCGGGCAAACAGTACGACGTTGGCTTCGCGTCCCGGTGAACGACCGTGGGCCGGACCGTCGAGAGCGACCACGGTGTAACCGGATTCGACCAGCGCCGTGATCAGCGCGGCAAACTGGGTCGGCCGCCCTTCCCAACCGTGCATCAACAGAACCGTCGGGCCCTGCCCCCAGCGCAGCGCAGAGAGGCCGAAACGCAAGGTGATGCGCTCGGATTTCGCCAGCAGCGGCAATTCCCAATCCCGCGGTGAATTTGCGCGGGGCGTCATGAATGCCAACCGCATTTTGCTTGCCACCAGCTTCGGTGCAAACCAGCCCAAGGTGCCATTAACGCCGCGAACCCACTTCAACGTGCTCATCGCTCTCTCCTCAGGCTCGCTGCCTTCAGGTCAACGCACCGCCGATTTGGCAGCGCGCAGCAATCGATCGGACAAATCACCAGGCCCCAACGCCCTTGAGAGCGCCAGACCACCTACCATCAGGGCCACGTCGGCCAACGCTTTATCGATGTCTTCAGGGCTTGAAGCCAACTGCGCGATCATCAGTTCCAGGTGCTCGTTCAGCGCAATGCGGAACTCTTCCGGCAATCGCCCCAGCTCACCGATGGAAGCCGGAATCGGGCAGGCCGAATCACTGGAATCACGGTGCTTGCGCGACAGGTAGAACGCAGCGACCAGGGCGCGACGTTCTTCGCCGGTCAATTCGGAGTCCATGTCGGCAATCAGGTCGCGGCGACGACCCAGCAACTGTTTGAACGCCTCAAGCATCATTGCGTCCTTGCTTTCGAAGTGCGCATAGAAGCCACCGACAGTCAGGCCGGCGGCGCCCATCACTTCACCCACGCTCGGCTCGGCCGGGCCACGCTGGATCAGTGCGGCGCTGGCAGCCTTGAGGATGCGTTCGCGGGTTTGAGCTTTTTTGTCGTTCATCGTTGCCTCCGAATATTACGATTAGAATATTATTCTCATAATAATATTCTGCAAGTCGAAAATATGACCGCTGGTCTGAAGCACAGTTTAAGGAAAAAGGAGATTTGGCTAAACGCCAGACAAACAAAAGGGCCATTCAATAATTGAATGACCCTTATAAATCCCGCAAGGCGGGTAATCGTGGCGTCCCCTAGGGGACTCGAACCCCTGTTACCGCCGTGAAAGGGCGGTGTCCTAGGCCACTAGACGAAGGGGACACAAACCTTCTATACAACTGATCAGTGCTGAGATCTGATCGATTCAAGGCCGGTGTGGCCAGACCTTGAACTGTAAATTGGTGGAGCTAAGCGGGATCGAACCGCTGACCTCCTGCATGCCATGCAGGCGCTCTCCCAGCTGAGCTATAGCCCCGGATTTTTCGCCTCGCGGCGGAGCGACTACTTGTAACATCGCTTCTGTAAAACTGGCGTCCCCTAGGGGACTCGAACCCCTGTTACCGCCGTGAAAGGGCGGTGTCCTAGGCCACTAGACGAAGGGGACGCAAACCCTTCTATACAACTGATCAACGCTGAGTGTTGATCGCTTCGAAGCCGGTGTGGCCAGGCTTCGAAGTGTAAATTGGTGGAGCTAGACGGGATCGAACCGTCGACCTCTTGCATGCCATGCAAGCGCTCTCCCAGCTGAGCTATAGCCCCTCATCGTTGATGTCATCGCTGAGGACGGGGCGAATCTTAAGGGCGTATCGAAAGCCTGTCAAACTTATTTTTGAAAAATTTCAAAATTTTTTGTCGGCATAACAATCACTTACCGCCCTCCCCCCGTAAATTCGGGGGAAAACGCCGAAGGACGGGATCAAAAGATCCTGGCCTGCGGCGCGTCCTGCAGAGTCAAACGCAATCAGGCGATAGCGCCCAACAGCTTTTCCCACTCTTTGTTTTCTTTCTTCGACACGCCGCCCAGCAGGTCAATCGCCTGGCGCAGACGGAAACGGGTCAGGTCCGGCCCGAGGATTTCCATCGCATCGAGCACCGATACCGAGCTCGCCTGACCGGTAATCGCCGCAAACATCAACGGCATCGCATCACGCAGCTTCAGCTCGAGAGATTCGACCACCGCCTGAATCGTCGCGGTGATGCTGTCCTTCTCCCACTGACGCAGGCTTTCCAGTTTCCACAGGATCAACTGCATCAGTTGACGAACCTGATCACCCGAGAGCTTTTTCGACTCGAACAGCTTGGCATCCGGATTGACGCCACCGGCGAAGAAGAACCCGGCCAGCGGTGCGACCTGGCTGAAGGTTTCAACGCGGCCCTGAACGTGCGGCGCGATCTTCATCATGTATTCGGAGTTGAACGCCCACTTCTGTACGCGAGCGGCGAACTCTTCCACCGGCAGGTCACGCAGCCACTGGCCGTTGAGCCACGACAGTTTCTCGATGTCGAAAATCGGCCCGCCCAGCGACACGCGCTTGAGGTCGAAGTTGTCGACCATTTCCTGCAGCGAGAACTTCTCGCGCTCGTCCGGCATCGACCAGCCCATGCGGCCCAGGTAGTTGAGCATCGCTTCCGGCATGAAGCCCATGCGCTCGTAGAACGTCACCGAGGTCGGGTTCTTGCGCTTGGACAGCTTGCTCTTGTCCGGGTTACGCAGCAGCGGCATGTAGCACAGCTCCGGTTGTTCCCAACCGAAGTATTCGTAGAGCAGGATCAGCTTCGGCGCCGATGGCAGCCATTCTTCACCGCGCAACACGTGGGTGATGCCCATCAGATGGTCGTCGACCACGTTGGCCAGGAAGTACGTCGGCAGACCGTCGGTCTTCATCAGCACTTGCATGTCCATGCGATCCCACGGGATCTCGACATCGCCACGCAGCATGTCCGGCACCACGCAGACGCCTTCGGTCGGCACTTTCATGCGGATCACATGCGGCTCGCCGGCAGCCAGGCGGCGCGCGACTTCTTCCTTGGACAGCAACAGTGCACGGCCGTCGTAACGCGGGGTTTCGCCGCGCGCCATTTGCTCGGCGCGCATCTGGTCCAGTTCTTCAGCGGTGCAGAAGCACGGGAAAGCGTGGCCCATGTCGACCAGTTGCTGGCAGTACTTCTGATAGATGTCGCCGCGTTCGCTCTGGCGATAAGGACCGTGCGGTCCGCCGACGTCCGGGCCTTCGCTCCAGTCGATGCCGAGCCAGCGCAGAGCGTCGAAGATCTGCTGTTCGGACTCGCGGGTCGAACGCAGTTGATCGGTGTCTTCAATGCGCAGGATGAACTCACCGCCGTGCTGCTTGGCAAAGCAGTAGTTGAACAATGCGATGTAAGCGGTACCTACGTGGGGATCCCCGGTAGGCGATGGCGCGATGCGAGTGCGGACGGTGGTCATGGCATGTCTCGAAAAGAATGAAAAGCAAAGAACAATCAAGCGGCGAATGGTAACAGGCGACACCCGCCCCGCTCCAGCGGGCAGGGCATTTAAGCCAATTTTGCGTCTGTAACGCCCGTAGGCCGTGGTGAATGGCTGAATATCAGCAGACGGCATTTACCGTTCATCGGCTGTATGCCAGATTCGCCTGCTGATAACTTTCCTTACAATTCCTCGACTACAGTTTGCCCATGCCTGCCCAACTCAAGCGTCGCCTGTTCATTTTCCTGCTGCTCGTCCTGCTGATTGCCGGGGGCTTTTTCGCTCATTGGTTTTTCAAGGGGCGCTTTTATGAAAGCACCGACAACGCCTATGTCCAGAGCGAGATCACCCGCGTGTCGAGCCAGTTGAGCGCGCGCATCGACGAAGTCCTGGTGCAGGACAACCAGCACGTGGAAAAAGGCCAGTTGCTGGTGCGTCTCGAAGGCGACGACTTCCGCCTCGCCGTCGATCGCGCCAATGCCGCCCTCGCCACCCGTGAAGCCGAGCGCCTGCAGGCCCAGAGCAAACTGACTCAACAATCCAGCCTGATCGCCGCCAGCGAAGCGCAAGTGGCAACCACGCAAGCGACACTGGGCCGTTCGCAGATCGATCTGTCCCGCGCAGAAGCCCTGCGCAAACCCGGCTTCGTTTCCGAGGAGCGGGTCACCACCCTCTCCGCCGACAACCACATCGCCCGCTCGCAAGTGGCCAAGGCCCAGGCCGATGCGCAAAGCCAGCGCCAGCAGGTCAGCGCACTGAATGCCGAAATCAAGCGCCTCGACGCGCAGATCGCCAACGCCCGCGCCGACCTCGCCCAGGCCGAACTGAACCTGACCCGCAGCGAAATCCACGCACCGATCAGCGGCCTCGTCGGCCAGCGCGCCGCACGCAATGGCCAGATTGTTCAGGCCGGCGCGTACCTGCTGTCGATCGTTCCGGACGAAGACATCTGGGTGCAGGCCAACTTCAAGGAAACCCAGATCGGCCACATGCAACCGGGCCAGAAGGCCGAGCTGGTCTTCGACGCTTATGGCGATACACCGATCGAAGCCCGGGTCGACAGCCTGTTCGCGGCTTCCGGCGCGCAGTTCAGCCTGTTGCCGCCGGACAATGCCACCGGCAACTTCACCAAAGTCGTGCAGCGGATTCCGGTCAAACTGACTTTCAAAGCCGATAACCCGCTGCACGGCAAGATCCGTCCGGGCATGTCGGTCACCGCCACCGTGAACATCAAAGACGCCCCAGACAATGGCCGGTGATCAACTGATCCGCCCGGTCGGCGAACCGACCCGGCGGGACTGGATCGCGGTGATGAGTGTCATGCTTGGCGCGTTCATGGCGGTGCTCGACATTCAGATCACCAACTCGTCGCTCAAGGACATTCAAGGCGCACTGTCGGCGACCCTGGAAGAAGGCTCATGGATTTCCACCTCGTACCTGGTGGCGGAAATCATCATGATCCCGCTGACCGCGTGGCTGGTGCAGCTGCTTTCGGCGCGACGGCTGGCGGTGTGGGTCTCGCTGGGGTTTCTGATTTCGTCGTTGCTGTGTTCGATGGCCTGGAGCCTCGACAGCATGATCGTGTTTCGCGCCATGCAGGGCTTCACCGGCGGCGCGCTGATTCCGCTGGCCTTCACCCTGACCCTGATCAAACTCCCCGAACACCACCGCGCCAAAGGCATGGCGATGTTCGCCATGACCGCCACTTTCGCCCCCTCCATCGGCCCCACCCTCGGTGGCTGGCTTACGGAAAACTGGGGCTGGGAGTACATCTTCTATATCAACGTGCCGCCGGGACTGATCATGATCGCCGGGCTGATGTACGGCCTGGAGAAAAAAGAAGCGCACTGGGAACTGCTGAAAAGCACCGATTACACCGGCATCCTGACGCTGGGCATCGGCCTGGGTTGCTTGCAGGTGTTTCTTGAAGAAGGTCATCGCAAGGACTGGCTGGAATCGAGCCTGATCGTGACGCTGGGCAGCATCGCCCTGCTGAGCCTGATCACCTTCGTGATCGTGCAGATCTCCAAGCCCAACCCGCTGATCAACCTCGGTATCCTGCGCAATCGCAACTTCGGGCTGTCGAGTATTTCCAGCCTGGGCATGGGCGTGGGCCTCTACGGTTCGATCTACCTGCTGCCGCTGTACCTGGCGCAGATCCAGAATTACAACGCCTTGCAGATCGGCGAAGTGATCATGTGGATGGGTGTGCCGCAGCTGTTCCTGATTCCGCTGGTGCCGAAGCTGATGAAGTTCGTCTCGCCCAAATGGCTGTGTACTTTGGGGTTCGGACTGTTCGGGCTGGCGAGTTTCTCATCCGGCGTGCTCAACCCGGACTTTGCCGGACCGCAGTTCAACCAGATCCAGATCATCCGCGCCCTCGGCCAGCCGTTGATCATGGTGACCATTTCGCTGATCGCCACGGCTTATATCCTGCCGCAGGATGCGGGGTCGGCGTCGAGCCTGTTCAACATCCTGCGCAACCTCGGCGGCGCCATCGGCATCGCCCTGCTCGCGACGCTGCTGGATGCGCGCACCAAGACCTATTTCGATTACCTGCGTGAAGCAGTGGTGCCGACCAATCCGCAGGTGGCCGAACGCCTGGCGTCGATGACCGATCGCTTTGGCAGTGACACGGCGGCGCTGGGGAAATTGAGTGACATCGTCCATCAGCAGGCGCTGATCATGGCCTACAACGATGCGTTTCATTTTGTCGGGATTGCGCTGGGGATCAGCATGTTGGCAATCTTGCTGACCAAGAAGCTGCCCGCCGGCCTGAAGGCCGGCGAGGCACACTGACTCGAATCAGACTGCCAAAAGGCGCTCGCGCATTTTGGCAATCTCGTCGCGCATCTGCGCCGCCGCTTCGAATTCCAGATCGCGGGCCAACTGGTACATCTTCTCTTCCAGTTGGCGGATGCGCTTGGTGATCTCGCTTGGCGAGCGCAATTCGGCTTCGTACTTGGCGTTTTCTTCGGCGGCCTTGGCCATGCCCTTGCGCTTCTTGCTGCGCGAGCCGGGCACGGTGGCGCCTTCCATGATGTCGGCGACGTCCTTGAACACGCCCTTCGGCGTGATGCCGTTGGCCAGGTTGAAGGCGATCTGTTTGTCACGACGGCGCTCGGTCTCGCCGATGGCGCGCTCCATCGAACCGGTGATGCGATCCGCGTAGAGAATCGCCCGGCCATTGAGGTTACGTGCCGCACGGCCAATGGTCTGGATCAACGAACGCTCGGAACGCAGAAAGCCTTCCTTGTCCGCATCGAGAATCGCCACCAGTGACACTTCCGGCATGTCCAGACCTTCACGCAGCAGGTTGATCCCCACCAGTACATCGAACGTGCCGAGGCGCAGGTCGCGGATGATTTCCACCCGTTCGACGGTGTCGATGTCCGAGTGCAGATAACGCACGCGCACGCCGTGATCGGCGAGGTAATCGGTCAGGTCCTCGGCCATGCGCTTGGTCAGCGTGGTGACCAGCACCCGTTCTTCCATCGCCACACGCTTGGTGATTTCCGAAAGCAGATCGTCAACCTGGGTCAGCGCCGGGCGCACTTCAACCTGCGGGTCGACCAGACCGGTCGGGCGTACGACTTGCTCGATCACTCGTCCGGCGTGTTCGGCTTCGTAGTTGCCGGGCGTAGCGGAGACGAAAATCGTCTGCGGGCTCACCCCTTCCCACTCGTCGAAACGCATTGGC
This sequence comes from Pseudomonas sp. MWU12-3088, assembly GCF_023242405.1. NCBI lineage: Bacteria > Pseudomonadati > Pseudomonadota > Gammaproteobacteria > Pseudomonadales > Pseudomonadaceae > Pseudomonas > Pseudomonas sp. MWU12-3088. The sequence continues at coordinate 9,619 of NZ_JALJEA010000012.1, forward strand.
CGGTTGTCCAGCGCCGATGGCAGGCGGAAGCCGTATTCCACCAGCGTTTCTTTACGTGAACGGTCGCCTTTATACATTGCGCCGACTTGCGGCACGCTGACGTGGGATTCGTCGATCACCAGCAAGGCGTCGGCCGGCAGGTAGTCGTAGAGGGTTGGCGGAGCCGCGCCGGCCGGGCGTCCGGACAGGTAGCGCGAGTAGTTTTCGATGCCGTTGCAGTAGCCGAGTTCGAGGATCATCTCCAGGTCGAACCGGGTTCGCTGCTCCAGACGCTGGGCTTCGACCAGTTTGTTGTTGTTGCGCAGGTATTCCAGACGTTCCTGCAACTCGACCTTGATCCCTTCGATGGCATCGAGCAGGGTTTCCCGGGGCGTCACGTAGTGGCTTTTCGGGTAGAAGGTGAAGCGCGGCAGCTTGCGGATGACTTCGCCGGTCAGCGGGTCGAACGCGGAAATGCTCTCCACTTCGTCATCGAACAGCTCGATGCGGATCGCTTCAAGATCGGATTCGGCCGGATAGATGTCGATCACATCGCCGCGCACGCGGAACGTGGCACGGGCGAAATCCATGTCGTTGCGGGTGTATTGCAGGTCCGCCAGACGCCGCACCAGCGCACGCTGATCGAGCTTGTCGCCGCGATCGACGTGCAACACCATTTTCAAATAGGTTTCCGGGCTGCCCAGACCGTAGATGCACGACACGGTCGTAACGATGATCGCGTCCTTGCGCTCCAGCAATGCCTTGGTCGCGGACAGACGCATCTGCTCGATGTGGTCGTTGATCGACGCATCCTTCTCGATGAAGGTGTCGGACGACGGCACATAGGCTTCCGGCTGGTAGTAGTCGTAGTAGGAAACGAAGTATTCGACCGCGTTGTTCGGGAAGAACGACTTGAACTCGCCGTATAACTGCGCGGCCAGGGTCTTGTTCGGCGCCAGCACCAGGGTCGGACGCTGCACCTGGGCAATCACGTTGGCGATGCTGAAGGTCTTGCCCGAACCGGTCACACCGAGCAGGGTCTGGTGCGCCAGCCCGGCTTCAATGCCCTCGACCATCTGGCGAATAGCTTCAGGCTGATCGCCGGCAGGGTCGAATCGGGTGACGAGCTGGAATTCAGACATAAACACCTCTGGAATCGCGACGCTGGCGACAAACCGCAGCACCACGAGAAAGACCGCAAACGACCGATGTCGCGCAAGGAAAAACGAAGATTGTGCTGAATGTGGAGCCGATTGCCTCGCCTTTCAAGGCAAACGTCCTACATCCGGTAAAGTCTCCGACAAGTCCATTCGACTAACGGTCGAGAAATAATCGGAAAAACTTACCTGAAAACCCGAATCGCCTGTCGCCATTGATCGATGATGGCCTCTATACTAGCTCCCCGTTTGTGCACCGCTCTAGTGCATTCGGCTGGAGCGCCACACGTCCCTCCACTCTCCATTAGAGCTGCCGTAAAAATGAGCCTGTTCTCCGCTGTCGAAATGGCACCCCGCGATCCAATCCTGGGCCTCAACGAAGCATTCAACGCCGATACCCGGACCAATAAGGTCAACCTCGGGGTGGGTGTGTACTGCAACGAAGAGGGGCGAATTCCACTCCTGCGCGCCGTTATCGAAGCCGAAACCATTCGCGCGGCTCAGCATGCCTCCCGTGGCTACCTGCCGATCGACGGCATCGCTGCTTACGATCAGGCTGTGCAAAAGCTGCTGTTCGGCAATGATTCGCCACTGCTGGCCGCTGGCCGCGTGGTCACCACTCAGGCCGTCGGCGGCACCGGCGCACTGAAAATCGGTGCCGACTTCCTCAAGCAACTGCTGCCGAACGCCGTTGTGGCGATCAGCGACCCGAGCTGGGAAAACCACCGCGCGCTGTTCGAAACCGCCGGTTTCCCGGTGCAGAACTACCGTTACTACGACGCCGCCACCCACGACGTGAACCGTGCCGGCCTGCTCGAAGACCTCAACGCCCTGCCGAACGGCTCGATCATCGTGCTGCACGCTTGCTGCCACAACCCGACCGGCGTCGACTTGAGCCCGGCGGACTGGAACAACGTGCTGGAAGCTGTGAAAGCCAAAGGTCACGTGCCGTTCCTCGACATGGCTTACCAGGGTTTCGGTGACGGCATCGCCGAAGACGCCGCCGCCGTGCGTCTGTTCGCCGAGTCCGGCCTGACCTTCTTCGTGTCGAGCTCGTTCTCCAAGTCGTTCTCGCTGTACGGCGAGCGCGTCGGCGCGCTGTCGATCGTCAGCGAATCGAAAGAAGAAAGCGCCCGCGTTCTGTCGCAGGTCAAGCGCGTGATCCGCACCAACTACTCCAACCCGCCGACTCACGGTGCAAGCGTTGTCGCCGCTGTGTTGAACAGCCCGGAACTGCGCGCCCAGTGGGAGGCCGAACTGGCTGAAATGCGCCTGCGCATTCGCGGCATGCGCGAGCAGATGGTTGCTCTGCTGGCGAAGAAAGCTCCGCAGCGTGACTTCAGCTTCGTCGGCCGTCAGCGCGGCATGTTCTCCTACTCCGGCCTGACCACCGAGCAGGTTCACCGTCTGCGCAACGAGTTCGGCATCTATGCCCTGGACACCGGCCGCATCTGCGTCGCCGCGTTGAACCAGAGCAACATCGAAGTCGTGACGGACGCCATCGTTCAGGTCATCTGATCCGGCGCAGTACTGAAAACGGGAAGCTTTCGGGCTTCCCGTTTTTATTTGTCTGAAGAAAAGTCACAACACCCCCTAGACTGCACACAAACGATATTTCAGAGAGCCTCCATGAAAAACGATGACCTGCGCGCCGACCGCGATGAGCTGGACTATTATCCGCCCCGCACCTCGGGCAAACGCGAAAAGAGCCTGGTACTGCAAGTGGCGGCCGGCGTGTTTCTCGGTGGACTGGCCCTTTGGCTGGTGCAACTGGCGGCCACAGCGTTGTACGCCAAACTGCTGATGGGCACCTTTACATTCGGTGGCTGAAAACCGTTCAGCAAAAAAATATCCGGCAAAGCTTGACTAGTCTTTTTAAATCAGTAACATACGCACCAATTCCGCAATAGCTCAGTTGGTAGAGCAAGTGACTGTTAATCACTGGGTCCCTGGTTCGAGTCCAGGTTGTGGAGCCAAATACAGAGCCCCTGAATCGAAAGATTCAGGGGCTTTTTTGTGGGTGTTGAAAAAGTGCGTGCCATAAAAAGGGCCGATCAGTTTCTCAACCGATCGGCCCTTTTCTGTTTCAGAAACAGCGGTCAGACGTGCTCACTGCTCTTGGCATGCACTTTCGGTGCACCATGACCGTGATCCGAATCCGGATCGATCACCGGCACTTCATTGCCATCGCAGTCATGCAGCTTGCCGTCGCTGAAGTAATCACCTTCACGCAGCGCCGCCAGATCCCGATAACGCAGGGTCCGCTCTTCTGCCGCCGCGAACACCGACTGCTGATCCGAGTTGCCGGCCGTGAAGTGGTTGAACGCCAGGTTCAGCAGGATCGCCATGATCGCCGACGAACTGATGCCCGAATGGAAAATGGTCGCGAACCAGCTCGGGAAGTGATCGTAGAAGTTCGGCGCGGCAATCGGAATCATGCCGAAACCGATCGAGGTCGCGACGATGATCAGGTTGACGTTGTTGCGGTAATCGACCTTGGACAGCGTGCGGATGCCGCTCGCCGCCACGGTGCCGAACAGCACGATACCGGCGCCACCCAGAACCGAGGTCGGCACTGCTGCGATGACGCGGCCCATGAACGGCAGCAGGCCGAGAATCACCAGAAAGATACCGCCGGTGGCTACCACATAACGGCTCTTGATCCCGGTCACTGCCACCAGCCCGACGTTCTGGGCGAAGGCACTCTGGGTGAACGAGCCGAAGATCGGTGCAAACATGCTCGACAGCATGTCCGCCCGCAGGCCGTTGCCCAGACGTTTGGAGTCGACCTTGGTGCCGATGATTTCACCGACTGCCAGGATGTCCGCCGAGGTTTCCACCAGCGTCACCATGACCACGATGCACATCGACAGGATCGCAGCGAAGTGGAAAGTCGGCATGCCGAAATGGAACGGTGTCGGGAAGCCGAACATTGGCCCTTGGGTGACGCTGGAGAAATCCGCCATGCCAAGGAACACCGCCAGCACCGTGCCGATCACCATCGCCAACAGGATCGACAGACGCGAGATGGTGGAGCTGCCGACCTTGCTCAGCAGCAGCACCAGCACCAGCGTGACCGCCGCCAGACCGATGTTCTGCATGCTGCCGAAGTCCGGAGCATGACTGTTGCCACCCATGGCCCAGCGTGCGGCCACCGGCATCAGCGTCAGGCCGATGGTGGTGATCACGATGCCGGTAACCAGCGGTGGAAAGAACTTGGTGATTCGCGAGAACACCGGCGTGATCAGCAAGCCGATCAACGACGCGGCAATCACCGCCCCGAGTACCGACTGAAAGCCGCCCTCCCCGCCACTGCTGACAATCGCCACCATGGTCGCGACACCGGAGAACGACACGCCCTGCACCAGCGGCAGCTGACATCCGAAAAACGGTAGACCCAGGGTTTGCAGCAACGTGGCCAGCCCCCCCGCAAACAATGAAGCAGCAATCAACAGACCAATGTCCGCCGGCGACAACCCGGCAGCCTGACCGATGATCAGCGGCACCGCGACGATACCGCCATACATGGTCAGAACATGTTGCAGGCCGTAAGCCATATTCGCGCCGACCCCGAGGTTTTCGTCCTCGGGCCGTTGGTGTGAAACATGGGGCGTTTTCATGGTGGGGGGTTCCCTGGTTTTTGTTATGCGCACACTGTATTCAATAGTCGTGACAAATGTCCATAGAGTTGTATACAACTTATCAGTCACATTATGGATAGGTAGCCACCCAACCTTCTATCCCGCTGCTTCCCTCCCTCCACAAATCCGGCAACACATCGTTGACTGCCCCCACGTTTTATCCACCTAGGCTGAAGTGTTCATGGCGACCGACGGTGCGGCCGCGCTCTTTTTTATACATATAAAGTATGCATAATGAAGTCATTCAAGATTCAGTTCGACAAAAGCAAGAATGCTGCCAACAAACTCAAGCACAGAGGAATCAGCCTCGCCGAGGCCGAACCGGTCTTCTACGACGAACGAGCACTGACGATTGAAGACAACGACCATGACGAACAACGCTGGATCACACTCGGCACCGACGCCAAGGGACGTTTGCTGGCCGTTGTTTACAGCTATCGGGAGCCGAATATTGTTCGAATCATTTCCGCACGCACCGCAACCCCCAGCGAGCGACGCCAATACTTTCCGGAGACTTGATCAATGAAGGATGAGTACGATTTCAGCCAAGGTAAACGGGGCGCCGTTGCCTCCAACAAGGGCAAGACCCGCATCACCATCATGCTCGATGACGCGGTCATCGAGGCTGCGCGCGAGGTCGCTGAAAGCGAGGGGTATGGCTATCAGACGGTAATCAACAACACCCTGCGCCATGCTCTGCTCGACGGCCGTACCACAGCCGATGAACTCGAGCATTCCATCGGTCAATTCAAGAAAGGCATCACCGCCACCGACCTCAAGAGCCTTGAGAAAAAACTGTCGGCGGCCGTGAACGAAATCCGGCGGGTGCTGGAGCCGGATGCAAAACCTTAGGTTTCAGTTCGGCTGAATCAAGCGCGCCAGTGCCAGACGCGCACCAGGCTGGTGCGGCAAGCGCAGGCCGAACTCCCGCTCCAGCAATTCGATCAGTTCATCGACATCCGTCACCTCGCGCCGCTCGCTCTCGGCACCAATGCGGTGGATCGCAAAACTGCCGTTGTTCAACGTGCGTCGCCAGCCGTCGCCCGTACGCGCGACCATAAGGCGCTGGGCGAATGGTGAATCCGGGTGCGTCGAGACGTACCAGTTGCCAAGGGTGTAATCGATGTCTTCCTGGCGTTGCAGGTCGAACAGGTACATCGGCCGCCATTCGCCGGCGACCCTGGCCCGCAGCATGTAGCCATCGGCTTGCACTTCGATGCGATACGGCTCGTGCGGCGTGGATTGCTCGGCTTCGGTATCGAGCACCAGCGGTGCAGTCGGCACCATGCCGCCGAAGCCGACATCGGTGATGTAGCGCACGCCGTCGAGGGTCACCAGGCTCAGGCGATGAGTGCGCGCCGTCCAACTGCCTTCGGGCTGATTCATGACCACTCGGCCACTGATGCCCCGCGCATCGAATCCCAGTTCCAGCAACAAGGCCAGAAACAGATTGTTGAGTTCGTAGCAGTAACCGCCACGGGCATCCTCCAGAACCTTGCGCTGGATTGACGGCAGATCGATCAGTACAGGTTCGCCGCTGAGCGTCGAAAGGTTCTCGAAGGGAAAGGCACCGGTATGACGCAACTGCAACAAACGCAGGGTCTCAAGGGTCGGTGCCGGGGGCGTGTCGAACCCCAACCGTTGCAGATACTGTTTCAGATTCGTCAGGCGTGGCTCGCTCATTGCTCGGTCCTTAGGCATGGAGACGCGGATCGTTCCGCTGATGGTCGCCATGTATACGGGATCCGGGCATTGAATCGACAATTGATTTCACCAATCGGCCTTGGCGCCTGAACCGGCGGTTGCAACGACGCTGCCCGATGCGGCGTAATAAGACCTTGCCCGAACTACCGAGAGCCACGCCCCATGCACATCACACTGCAAGGCCAGGGCATCGTCCTGCGCCCCCTGCAATATTCCGATGCCGACGCCCTGCTCCACGCCGCCGCAGACGGCGAGCTGTGGAATCTCACCGTCACCGTGGTGCCGTCGGCGACCACTGTCGACAGCTATCTGAAAAAGGCCCTCGACGGGCGTGAGGCCGGCACAGTCATGCCGTTTGTGATCGTGTTGAAGGAAACCGGCGAGGTGATCGGTTCGACCCGTTTCTGGAAGATAGATCCGCTCAATCGCAAGCTGGAGATCGGCAGCAGCTGGATCTCGGCGCGCTTTCAGAAAACCTTCGTCAACACCGAAGCCAAATACCTGATGCTGTGCCACGCCTTCGAGGTGCTCAATTGCGTGCGCGTGCAGTTCACCACCGATGAAAACAATCAGAAGTCACGCAATGCGATCCTGCGCCTGGGTGCACAGCAGGAAGGCATCGTGCGACACGAACGGATCATGCCCGACGGGCGCAAGCGCAACTCGGTACGCTTCAGCATCATTGATGACGAATGGCCGCAGGTGCGCCAGAACCTCGAACAAAAACTCGCCGGATACGAACGCCGCTGATCCCGCTCAGGCGCGATGGCGCAGCCACTGCAGGAAACCTCTTTTCGGTACGGCTACCGGCGTTTCCTGAGTCAGCGCCTGCGCCTTGAGCAGGCGGAAATCGAGCAGCGCCTTCATTGCATCGTTGATGTCATGACGGGCATCCAGGCAAGGCTTGAGATACGACTTCTCGATGCGGTACAGGGCGCAGAACGTCTTGGCGGAAAAATCGGCCGGCAACGAGGTATCGGAAAGGATCCCGGCCTCGCCGATCACTTCCCCCGGCCCCATGCGCCCTGATTCGAACGGTACGCCGTGCCGGTTCAACGTCACCGAAACCACGCCGGACTCGATGATGAACAGATGGTCACTGACCTCGCCGCCCGCCAGAATAATTTCTCCGGCACGGAAGGTTTGCAGGGCCATGTTCTGGCTGAAGGTCTCTTTCTCTTCCTGACGCAGGGTGGAGAAAATCGGCGAGCTGTCGAGCAGCGCCCGCGGCCGTGAGAGATGAGCTGGCGCGGCGGGTTCATTGCTCGACAGCAGATTGACTCCGGACGCTTGCAGATGCCGGAAAGCCAGATCGAACAACTGATTGCGCACCGCACGCTTCTCACTCATCGACGCCACGAAACCACTGATTTCATATTCCGCGCCGGCACTGCTCGAACTCTTCAACGCGACGCTTGGCGCCGGGTTGTCCAGCAATGGGCGACAGCCTTGCATCGCCCGCTCCAGGGCGTCGATCACCGAATTCGGCCGTGCATGGGGGCTGACCTGCACACTCACGGCAACACCGAACATATTGCTCGGGCGACTGAAGTTGATGATCTTGGCCTTGGCCGCCAGCGAGTTGGGAATCACCGCCATGCTGCCCTGTGAGGTTTGCAGGCGCGTGGCGCGCCAGTCGATGTCGGTGACCCGCCCTTCCGTGCCGTCGATGGAAATCCAGTCATCGAGTTGATAAGGCTTGGTGGTGTTCAGGACGATCCCGGAAAACACGTCGCTCAGGGTGCTCTGCAATGCCAGACCGACGATGATCGCCAGTGCTCCGGATGTGGCCAGTACGCCCTTGACCGGCAGGTCCAGCACATAGGCCAGCGCCGCGATGATGGCGATCAGGAAAATCACCGCGCCGAGCAGATCCTGCAGCAGCCGCCCGGTGTGGCCGACCCGCTGCATCATCACCGCGCCGATCAACACCGTCAGCGTGCGCGCACCGAACAGCCACCAGCCGATCTGCAACCCGGTCGCCGCCAGATGCAGCGGCACGTTGTCGGCCCAGGGCGCCGGCTCCATCGGATTGAGGCCTTCGTTGAACAGCAGCACGCTGAACAGGCTGAAAATCAGCACCCGCACCAGCAGCTTCCATTCGCTGCCGTGGGAACTGATCAGGCGCCACAGGCCCAGGTCGAGCAGGATCAGGATCAACGCGCAGAACAACGGATGTTCAGTCAGCAGAGACAGCATCAAACAACTCCGACAGAGGTCAATCGCGAGAAGATCGCACAGATTGGGCTTAGTGTAGGAGCAATTGATTTGGCGGGAAGAGTGCTATTTGGCAGGCTCCAAAAAAACCTGTGGGAGACAACGTGTTCCCACAGGTTTTCATAGGGCTTATTACTTGCCGCTGGTCAGCGTGCTGTAACTGGTCATCAGGTTGCGATAGTCCGGGATGTGGTTGGAGAACAACGTACCCAACCCTTCGATATCGTTGCGCCAGTCACGGTGCAACTCGCAGGCCAGACCAAACCAGGTCATCAATTGAGCGCCGGCGCTGGACATACGGTTCCATGCCGATTCACGGGTCAGTTCATTGAACGTGCCGGAGGCGTCGGTCACCACGAATACATCAAACCCTTCTTCAAGGGCCGACAGCGCCGGGAATGCCACACACACTTCCGTCACCACGCCGGCAATGATCAGCTGTTTCTTACCGGTAGCCTTGATCGCTTTAACGAAGTCCTCGTTGTCCCAGGCATTGATCTGGCCGGGACGGGCAATGTACGGCGCCTCGGGGAACAACGCCTTGAGCTCGGGCACCAGCGGGCCGTTGGGGCCGGTTTCGAAACTGGTGGTCAGGATCGTCGGCAGCTTGAAGTACCTGGCCAGATCGGCCAGCGCCAGCACGTTGTTCTTGAAGCGGTCAGGCTCGATGTCGCGCACCAGCGACAACAACCCGGCCTGATGGTCGACCAGCAGAACGGCGGCGTTGTTCTTGTCCAGACGTTTGTATTGAGTGCTCATTGCAGTAATCCTCGCGTGTTGTCGATCTCGACGAAATGTCGGGGTCTCGGGTCAGCGCCGGGAATCCAGCGTTTTCTCTTTCTTTTGGGCAGCAGCCATCCCTGGCCTTCGAACCGGCCTACGCATCCTGTGTAGAGCGGGGTGTGGAAGCGCGGCGTGTCAGCCGTGCATGCGGCCGAAGCGGCCGGACTGGAAGTCGGCGAATGCCTGGTGGATTTCCTGCTCGGTATTCATCACGAACGGACCGTGGCCGACGATGGGTTCGTCGATAGGCTCGCCGCTGAGCAGCAACACCACCGCATCTTCGCTGGCCTCAAGTGTCAGTTGCCGGCCGTCACGCTCGAACAGCGCCAACTGGCCCTGGCGCACCGACTCCAGGCCGTTGACCTGCACCGAACCGCGCAACAGCACCAACGCGGTGTTGCGGCCCTCGTGCAGATCCAGCGTCAGCAACTTGCCGGCGTTCAGGCGCAGATCCCACACGTCGATCGGCGTGAAGGTGCGGGACGGGCCTTTGTGGCCGTCGAACTCACCGGCGATCAGGCGCAGGCTGCCCGCGCCGTCCTTGAGCGGGATGCTCGGGATGTCGCCGTCCAGAATGGTCTGGTAACCGGGCGCCGCCATTTTGTCCTTGGCGGGCAGGTTGACCCACAGCTGCACCATTTCCAGATTGCCGCCGGTTCTGGCGAAGTTGTCCGAGTGAAACTCCTCATGCAGGATCCCGGACGCAGCGGTCATCCACTGCACATCGCCCGGGCCGATGGTGCCGCCGGCACCGGTGGAGTCGCGGTGCTGCACTTCGCCCTCGTAAACGATAGTCACGGTTTCGAACCCGCGGTGCGGATGCTGACCAACGCCACGTCGTTCGGTGGTCGGGGTGAATTGCGCAGGCCCGGCGTGATCCAGCAGCAGGAACGGGCTGATGTGCTTGCCCAGGTTGTCGTAGGAAAACAGCGTGCGAACCGGGAAACCATCGCCGACCCAATGGCCGCGAGGGCTGGTGTAAATACCGATGATGTTTTTCATGGTTGCCTCCAATCGGGTGAATGACGCGATGGATCAAGCTTAAATCCATGACCATTGATGGACTAGACTGCAAAAATCAGCTTTAGCGTTCTATATGGAGAACGATAGTGGAAGACCTCAACACCCTCTATTACTTCACTCAAGTGGTGGAGCATCACGGCTTTGCCGCCGCTGGTCGCGCGCTGGACATCCCCAAGTCGAAACTCAGCCGACGCATCTCGGAGCTCGAAGAACGCCTTGGTGTTCGCCTGCTGCATCGCACCAGCCGGCATTGCTCGCTGACCGAAATCGGCCAGGCTTACTACCAGCGCTGCCTGGCGATGCGGGTTGAAGCCGAGAGCGCCGCCGAGCTGATCGAGCGCAATCGCTCCGAACCTCAGGGGCTGGTACGCCTGAGCTGCCCGACGGCGCTGCTCAATTCCTGGGTCGGGCCGATGCTCACCCGCTACATGCTCAAGTACCCACTCGTGGAAGTGTTCATCGAGAGCACCAACCGTCGGGTCGACCTGCTGCACGAAGGTTTCGACATTGCGCTGCGCGTGCGCTTTCCGCCACTGGAAAACACCGACATGGTGATGAAGGTGCTCGGCAACAGTACCCAATCGGTGGTCGGCAGCCCGATGTTTGCCGAGCGTTTGTCGTCACCGCCCTCGCCGGCCGATCTCAATGGTTTGCCGAGCCTGCATTGGGGTGCGGCACAACGTGAGTATCAATGGGATCTGCTCGGCCCGAACGGCGCTTCGGCGCAGATCCGGCACACGCCAAGGCTGGTCACCGATGATCTGATTGCCCTGCGTCAGGCGGTGATTGCCGGAGTCGGCATCGCGCATCTGCCGAGCGTGGTCGTGCGCGAAGACATCGCGGCAGGACGCGTGGTGGAGTTGATTCCGGGCTGGGCACCGAAATGCGGGATCGTGCACGCGATCTTTCCTTCGCGCCGGGGACTACTGCCGTCGGTTCGCACCTTGATTGATTTTCTGGGTGATGAGTTTGCTCACAGTGACATCGCTTGAGACCTGCGATTGATTCGTGACTTCTGGTCAACAGTACTTTGCCCCGACAGCGGTTTTTCTCAAGGAAGCAGCAGCGGATACTCCGTCCATTCCCACTGCAACCCTGGAGTTATGCATGTCTGTTCCCGCTTTCGGTCTTGGTACGTTTCGCCTGCAAGGTCAGGTGGTCATCGATTCGGTGAGCACCGCCCTCGAGCTGGGTTACCGGGTCATCGACACCGCGCAAATCTACGAGAACGAAGCCGAGGTCGGCCAGGCCATCGTCGCCAGCGGCATCCCTCGCGACGAATTGTTCATCACCAGCAAGATCTGGATCGCCAACTTCGCCAAAGACCGTCTGATCGAGAGCCTCAAGGAGAGTCTGCAAAAGCTGCAGACCGACTACCTCGACCTGACGCTGATCCACTGGCCGTCGCCGGAAGATCAGGTGTCGGTGGAAGAGTTCATGGGCGCCCTGCTGGAGGCCAAACGCATGGGCCTGACCCGGCAGATCGGTGTGTCCAACTTCACTATCGACCTGATGAAACAAGCCATCGCAGCGGTTGGCGCAGAAAACATCGCCACCAACCAGATCGAGCTGCACCCGTACCTGCAAAATCGCAAGGTCGTGGAATTTGCCCAGAGCCTGGGCATCCAGATCACCTCCTACATGACCCTGGCCTATGGCGAAGTGCTGAAGGATCCATTGATTGTCGACATCGCCCAGCGCCTGCAAGCCACCCCGGCGCAAGTCACTCTGGCGTGGGCGATGCAATCGGGTTACGCGGTGATTCCGTCGTCGACCAAGCGCGCCAACCTGCAAAGTAACCTCGGCGCCACCGCGCTGACGCTGAGCGACGCCGATATGGCGCTGATCGACACACTGGATCGCGGCCATCGCCTGACCAGCCCTCAAGGCATCGCGCCGCAGTGGGACTGACCACTCAGGCTTGAAGTTGCTGCGCGAGGTCGTGCATGGCCACGCGCAGCAATTCGATAGCAATGTTCAATGCGGCCTCGGGCTCACCGTCCCCGCAGGCCTGTTCGAGTACCCGGCACGCCGAAACCACGCGCTCGGCCCCGATCACATGCGCCCCGCCTGTGATGTGATGTGCCAGATCCTTCAGACCTGCACGATCACCTTCCCGCCCTGACACCTCCAGACGCTCCAGATCGCTGTGCAGACTGCTCAGCACCTCCTCACGCAACTGCCCGATCAGCGGGTTGTCTGCACCCGCCAATTGCAACAGCGAACTCAGATCGAACCCGGTCAATACCTGGTCCTCCGCTCCTGCGACCTGTATTTCGTCGGGCTCTGCAGCCATCAGCGCCAGGTTCAGTTCCCGCAGCAAAACCGGTTTGAACAGACAATCATCCATTCCGGCTGCCAGGCATCGCTGTTTTTCCTCCAGCTGTGCATTGGCGGTATACCCCAGAATCAGACAAGGCACCCTGCCCGCTGCCGTCTCTTCTTCGCGAATCGCTCGCGCCAGGTCATAACCGTTGAGCCCGGGCAAGTTAATGTCGGTGATCAGCGCATCGAAAGTTTGACCGCGCCACAGATCCAGCGCCTGTTCACCACTCCCGATGTCGACAACGCGATGCCCAAGCTCGCTCAACTGCCGACACAGCAGCAGACGATTTACCGGGTGGTCGTCCACCACCAGTACATCCAGCGGCTTTGCCGCCGTCACTGTCGGTGTCGCAACGTTCTCCTGAGCGGGCGACTCCAGCACGGGCAGTTCCAGGCGCAGCATGACTTGTGTGCCTCGTCCGGGTTCGCTGGTCATCCACAAGTCGCCGCCCATCATCCGGCACAGGCTGCGGCTGATCACCAGCCCCAGACCGGAACCGCTGCGGGCCGACAACGACTGGCTGCCGACCTGCACAAACGGGCTGAACAAGCGCTGCTGATCTTCGGCACTGATGCCCCGGCCGCTGTCCTCAATGACAACACCGATTTCCAGCAGCCCGTCCCGCTCGGCGAACACTCGCAGTCGCAGGCTCACGTCGCCTTCATCGGTAAACTTGATCGCATTGCTCAGCAGATTCGACAACACCTGTTTGAAACGCAGGGCGTCGAGCAGCACCTCGACATTGCTGCGCTCATCCAGTTCGACATGCCACGACAACTGCTTCTGGTGCGCCACTCCTTCGAAAATCCGACACACCGACAACACCGACTCACGCAGTTTGACGCGTTCGGGAGCCAGCGACAGTTGACCCGACTCAATGCGTGCAATGTCGAGAATATCGCCGATCAATGCCAGCAGTTGCTGCCCCGCCGTGGACGCCACCTGGATAGCCCCACGGTCGGTCACGCCTTCATCGGCATGCTTGAGCGCCAGTTCGAGCATGCCCAGCAAGGCATTCATCGGCGTACGGATTTCGTGACTCATGACTGCCAGAAAGGTGCTCTTGGCCCGGTTGGCGTCATCCGCCGCGTCCTTGGCTTCCTGCAGTTGAAGCAGCCATTGCTGGCGCTGGCGAATCTGCCGGCGCTGAAAGCCGATCCAGCCCAACGCCAGCAGCAACAACCCGGACGCACCGGCGAATCCAAGCAGGATCTCCCGTCGATGGCGCTGCCAGTAACTGTCATCGGCAACCGCGTCACGGCCCCAGCGCTCGACCAGATCGTCGAGTTCCTTGGGGGCAATGCTCAGCAGCGCCTTGTTCAGAATCGAATGCAACACCACGGCATCCGGTGCGGTGGCCAATGCAATCCGGGCGGGCTGATCCCCCACCGTACCGACGATCCGGGTGCGCCCCCGGTACTGGCGGGAGATCAGATAGCGCGCCACCATCAACGAACTCAGCGTGGCATCGGCCTGCCCGCTGACAATCGCCTCCATCCCGGCTGCCGGACTTGGTACTTCGACCAATCTGAGCTGCGGTACTCGCTCCAGCAGATAGTCGCGCAACGGGTGACCGCGATAGATTGCCAGCCGTTTGCCGGCCATGTCGTCCAGGGTTCTCACGCCCGACGCCGATGCCCCGCTGACCAGCACGAACGGATTGTTCAGATAGGCCCGGGAAAAACGCATTTCGAGTTCACGCTCGCTGCTGGGTGTCACCACGGGCAGCAGATCAAGTTCCCCGGCCTTCAATTGTTCGATCTGTCGGTCCAGTGACCGCCCACGAACGATCTCGAACTTCAGGCCGCTGCGCTGACTGATCAGGCTCAACAATTGCGCCGTAAGCCCCTGCAGTTTTCCCTCGGCATCAAAGTACGTCAACGGGGCGAAATCCTCGATCGCACCGACACGTACGCTCGGATGCCGGTCGAGCCACGCTTGTTCACTGCCGCTGAGACTTACCCGCGCTTGTCCCGACATGTCCGCACGCCCGGCACTCCAGCGCAGTTCCATGGCCAGGCGTTGCTCCATGGGAATGGCCAGCAAGGCCTTGTCGACCAGTCGTTTCAAGCGTGTGTTGCTGCGAGTCAGGGCAAAAGCGAAGGGGTTGGCGTCAAGGCCCGAAGGGCCGGCCAGCTGCAGGTCGTTGTGGAAGTTGATGTTGATCAGATAGCTGGCACTGATGAAGTCACCGAGGTACAGGTCATCCCGCCCGAATGCCACGGCGCCGAGGGCATCGAGAATCGAGCGATAACGCTGCAAGGTGGCTTTCGGGAAAGCCTTCTGGATGATCGAAGCCGGCAGGTAGTCATCCACCATGGCGATGCGTTTGCCTGCCAGGTCATCGGGCAACGGCTCGTCGAGCCGGGTCACCCACATCGGCTGATCTTCGGCGTAGGCGCGGGACAACATCAGCTCGGGATCGGCAATCTCATAGTTGTTCGAGGTGCCCAGCAAGTCCAGTTCGCCGGCCTTGAGCGCAGCCATGGCGCTTTCGCGGTCGGGGTAGCACCAGACCTCGATCCGGACATTCAGCACCTGTGCGATCGCGTCGGCGTATTCGGCCGTGAGGCCTTCCAGTTCATGCCGGTTGCGGGTCAATTCAAAGGGAGGATAGTCCGGCCCGGAGGCGCCGATGCGTAATACCGGGTGTGCCCGGAGCCACTGTTGATCCTGCTCGTCGAGGCGAACCTGCACGCCCTCCAGCCGGGTGCGAGAGATGATTTCCAGTTTTTGCACAGCCCCGAATGCCTGCACCGCGCTTGCCAAAAGGAAGATCATCAGAAGAATGCATCGCAGCGGCCTCATCATCGGGCAGCCTCTCAAAGCAGATGGTTGCGTCTGGCGAACTCGCGCAACACCACCAGTGAGCTGACCCCAAGCTTCAGCATCAGGCGGGTCTTGTAGGTACTGATGGTCTTGTGGCTCAGGTTCATCTCCTGAGCGATGTCCTTGTTGGGCTTGCCATGCGCCAACTGCACGAGAATGTGTAACTCGCGATTGGACAGTCCTTCGATTTGCTGTCGCTCGTCACTGTGCACATTGGACTGCCCTGCGTTGACTTCAGGCAATTCCTGGAAATAGCTGTAACCCGAACGGACAGCCTTGATCGCACTCTGCAACTGCTGCAACTCGGCAGACTTGGCCACAAAAGCCATTGCACCTGCACGTCGGCAACGCACCAGGTAGCTGTGCGGGTCGGCCGATGAAAAAATCACGATTTTGCAGACCAGCCCGAGGGCATTGATCCGGTCCAGCACTTCAAGCCCTCCCATGCCCTTGAGCTTCAGATCGAGCACGATCAGTTTCGGCGCGTGTGCACGGATCATCGGCACCACGTCGATGCCACTCGAAGCGACATGAATCGGTTTATAGCCCAGTGACTCCAGAACCATTCTGACGGCACCGACAACCACCGGGTGATCGTCGACGATCAATGCTGAATCCATGATCACTCCCGGGCGAATACATGACGATGACGCCACCGAACTAGCATGAACGGGACTATTGGTAGCTGCGCTACGACTGTTACACGGGACGCAAGGCGAAACACCTGTCAGACCTGACAGTTGCGCTATCGGCCGATCTGTGATCTGGCGCTCCATCACGCAAGGGATTTTGCCGGGCACTCATGCGATGAGCGCACCCGGGAAGCCTCGACCGACGCCATCAACTGTGTGATGGCGCTCATTGAGGGCAGCACGGCGTCGCAGGTGGTGATCTTTGGCCGAAAGTATCCGGGAAAATCCGATGAGTTCAGCGCTTCGCCATAGACCAGTGCATGCCGGACCTGCGCCAGATCGAACAGGAATCCGTGCAGATCCGGCATTCCACCTGCCAGTTGAGAATCGGTCACCAGTACGTCGAACGGCTCGCAGCCGAAATCGATCAGTGACAGCAGTTCGGTGAAGGTCTGCACCGGTGCAATGCGGTAGTAATCGAGGGCATTGAACATCCGCTCGATCTTCATCCGGTGAAAGTGCCGGGTGTCGGCGATCAAAATACGCAAGGTTTTGTCGGCCATCGTGGAAGTCCCGCCAGTCGCTTCAAGTGGCGGCAAGACTACCCAAGCATCGAGGCTTGCTCTGTAGGACTATTCCGAAAATAACCGTCACTCATCCGGATTGACGGCCACCCATGCCATTGCCCGACGACGGGTGTTCGCCAGGTTACTCGGTGGTACTCGGACTCCAGAACGCCTGCACCACCAGGTTCGACGTGGAAATCCGCTTCACCAGTGCGTCCAGTTCATCACCGTCCACCGATGTCGTTGCGAGCGTCGCTTCAATCTCGATTTCGTCGGCACCAAAGGCGTGCACATCGACGTCACTGGCCGGGTAGTTGCTGCGTTCGAGCTCGGCCTCGAGCAAGGCGAACACCGCGGTCTGCTGCGAGCGCCGGGCGATCACGTAGACGATGTTGGTGACTTCCGCCGAAACCACGTCCAGCGGCTGGCGGTTGATGTTGTTGACGATCGGCCGCAGCAAGGTATTCGCGGCGAGAACGAACAAGGTGCCGAGCACGGCTTCGGCCAGCAGGTCGGCACCGGCACAGGCGCCGACCGCTGCCGAGGTCCAGAGCGTGGCGGCGGTGTTGAGACCGCGCACGTTGCCCTCTTCACGCATGATCACACCGGCGCCGAGAAATCCGATCCCGGACACCACGTAGGCGACCACCCGCACCGCACCTTCGGCTCCGCCGAGACGGTTGGCCATGTCGACGAAAATCGCCGCACCGACCGCCACCAGCACGTTGGTGCGCAAGCCCGCCGTGCGTTGCCGGTACTGGCGTTCGAAGCCGATCAGGCCGCCGAGAATGAAAGCCGCGCTGAGGCTGACCAGAGTGTCGAGCAGCGAATCGAGGTTGATGTTGTTGATGGCTTGCATGTTGAACTCCTTGAAACCGCCCCCCTTGCTCCCACAAGGGGGGGAATCATTCCTGTTACTGCCAGCCGAAACGGCGGATGTAGAAGCCTTTAACGGCCTGGGTCAGTGCCATGTACGCCAGCAGGATCACCGGCAGGAACACGAAGTACATCGACGGCAGCGCCTGCAGTTTGAAGTAGTGCGCCAGCGGCCCCATCGGCAGGAAGATGCCCACGGCCATGATGATTCCGGTCATCACCAGCAGCGGCATGGCCGCGCGGCTTTGCAGGAACGGAATCTTCGGCGTGCGGATCATGTGCACGATCAGCGTCTGGGTCAGCAATCCCACCACAAACCAGCCGGACTGGAACAACGTCTGGTGATCCGGGGTGTTGGCATCAAACACGTACCACATCAAGGCGAACGTTGTGATGTCGAAGATCGAACTGATCGGGCCGAAGAACAGCATGAAGCGTCCGACATCCCCGGGCTGCCAGCGTTGCGGCTGTTTCAGCATTTCGTCGTCGACGTTATCGAACGGGATCGCGATCTGCGAAATGTCATACAGCAGGTTCTGCACCAGCAGGTGCATCGGCAGCATCGGCAGGAACGGAATGAACGCACTGGCCACAAGTACCGAGAACACGTTGCCGAAGTTCGAGCTGGCGGTCATTTTGATGTACTTGAGCATGTTGGCGAAGGTCCGACGCCCTTCCAGCACGCCCTCCTCCAGCACCATCAGGCTCTTTTCCAGCAGGATGATGTCGGCCGCTTCCTTGGCGATGTCCACCGCGCTGTCCACGGAAATACCGATGTCCGCAGTGCGCAGGGCCGGCGCGTCGTTGATGCCGTCGCCCATGAACCCGACCACGTGGCCGTTACCCTTGAGGATGCGCACGATGCGCTCCTTGTGGGTGGGCGTCAGTTTGGCGAACACGTTGGTGGTTTCAACGGCCACCGCCAGTTGCGCGTCGCTCATGCGTTCGATGTCGTTGCCCATCAATAGGCCTTGCTGGGCCAGGCCTACTTCACGGCAGATCTTGGCAGTCACCAGCTCGTTGTCGCCGGTCAGCACTTTTACCGCCACGCCGTGTTCGGCCAGCGCTTTGAGCGCCGGTGCGGTGCTTTCCTTCGGTGGATCGAGGAATGCCACGTAACCGATCAGCGTCAGCTCCTGCTCGTCGCCCAGGCTGTAGGTGTCGCGACCTTCAGGCATCGACCGTGCCGCCACCGCGACCACACGCAAGCCTTCAGCGTTGAATGCTGCTGTTACCTGACGAATTCTCGCCAGCAATTCATCGCTCAAGGCTTCGTCGACTTCACCGTGACGAACCCGGGTGCACACCGACAACACTTCTTCCACCGCGCCTTTGCAGATCAACTGATGCGGTTGGCCGTGGCCTTCGACCACCACCGACATGCGCCGGCGATTGAAATCGAACGGGATCTCGTCGACCTTGCGAAACGCCGTGCCGACCTTCAGTTCACGGTGGACTTCCACGTGTTCCAGTACCGCCACGTCGAGCAGGTTTTTCAGGCCGGTCTGGTAGTAGCTGTTCAGATAAGCCATTTCCAGCACGTCATCGGAGTCTTCGCCCCAGACGTCGACATTGCGCGCCAGGAAGATCTTGTCCTGGGTCAACGTGCCGGTCTTGTCGGTGCACAGCACGTCCATGGCGCCGAAGTTCTGGATTGCGTCCAGGCGTTTGACGATGACTTTCTTGCGCGACAGGAACACCGCGCCTTTGGCCAGGGTCGAGGTGACGATCATCGGCAGCATTTCCGGGGTCAGGCCCACGGCGATCGACAGTGCGAACAGCAGCGCTTCGGTCCAGTCGCCCTTGGTGAAACCGTTGATGAACAACACCAGCGGCGCCATGACGAACATGAAGCGGATCAACAGCCAGCTGACTTTGTTCACCCCTTGCTGGAACGAAGTCACCGCCCGATCGGTTGCCCCGACCCGCAGCGCCAGCGCACCGAAATAGGTGCTGTTGCCGGTGGTGAGAATCACCGCCACCGCTGTCCCGGACACCACGTTGGTGCCCATGAACAGGATGTTGTCCAGCTCCAGCGGGTTGCGCGTATCGCGATCCGCCTGGCGGGGGAATTTCTCCACCGGCATCGATTCGCCGGTCATCGCGGCCTGGCTGACGAACAGATCCTTGGCGCTGAGCACCCGGCAATCGGCGGGAATCATGTCGCCGGCCGACAGCACGATCAGATCGCCCGGCACCAGTTGCTTGATCGGCAGCTCGGTGCGCGGCGCATCCCGGCGCAGCACCGTGGCGGTGTTGCTGACCATCGCCTTGAGCGCGTCCGCCGCCTGGTTGGATTTGCTCTCCTGCCAGAAGCGCAGCAGGGTCGAGAGCACCACCATCGAGAAGATCACGGTGGCGGCTTTCAGGTCATCGGTCAGCCACGAGATCACCGCCAACAGGGTCAGCAGCAGGTTGAACGGGTTTTTGTAGCAGTGCCACAGGTGAGTCCACCATGGCAGCGGTTGCTCGTGCTCGACTTCGTTGAGGCCATGCTGTGCACGCAGCACATCGACTTCGAAATCGGTGAGGCCATCAGTGTGCGTGCCGAGATTCGACAGCAGCACGCCGCTGTCACAATGGGCGGCGTCCACCAGCGTGTTGGCCAGGGTGGGCGGCACTTCACGGCTGACCGTGGTGTCGCGAAGACTTTCCAGCACGGCCAGACGACGGAAGTGCCGGGCGATGTGACGGGTCCGCAGGAAGCCTGCGAAAAATTCCTTGAGCGTAAGTTTCATGGCTGTTGCCCCTATGGTCAGCCGGGAAACCGTCAAGCAGGTACGTCCAGCCCTCTTGCACCGAAAAATCCGGCACGGCAAGGGTTGGCGCGCCGGTCAAAAAAGACAGGCGTGTCGATAGGGCTGCGATTGCGACAATGAAGTCGAAACCACGCTCTTTTCAGCGTCGATGAGAAGGACGTCGGGACATGGTCTCAGCTGACCATGATCGGGATGCCGCTGCTCGCTGTTCGGCGAGACAACGGCACAAAGGAATGCGCGTTATCTTGCCGAGAATCTGCCGGTTACAAGGACCGGCCGACAACTGTCACTCGAACAAGTACCCACTGTGGGTCTCCGCTATTGATGAAAACGCGCGAAGCTTACGCCCCGATGCCTGGAGAGTAAACCCGTAAAAGGAATGAGGTTGGGGGATGTGGAGGTCATTCAGGAAGGGTTCAGGATTGACCCGGAAACGACTCCCGCGCTCGGCGCGGGAGTCATCAGGAAGTCATCAGCTGGCAGTGGCCAGCAACAAATCCATCACCGAACGGCTGTGCCCGCGATTCTTGCCATGCTCATACAGCGAGCCGGCAATTTCGTCCGCGCGGATCGGCAGGATCGACAGCAGCGTATCGCTCAGACCATGGCTGGCCTGGCAGAAGCCCTGCATGTACAGACCGGCCTTGCAGCGCTCGTCGGTGATCAGTTTGTAGTTGCGATCGACCTCGAAGTCGCCCAGGTACTCTTCCAGCGGCGCCAGCAGTTTGCGGTGCATCTGACGCTCGTAACCGGTGGCCAGCACCACGGCGTCGTAGACGCGCACAGTGACTTCACCCGTGGCGTTGTTGCGCACCGCCAGTTCGATGCCGCGCTCGGTAGCGGTGGCTTTCTCGACGGTGGTCAGGGTGCGGAACGCATGACGGGCAACACCGGAGACTTTCTGGCGGTAGAAGATGCCGTAGATGCGCTCGATCAGGTCGATATCGACCACCGAGTAGTTGGTGTTGTGGTACTCGTTGACCAGACGTTCACGCTCGCTGCTCTTCTGCTGGAAGATCAGGTCGGTGAATTCCGGCGAGAACACTTCGTTGACGAACGGGCTGTCGTCCGCCGGCTTCAGCGCCGAGCCGCGCAGGATCATGTCGACCTGCACCGACGGGAACGAATCGTTCAGATCGATGAAGGCTTCCGCCGCGCTCTGGCCGCCGCCGATGATCGCGATGCTCATCGGCTGGTTGTTGACGCACGGTTGTTTGGCCATTTCGGCCAGGTACTGCGAGTGGTGGAATACCCGGGCATCGCCCTTGAGCGCCTTGAAGGATTCCGGAATGCGCGGCGTACCGCCGGCGCTGACCACCACCGAACGCGCAGTGCGCACGAATTGCTGGCCGTCGGTGCCACGGGAAATCACCCGCAACGCTTCGACCTGATGGTTGTGCAGTACCGGCTCGATAGTCAGCACTTCTTCGCCATAACGGCTCTGTTCGGTGAACTGCGCGGCGACCCAGCGCAGGTAGTCGTTGTACTCCATGCGGCACGGGTAAAAGGTGCCGAGGTTGATGAAGTCCACCAGACGACCGTGGTGCTTGAGGTAATTGACGAACGAGTACGGGCTGGTCGGGTTGCGCAGGGTCACCAGATCCTTGAGGAAGGAAATCTGCAATTCGCTCTGGGTCGACAGCGTATTGCCGTGCCAGCTGTAAGTCGGTTGCTTGTCGAGAAACAGCACATCCAGCTCGCCGAGGGTCGGAGCACGCTCCTGCAGAGCGATGGCCAGCGCCAGGTTCGAAGGGCCGAAACCGACGCCGATCAGATCGTGAACGATGGGCGATGCAATTGCCTGTGTCATTTCCAGTGTCCTCTGGATGAACCCCCGAACAGCGCGGAGGAAGAGCTTGGGTGACCGGCCGGCCCGGGACAGGACAACAGGTCGTCTGTTGAGTAGGAACGAGGACAGTGAAATAAAATTTAACGCAGGGGCTTCAGTGGGCATCCCATTGCTTGATTCGCTGGCGGCAATGCTTCATGGCATTGACGATGTGCTTTTCCACCAGGGCCTTGGAAATGCCAAGGTGTTCGGCGATCTCGGGATGGGACATGCCTTCGATCTTGCGCAGCAGAAAACTGTCGCGGCACAGTGGCGCAAGCTCGGCCAAGGCGCGTTGCAACATGTCCAGGCGCTGGCCGTGGTCGAGGGTGCTGTGGGGTGACGGGGTGAAATAGCGCTCTTCGCTGTCGAGCACTTCCAGCGATTCGACCTGACGCAGGGCATTGCGCCGATGATCGTCGATCACCAGATTCAGCGCGGTGCGATAGAGGAAGGCCCGGGGTTGTTCGATCGGCGTATCGCTGGAGCGCTCCAGGACCCGCACATAGGCGTCATGCACCACATCTTCGGCCACCTGTCGGTTGCCGAGCTTGGCGTTCAGGAAACACACCAGCTCGCGATAGTAGTTTTCCAACATGACTCCCGGCCGCTTGAGTGCGGGTCCTGTCCTTGAGCACACCGTTTTTTCGGGCCCCGCGAAGCGGTAGCACGATGGTGGCAACGTGAGGCGCGTAATTTATAGTAATTCTCATATAGATTTAAAGTAGTGATTCTCCTTCGCTGACAAATAGCCCGCTCCGGCAACCTGTAACTTCGTGTGTGAACAGTTAAATTCCCTTGCACATGCATCGTTTACAGGACAGCTCCCCCGTGTCTGTCGTGCCTTGCGACAGCGTTCAGCGACCGACCGAACCTGTTCACCTGCTGAACGACGGGCCGAATTCCACTGGCCGGAACCCTGCATGAAACGTCCCCTCCCCGCCCGCCGTGCCCTGTTCGTTGCCCTTTGCCTGATCCCCGTCATCGCGGTTGCCGCGTGGCAAGTACTGCCGCCCGGCCGTGAAACGCTTGCCACCGTTCAAGTGACCCGTGGCGACATCGAAAACAGCGTGACCGCCCTGGGCACCCTGCAGCCACGTCGCTATGTGGATGTCGGTGCGCAGGCGTCCGGGCAGATCCAGAAAATTCATGTCGAGGCCGGTGATGTGGTCAAGGAAGGCCAGTTGCTCGTGGAAATCGATCCCTCCACGCAAAAGGCCAAGCTCGACGCCGGCCGGTTCTCCATCGAGAACCTGAAGGCGCAGTTGCAGGAACAACGCGCCCAGCATGAGCTGGCGCAGCAGAAATACCAGCGCCAGCAGAAACTCGCTGCCGGGGGCGCCACCCGCGAGGAAGACGTCCAGACCGCCCGGGCCGAAGTACGCGCCACCCAGGCCCGGATCGACATGTTCCAGGCACAGATCCGTCAGGCCCAGGCCAGTCTGCGCAGTGACGAGGCCGAGCTTGGCTACACACGCATCTACGCGCCGATGTCCGGCACCGTGGTGGCCGTGGGCGCCCGGGAAGGCCAGACACTCAACGCGCAACAACAGACCCCGCTGATTCTGCGGATCGCACGGCTTTCACCGATGACCGTGTGGGCCGAGGTTTCCGAAGCCGACATCGGTCACGTCAAGCCGGGCATGACGGCTTACTTCACGACCCTCAGCGGCGGCAGCCGGCGCTGGAGCAGCACCGTGCGGCAGATCCTGCCGGTGCCGCCGCGTCCGCTCGAACAAAGTCAGGGCGCCAGTCCCACCAGCGGTCGCAGCGGCAGCGAACGGGTGGTGCTTTACACGGTATTACTGGATGTCGAAAACACCGACAACAGCCTGATGACCGACATGACGGCCCAGGTGTTCTTTGTTTCACAACAGGCGCAAAACACCCTGACCGTGCCCACCGCCGCCCTGCAGCGCAGCAGCCGTGCAGACTGGCAATCGGCGCAGGTCGTCGCCGCCAATGGCGAGATTCAATCCCGGGAAGTCCGGATCGGCATCCGCGACCGCTTGCGCACGCAAATCCTCGAAGGGCTTGCCGAAGGCGATCACGTCCTGAGCAGTCCGGCCACCGGCAACGGAGGCTGAATGCAAACGCCCCTGATTGACCTGCGACAGATCCGCAAAGCCTACGGCGGCGGCGACAGCCCGCTGGTGGAAGTGCTGCGCGGCATTGATCTGTCGATTCATGCCGGCGAATTCGTGGCGATCGTCGGTGCCTCCGGCTCCGGCAAATCGACACTGATGAACATCCTCGGCTGCCTCGACCGTCCCAGCAGCGGCGAGTATCTGTTTGCCGGGGAAAATGTCGCCCGGCTGGACACTGACGCCCTGGCCTGGCTGCGCCGCGAAGCGTTCGGATTCGTGTTCCAGGGTTATCACCTGATTCCGTCCGGCTCGGCCCAGGAGAACGTCGAGATGCCGGCGATCTATGCCGGCACACCGGCCGCCGAACGTCACGTCCGGGCCCACGCCCTGCTCACCCGCCTGGGCCTCGGCAGCCGCACCGCCAACCGCCCGCACCAGCTTTCCGGCGGACAGCAGCAGCGGGTGTCGATTGCCCGTGCACTAATGAATGGCGGCCACATCATTCTTGCCGACGAACCCACTGGCGCGCTGGACAGCCACAGTGGCGCCGAGGTCATGACCCTGCTCGATGAACTGGCGGATCAGGGCCACGTGGTGATTCTCATCACCCACGACCGCGAAGTCGCGCAACGCGCCAAGCGCATCATCGAAATCCGTGACGGCCTGATCATCAGCGATACCGCCGACCCGCAATCATCGGCCACAACCACCGCCGGCTCCGGCACATTGCAAGCCGTGGACCTGCGCGAGCGCCTGACCACCGGCAGCACCCAGAGCGGCGCCTGGAAAGGCGAACTGGTGGATGCCGTGCAAGCGGCCTGGCGCGTCATGTGGGTCAACCGCTTCCGCACCGCGCTGACCCTGCTGGGGATCGTCATCGGCGTCGCGTCCGTGGTGGTCATGCTGGCGGTGGGCGAAGGCAGCAAGCGCCAGGTGATGGCGCAGATGGGGGCATTCGGCTCCAACATCATCTATCTCAGCGGCGCTGCGCCCAACCCGCGCACACCGCCGGGCATCATCACCCTCGATGACGTCGCCGAACTGGCCGCCCTGCCTCAGGTTGAACGCATCATGCCGGTCAACGGTGCGACCGCCGGCGTGCGTTTCGGCAATGCCGACCACACCAGTTACGTGGGCGGTAACGACACCAACTTCCCGACCATCTTCAACTGGCCAGTGATCCAGGGCAGCTATTTCACCCAGGCCGATGAAGACAGCGCCGCGGCCGTCGCGGTGATCGGGACCAAGGTGCGCGACAAGCTGCTCAAGGATGTCGCCGACCCTGTCGGTCAGTACATCCTGATCGAAAACGTGCCGTTCCAGGTCCTCGGTGTACTCGCGGAAAAAGGCTCCAGCTCCGGCGACTCGGACAGTGACAACCGGATCGCCGTGCCCTACTCCGCCGCCAGCATGCGCCTGTTCGGCAGCCGCAATCCGGAATACGTGGTGATTGCCGCGCGGGATGCGCGCCGGGTCAAGGAAGCCGAGCACGCCATCGAACAATCGATGCTGCGCCGGCACAACGGGAAGAAGGATTTCGAGCTGACCAACAACGCCGCGATGATCCAGGCCGAGGCTCGTACCCAGGGCACGCTGTCGCTGATGCTCGGGGCGATTGCCGCCATCTCCCTGTTGGTGGGCGGTATCGGCGTGATGAACATCATGCTCATGACCGTGCGCGAGCGCACCCGGGAAATCGGCATCCGCATGGCCACCGGCGCCCGTCAGCGCGACATCCTGCGCCAGTTCCTGACCGAAGCCGTGATGCTATCGGTGGTCGGCGGCATTGCCGGCATCAGCCTGGCGATGCTGGTCGGCGGCGTGCTGCAACTCAGCGGTGTGGCCATGGCGTTCCAGTGGATCGCCGTGATCGGCGCCTTCGGTTGCGCGCTGGCCACCGGTGTCATCTTCGGCTTCATGCCGGCCCGCAAGGCCGCCCGGCTCGACCCGGTCAAGGCCCTCACCAGTGAATGATCGACCTATGAAAGCCCACCTGACACTTCTCGCCGCCAGCGTTTTGCTGGCGGCCTGCGGCAGCCTCGCGCCGCGCCCCGACAGCGGTCTGCAACCACCGCCAACCTGGCAATCGCCGGAACATCCCGGCGCCAGCCAGAGCGATCGACAATGGTGGACGCACTTCGGCAGCTCGGAACTCGATCAACTGATCGACCAGGCAAGACTGGGCAGCCATGACCTGGCCGCCGCCGTCGCCCGGGTCAGGCAGGCCCAGGCCGGTGCGACCATCGCCGGCGCCCCGCTGCTGCCGGAAATCAAGGCCGGCCTGAATGCCAATCGGCAGAAACTTCTGCACGGCAAAGGCTACAGCCAACTCGATGTGAACCCGAACAAACGCTCGCTGGATTATTACGATGCCGAGTTGAGCGCCAGTTACGAAATCGATTTCTGGGGCGGCAAACGCGCCGCCCGGAACAGCGCGGTGTTCGCCCTGCAGGCCAGCGAGTTCGATCGCTCGACGGTGGAACTGACCCTGCAAAGCGCCGTTGCCAACAGCTACACCCAGGCCTTGGCGCTGCGTGAGCAGGCGCGAATTGCCGGGCTCAACCTGGCCAATGCACAGAGCGTGCTGCATCTGGTGCAGACCCGCTACGACGCCGGCGGCGCCACGGCGCTGGAGCTGGCTCAGCAAAAGAGCCTGGTCGCCGAGCAACAACGCAAACTGCCGTTGACGCAACAACAGGCGCGCGAGGCCCTGATCACTCTGGCGGCACTTCTCGGCCAACCCGTGCAGGAATTGCCGTCGCCCAAGCAGTCGTTCGCCCAGTTGCAATGGCCGGACATTGCCAGCGGCGTACCCAGCGAGCTGCTGCAACGACGTCCGGACATCGCCAGCGCCGAAGCGAAACTGGCCGCCGCCCAGGCGGATGTCACCGTTGCCCGCGCCGCCATGCTGCCCAAACTCACACTGACCGCCAGCCTCGGCACCGGCGCCGACCTCGCGGCGGATCTGCTGCGCACCACCTTCTACAATCTGTCGTCGGGCCTGGTGGCACCGATTTTCAACAACGGTCGCCTCGGCGCCGAGCGCGACAAGGCCACGGCGCGTCAGGAAGAGCTGCTGGAGACCTATCGCGGCGCGATCATCAATGGCTTTGCGGACGTCGAGAAAGCCCTGACGAGCATTCGCGGCCTCGATGAACAACGCCAGTGGCAAAGCGAAGAACTGCGCCAGGCACAGACCGCGTTCGACATTGCCCAGAGCCGCTATCAGGCCGGCGCCGAGGATCTGCTGACGGTGCTGCAGACCCAGCGCACGCTGTATGCCGCCCAGGACTTGAACGTGCAACTGCGGCTGTCACGCCTGCAGGCCAGCATTGCGCTGTACAAGGCGCTGGGCGGGGGCTGGCAAGTGATCTGAAAACAACCCTGTTCCAGGCAAAAAAATCGCAGCCCGGTGGCTGCGATTTTTTTGTCTTCAGAGCTGTCGTCCTTTGACCTTCAGGTGCCTGGCGTACCACGGCCGCTGCGGAATCCGGCGAAACAGATCGGCCATGTTGTTTTCATCGCCGAAGGTGATGCGCAGCGCCAGTTTCATGGTTTCCGGGTCCATCTCCACCGAGCGCCCCACCTGCAGGCCGGGAACGGTGCTGCAACCATGGGTGTCCGGGCCGAGCCAGGGATCATCGACCTCGACCCATCGTCCCGGCGCAAACCATGGCACGCCATTGACCTGCATGCGGCTCACTTCACCCGGATGGAAGCGTTCGTGAGCGCGATACCAGTCCTCGATGCGGTCGTCGATCCAGCCATGGAAACGCCAGAACACCGGGTTCACATGGGAGGAAAACGGGTCGCCGAGGAAGTCGTTTTCGGCGGCGTACCAACGGGCCGCGAAGTCCGCCTGGTCCCGGGCCATCGGCAGTGGAATATCGTTGGAAGGATCACGCGCCACTGACGCCCAGCGCATGTGTAGCCAGTCGTGCAGGCCCAGTTCGACTTCCGAGCCGAACTGGCCGAGGGTCAGTTTCGAGAGATAGCGCGGATCGGTGTACTGCGACTCCCAGACCTGGAAGTTGCTGTGATAGGTTTCGGCGGCCTTGATGTCGCTGACCCATTTTGTGTATTCGTCATCGCCCTCCGCCAGCCAGGTCGGTGGCAAGGCGTTGCCGTCGTGGTTGTCGAAGTAGCGGGCAAAACCCTGACGGTCACGTTCCAGTTCCGGTTGCGGCGCGGGGAATCTCGACCACGACGGCAGATCCTGCATCGAACGGGCGACGCCCAGCATGTGGCGATGCATGAAGAAAAAGTCGACGCCCGAACCGTTGCGATCCTTGCGCGGGCCACGCGCATCGCGCTCCTTGTCACGGGGGCCGGGTTGCCAGCCGATGCCACGCAACGCGTCGCGTTTTTTCTCCGACAGCTTGTGCCACTTGTCCCGCGAGGCATGCCAGAGCTGGTGAAACAGGCGATGTTCGGGCGACACCAGCCACGCCAGCAATGTCGGGTTCAGGCCGGTCCGCTCGCGGGCCTCGGGGAAGCGGCGCTTGATGGCGATGAAACGATTGTCGAGTTCCGGCAGAGCCAGCGGCCGTTCCAGCCGCAGTACCTGCCCGGTAAACGTGCCGCTGCCGGCATTGCCGAAGGCCGCCCAGACTTCGTCCAGCTTGACCCGGAACTCATAGACTGCCGGCGCTTGCGGCATGTCCGTACGCATCAGGCGCCAGTAAAGCTCCGCGCCATTGCCCGGAGCCAGATCGCCAATGACTTCATAGTGCGGCGAAGCGTCGGTGCGCAAGCGCGGGCCGGTATCGAGACACCCGCGCAAACCACGCCCACGCTGGGCAATATCGAGAAACAGCTCCAGACCTTCACGGGGCAAGCCGTCGAGTCCGGCATTGGCCCCCGTGAAGCGGATGTCCCAGACCCCGCGCAGGTTGTCGGCCAGTTGCTGCCCGGCGGTGTCCGCCAGATCGACCGTGGCCTCGCCCGGCGTGATCGGCTCCTCCTCGCGGGTCAGCTCACGATGTGCATAAAAAGCGGCAGGCAGCGCAGCGCCCGTGAGTGCCATGCCCGCCATGAACCAGCGTCGAGAGATCGTCATTGCCCTACCTGTGTCAGCCATGAAGCAGGCTTTATCCAAGCTAGAACGTTTGCTGGATCGGTAAATTTATCACTGTCCGAAAAGAACCTCTTCATGCCCGGCCGTCTTCGCCCGTTGTTTTGCCGCCACGCTAAATTCTTTGCCGCCTCAGTCGTTCCTCCCAGATAGCAAAGGCCCCTGCGCCTGTAACTCGACGGCGAACCTGAATGAGATGGCAATGACAAAACCGCGTTCGAAAAAGGCTCTATACATTGGCCTGCCGCTGGCCAT
Source organism: Pseudomonas sp. MWU12-3088 (assembly GCF_023242405.1). NCBI lineage: Bacteria > Pseudomonadati > Pseudomonadota > Gammaproteobacteria > Pseudomonadales > Pseudomonadaceae > Pseudomonas > Pseudomonas sp. MWU12-3088. The sequence continues at coordinate 39,355 of NZ_JALJEA010000012.1, forward strand.
GGCAATCAGTGCCGGCGCAGGCTTCCTGGCCTGGGATTACTGGTTCAGGGACAACCCCGGCTACCCGGTCAAGGTGATGAAACAGGCCACCGAACTGCAGGACCGGATCCTGTCGTTCGACAGCCACATCACCGTGCCCCTGAGTTTCGGCGCTCACGGCAATGAAGCCGACAAGGACGGCTCCGGGCAGTTCGACCTGATCAAGGCCAATCGTGGACGGTTGTCCGGCGCGGCACTGACCGTGTTCGGCTGGCCGGAAATGTGGAACGGTCCCAACGCGCCGCACCGCCCTACCGACGGTTTCGTCGAAGAGGCGCGCAATCAGCAGGAGGTGCGTTACAAGATCATTTCCGGGCTGGTGCGCGACTTTCCCAATCAGGTCGGCATCGCCTACACCCCCGACGATTTCCGCCGACTGCACGGCGAAGGCAAGTTCGCGATCTTCATCAGCATGCTCAACGCCTACCCGCTGGGTAACGATCTGAGCAAACTGGACCTGTGGGCCGGTCGTGGCATGCGCATGTTCGGCTTCAGCTACATCGGCAACAACAGCTGGGCGGACTCTTCGCGCCCGCTGCCGTTTTTCAATGATTCCCCGGATGCGCTCGACGGTCTCTCCGACATCGGCAAACAGGCCGTGCACCGCCTCAACGACCTGGGCGTGATCATCGATGTCTCGCAGATGTCGACCAAGGGCCTGGAACAGGTCGCGCAACTGAGCCGCACGCCGCTGGTGGCTTCGCACTCGGCGCCGAGAGCGGCCGTGGACATTCCGCGCAACCTCAGCGACAAGGAATTGCAGCTGATCAAGAACAGCGGCGGCGTGGTGCAGGTGGTCGGCTTCTCGCAATATCTCAAGCCACTGACCCAGGGCACCCAGGACAAGCTCAACGCGCTGCGTGCACGTTTCGATCTGCCGCCTCTGCCGAACCTGGCCATGGCCCTGATGCCGGGCGACCCGATCATCACCGCCTGGTCGGAACAGAAACTCGGCCAGTACGCCAGCGGCCTGTACGGGATTCTCGAAGAAGAACCGAAAGCCACCCTCAAGGATCTCGGCGACGCCATCGACTACACCGTGCGCAAGATCGGTATCGACCACGTCGGCATCTCTTCCGACTTCAACGACGGCGGCGGCATCAAGGGCTGGGAGAACGTCGGCGAGATCCGCAACGTCACCGCCGAACTGATCCAGCGCGGTTACTCCGAAGCGGACATCGCCAAGCTGTGGGGCGGCAACTTCCTGCGGGTCTGGGAACAGGTACAGAAAGCCGCCAAACCCGCGCTGCTCTCGCGCCAGGACACGACCCGACCATGACCGACCGCCGCACTTTCCTGAAACAGGCCGGCGTACTGGCGGCCACCCTGCCGCTGGGCGTCAGCCTGGCTGCACCGGCCCGGGCGGCCGATCCGCAGGCCTCGCCGCAAGACAAATGGGCGACCCTGCGCGGGATGTTCGAACAGGATCCGCAGTCGATCCACTTCGCCAACTTCCTCGTCACCTCCCACCCAAGACCCGTGCGTGAAGCCATCGCTCGCTACCGCGCAGACATCGACCGCAATCCGGGCCTGGCCATGGACTGGGATCTGGGCGTCACCGAAAAACGCGAGGAGAACGTGCGGGTCTGGGCCGGTAAATACCTGCAGGCCAGGCCGAGCCAGATCGCTCTCACCGGCAGCACCACCGAAGGTCTGGCAATGATCTACGGCAGCGTGCAGGTGCGCCCGGACCAGGAGATCCTGACCACGGTTCACGAGCATTACTCGACCCGCAACATCCTCGATTTCCGCACCGCCCGCGACGGCACCCGGGTGCGCAAACTCAAGTTGTTCGAGAACCCGCAAGACGTGTCGATGGATCAGGTGCTCGACACTATCAATCGCAATATCCGCTCCGAAACCCGCGTCCTCGGCATGACCTGGGTGCATTCGGGCAGCGGCGTGAAACTGCCGATCAGCGACATCGGCCGCCTCGTCGACGAACACAACCGGAATCGGGACGACAAGGACCGGATCATTTACGTGGTCGACGGCGTGCACGGTTTCGGCGTCGAAGACCTGGATTTCCCGCAGATGAATTGCGACTTCTTCATCGCCGGCACGCACAAATGGATGTTCGGCCCCCGTGGCACCGGCATCGTCTGCAGTCGCAGCGACGAAGTGAAATACGTCAGCCCCAGCGTGCCGACTTTTTCCGAAGCCACGACCTTCGCCAACACCATGACGCCGGGCGGCTATCACGCCTTCGAACACCGCTGGGCGGTGGACGAAGCGTTCAAGCTGCACCTGCAACTGGGCAAGGCCGACGTGCAGGCCCGCATCCATCAGCTCAACAGTTACCTGAAACAGCGTTTGCAGGAACAGCCAGGAATCGAACTGGTAACGCCGGTCGATCCGAAGTTCTCGGCCGGTTTCAGTTTCTTCCGGGTCATGGGTCGCGACAGCGATGACATCGCCGCCCGCCTGATGAAAAACCGCGTGGTCTGCGATGCGGTCAGCCGCGACGTCGGCCCGGTGATCCGTACCGCGCCCGGCCTGCTCAACACCGAAGCCGAAGTAGACCGTTTCCTCGATTTGCTGGGCAAAACGCTGCGCGCCTGAACCCTGCGCCCCGGTTTCCTTTACACAGAGACGACCCATGAAAAAGCCTCACGCCTCAACCGCCTTCAAGGCGTTGCCCGCCCTGGCCCTGACCGCCCTGTGCGCGGCCCTTCTGCCCGGCACTGCCTCGGCCGCCACCCCGCCGGCCCCCGGCAAGGTGTTCAAGGACTGCAAGGACTGCCCGGAAATGGTGGTCCTGCCGACCGGCAGTTTCACCATGGGCACACCGGACGACGAAGTCGGCCGCGAACCCGACGAAGGTCCGCGCCATCAAGTGACCTTCACCCGACCATTCGCCATCAGCCGCTTTCAAGTGCTCGTCGGCGAGTGGGACGCCTATGTCCGCGAGACCGGCGCCAAGCCCTATGACTTCGATGATCGCCCGGGCCGTCGCTGCACCGCCGGCAAGCCAGAATTCAAGCAGACAAAACGCGATCCGGCCGTGTGCATGAACGTCGCCGAAGCCCAGGGCTACATCGACTGGCTGTCGAAAAAGACCGGCCACAGCTATCGCCTGCCGAGCGAGTCGATCCGCGAATACGCGGCCCGTGGCGGCAGCACCGGCCCGTTCCCCTTCCCGTTCGATGAAGGCAGCGATTACCAGATCTCCAAGCACGCCAATACCTACGGCGCCGCCGACGGTTACAACTTCACCTCCCCGGCCGGCACCTTCCCGGCCAACGCCTTTGGCGTGTACGACGCCCACGGCAATGTCTACGAGTGGACCGCCGACTGCTATCACAAGGATTACTCCGGCGTGCCCGACGACGGCCGTCCATGGACCCAGGAGAACTGCGAACGCCAGGTCATGCGCGGCAACGACTGGGGCGAAGCACCGGTGTTTTCCCGCTCCGGCAACCGCAACAGCAGCTGGCCGACCAGCAAGGGCGACTGGCTCGGTTTTCGCGTAGTGCGCGACCTCTGATCCGGCCTGTCGGCGACCGCAGCCCGTCTGCGGTCGTTGTTAAAGAAACCCCGTGACCATTCGTTTTCCTTACATACCGGCACTCCCTCCGCACCGAAGCAGGAATCCTCCATGACCAAGCCAACGCGTGGGGCGATCAACGAATTGTTCGCCCTGCTCAAGCCCTTCCGCCTGATTGTCTGCGTGTCCATCGTGCTCGGCATGATCGGCGGCCTGAGCGTCACCGTGCTGCTGGCGACCATCAACAACGCCTTGCACTCGTCCGACGGGCTGACCCGCACCGTGGTGATGATTTTCGCCGGGCTGTGCGCCCTGGCCTTGCTGACCACGATCCTGTCCGACATCGGCACCAACTATGTCGGTCAACACATCATCGCCCGCCTGCGCAAGGAGCTGGGGGAGAAGGTGCTGTCGGCGCCGATCGACCAGATCGAGCGCTACCGCAGCCATCGTCTGATCCCCGTGCTGACCCATGACGTGGACACCATCAGCGACTTCGCCTTTGCGTTCGCGCCGCTGGCCATTTCCATGACAGTGACCCTGGGCTGCCTCGGCTACCTGGCCATGCTGTCCTGGCCGATGTTCCTGATGATGCTGGTGGCGATAGCGATCGGCACCACCATCCAGGCGATTGCCCGGGCCAAGGGCATGCGCGGTTTCTACGCCGCGCGCGACTCCGAGGACGAACTGCAAAAGCACTACAACGCGATTGCCGAAGGTGCCAAGGAACTGCGCATCCACCGTCCGCGCCGCCAGCGCATGTTTGTGTCGGGCATCCAGAAAACCGCGGAAAAGATCTGCGACACCCAGATCCGCTCCATCAACACCTTCGTGATCGCCAAGTCGTTCGGTTCGATGCTGTTCTTCGTGGTGATCGGCATGGCGCTCGCCCTGCAATCGTTCTGGCCGAGCGGTGACCAAGCGGTGATGAGCGGCTTCGTGCTGGTGCTGCTGTACATGAAAGGCCCGCTGGAACATCTGGTCGGCACGCTGCCGATCATCAGCCGCGCACAGATCGCGTTCCGCCGGATTGCCGAACTGAGCGAGCAGTTCTCCTCGCCTGAGCCCCACCTGTTGCTGGAAGATCACGGCAGCAAACCCGGCGTGGTCAGCCACCTGGAACTGAACAACGTGCGCTACGCCTTCCCGCCCGTCCCCGGCAGCGAGCCGTTCCGCCTCGGGCCGGTCAACCTGCGCATCGAACAAGGCGACATCGTGTTCATCGTCGGTGAAAACGGTTGTGGCAAGACCACCCTGATCAAACTCCTGCTGGGCCTGTATGCGCCCACCGAAGGTGAAATCCGGGTCAACGGCCAGCCGATCACCGCCCTCAACCGCGACGACTATCGACAGAACTTCACCACGATCTTTGCCGACTACTACCTGTTCGACGACCTGATCCAGGGTGACCGCGAAGTGCCGCAGGACGCCACCCGCTACCTCGAACGGCTGGAGATCGCGCACAAGGTCAGCGTGCGTGACGGCGCCTTCAGCACCACCGACCTGTCTACCGGCCAACGCAAGCGCCTGGCGCTGGTCAATGCCTGGCTCGAAGAGCGTCCGGTGCTGGTGTTCGACGAATGGGCCGCCGACCAGGACCCGACATTCCGGCGGATTTTCTACACCGAACTGCTGCCCGACCTGAAACGGCTGGGCAAGACCATCATCGTGATTTCCCACGATGACCGTTACTTCGACGTCGCCGATCAACTGGTGCGCATGGAGGCCGGGAAGGTCAAAAGCGAACTGCAAACCGCTTGATCGATGAAGCCGCGGCCAGACCGGAAAAAATATTTCCGGTTTACCGCGGCTTCCTCGTCTCAATCAGACAAATAAGAACCATTAACAACTATACCTGCCAAGGTCTTAATCACATGTCCGCATCCCGCTTCATGCTTCGACCACTGACCCGAGCCCTGCTCATGCACGGTGCCACCCGCTCTCGCCTGGCCACCACTGGCCTTGGACTGGCAATGACGCTGGCCGTCACCCCGTATGTCCAGGCCCAGGAATGGACCCTGAACATCCCGGCGCAGCCACTGGCCCAGGCCCTGCAATCGCTCGGTCAGCAGACCAGCCTGCAGATCATCTACAGCCCGGAAAGCCTGCAAGGCCTGCGTTCCACCGCCCTCAGCGGCCGATACGCAGACGACAGCGCAATCGCGGCCATGCTCAAGGGCACCGGCATCCGTCATCAGCGTGACGGCAACACCGTGACCCTGCTGGCACCCGCCACCGGCAGCGCGATGGAACTGGCACCGACCAACATCAACGGCCAGCGCCTGACAGAGACCACCGAAGGCAGCAACTCCTACACCACCGGCGGCGTGACCATCGGCAAGGGCGTGCATTCGCTGAAGGAGACCCCGCAGTCGGTCACGGTCATGACCCGCAAGATGCTGGATGACCAGAACCTCAACACCATCGAACAAGTGATGGAAAAGACCCCGGGCATCACCGTTTACGATTCGCCCATGGGCGGCAAGTATTTCTACTCCCGCGGTTTCCGCATGAGCGGCCAGTACCAGTACGACGGCGTACCGCTGGACATCGGCAGCAGCTACGTACAGGCCGACAGCTTCAACAGCGACATGGCCATTTATGACCGCGTCGAAGTGCTGCGCGGTGCCGCCGGCATGATGAAAGGCGCAGGCGGTACGGCCGGTGGCGTCAACTTCGTGCGCAAGCGCGGCCAGGACACCCCGCACACCCAACTGTCGCTTTCGGCAGGCTCGTGGGACAACTATCGCGGTCAGGTCGACACCGGCGGCCCGCTGAACGACGCCGGCACCATCCGTGGCCGCGCCGTGGTCACCCAGCAGACCCGTCAGTACTTTTATGACGTGGCCAGCCGCAAGGACCAGATCTACTACGGCGCCCTGGACTTCGACCTCAACCCCGACACCACGCTGGGCCTGGGCATGGCCTATGAAGACGTCGACGCCACACCTTGCTGGGGCGGTCTGCCGCGTTACGCCGACGGCTCCGACCTGCACCTCAAGCGCTCCACCTGCCTGAACACCTCGTGGAACAACCAGCGCAGCAAACGCGCCACCTACTTCGGCGACGTGAAACACCAGTTCAACGACGACTGGTCCCTGAAGGTGGCCGGGGTCTTCTCGCGCAACACCCAGGACATGGAATACGCGTTCCCGAGCGGTGCGGTACCGGTCGGCGCCACCCGCTCCAACACGCTGATGCTGGGGAGCATCTACGACTACGAGCAGACCGACTACGGCTTCGATGCCTACGTGGACGGCAAATTCGACGCGTTCGGCCAGCAGCACGAAATCACCGTCGGCGCCAACGCCAGCCGCTCCCGCAAGGATGACTTCTACGCCGTGGCGGCCCTGCCACAGCGCCAGAACGTGCTGGACCCGAACCATCACCTGCCCAAGCCTGACGAAAGCTACTACCTGGCCAATGCCTCCCGGGGCGGTCCGGTAGACATCAGCATCAAGCAATACGGCGTTTACTCCACCGCCCGCCTGAAACTGGCCGACCCACTGACCTTCGTACTGGGCAGCCGTGTCAGCTGGTACAAGTCCGACTCCGACTCCGTGCAGTACTTCCGCGGCGAAGGCACCCCGGTCAACACCAAGTCCACCGAAACCGGACAGGTCACCCCGTTTGCCGGGCTGTTGTTCGATCTCAACGACAACCTGACCGCGTATGCCAGCTACACCGATATCTTCACCCCGCAGGGCGGCTACAAGACCATCGACGGCGGCACCCTCAAACCGCTGATCGGCCAGAGCTACGAGCTGGGGATCAAGGGCGAGTGGTTCGACGGTCGCCTGAACAGCTCCTTCAACCTGTTCCGCACCATTCAGAAAGATGCGGCCCAGGATGACCCGCGCTGCGAAGACAGCTCCTGCTCGCTGAACTCCGGCAAGGTCCGCGCCCAGGGCTTCGAAGCGGAAGTCAGCGGTGAAGTGATCGATCGCCTGCAACTGCTGGCCGGCTACACCTACACCCAGACCAAAGTGCTGGAAGATGCCGACGCCACCCAGGACGGCGTGGTCTACAACTCCTACGTGCCGCGCCACCTGCTGCGCGTCTGGGGTGACTACAGCCTGAGCGGCCCTCTGGATCGCGTCACCATCGGTGCCGGCGTCAACGCCCAGAGCGGCAACTACCGCACCTCGCCACTGGGCGGTGACAACATCACCCAGTCGGGTTACGCGGTCTGGAACGGTCGCATCGGCTACCGTATCGATGACACCTGGTCCGTCGCCCTCAACGGCAACAACCTGTTCGACAAACGCTACTACGCCACTGTGGGCACCGAAGGTTTCGGTAACTTCTATGGCGATCCGCGCAACTTCGTGATGTCGGTCAAAGCCGACTTCTGATTGCAGCGCCCATGAAAAAACCCCGCATTGCGGGGTTTTTTTTGGCCTGCGATCGGGTCTGTGACTCAGTTCAAGGCGCGATGCAGCGCCCGGCCCAGGGTTTCGTGTACCTGCAGGACATCGGGCATCACCGACGCCAGTCTGAGCAAGTCATGCGTCAGCCCCGGGCAGTGTTCGAGCTCGACGCTCACACCGTGCTCACGTAACTTGTCGACGTACGCCTGCCCCTCATCGAGCAGCGGATCGAACCCGGCCAGCACCACAATGGCCGGGGCGACACCCCGCAGATCGTCGGCCAGCAACGGCGAGAAACGCCAGTCCAGATAATCTTCCGGAGTGCGCGCGTAATGCCCATAAAACCAGTCCAGCGTCTCGTCTTCGAGCAGATAGCCTTCGCTGAACAAGGCCCGCGAATCATGGGCACGCGAGGCGTCGGTGACCGGATAGCACAACAACTGAGCCTTGGGCGCGATGGCCACGGTGTGCGGCTGGACCACCGCTTGCACCGCCAGCACAGTGGCCAGCGTGGCCCCGGCGCTGTCACCGCCGAACGCGACCCGGCCCGGGTCAAGGCCCAACGAAGCCGCGTGTTCGGCCAGCCACGACAAGGCGTCCTCACCGTCTTCCAGCGCCGTCGGGAAACGGTGTTCCGGCGCCAGTCGATAGCCCACCGAGAGCACCGCGCACGGCGTGCGCCGGCAGAACTCGCGGCACACGCCGTCATGGGAATCCAGGCTCCCGACCACAAACCCGCCACCGTGGAAATACACCAGCACCGGCATTGGCGCTGACTCACCGTGCGGGCGATACAGGCGCAGCGCCAGAGGCGCACCGTCCCGAGCGGTCGCGCTGATGGCTTGCACGTCCAGGTCTTCGGGCGCCGTCCAGCGCAACTGCGCGGTGGTCTGTTCGAAGGTATCCCGGGCCTGGGCCGGGGTCATTTGGTGCAGCGCCGGCAGACCGGCCTCCTGGCTGTCTTGGGCCAGGTCGAGAAAGGCTTCCAGATCAGGGTGTAACGACATCGCGAAGATCCTTGTATCAGCAAAAAAGGGGCGCGCCTCGGCAACGCCCCCCAAAATGATCCAGCGTGCGAGGGTCAGCCCACACGCGCCATGCAATGCTCGATCAGCGCTTCCAGTTCACGCTGGTAATCCTGCATCAAGGCGTCCATGGTGCCGGCCCGGTAACGCTGGCTGCTGTAGATGCAGCGCAACGCCAACTGGCCGTCATACACCTGGCCGACAATTTCCAGCCAGTTGCCCAGGTTCGCCTTCAGGCTGTAGTTGTCACCGGTTTCTTCCAGCGCCGGCACCAGCAGGGCCTGCTCGTCGAAGCTCTGGTCGAACTGCCCCAGGTAGTTGAACGTCACCCGCGCCTGCGGCAGGTCCGCCAGTTGCCGGGACACTTCGGCGCCCGCCAGATGACGCAGCACGCCATACCCGATGCCCTTCTGCGGCACCGCCGCCAGTTGCGCCTGTACGTCGATGATCGAACGTCCGATATCGTCGCTGTCCGGACGCAACCGTACCGGGAACATGCTGGTGAACCAGCCAAGGCTGCGGCTCAGGTCGATGGACTCGAAAAGATCCTCGCGGCCGTGCCCTTCCAGCAGAATCAGCGCCGATGGCTGGCCGCTCCAGCGGCACAGCGCCCGACCGAGTGCCGACAGCAGCAGGTCGTTGATTTGCGTGCGATAGACCGCCGGCGCCTGCTTGAGCAATTGTTCGGTGTGCTCGCGGGACAACTTGAGCCGCGCCTGCGCCTGCTGGCGCACCTGGTTCCTGCCACGGTAGTTGTCGCACGGCAGATCGACGCCCGGCTGATCCAGCTGCTCCAGCCAGTACGCCAGTTCCTGCTCGGCAATCGCCGGGGCCCGGGCCTGCAAGGCTTCGGCAAACGAGCGATAGCTGCTGGTACGAATCGGCAGTTGCGGCGTCATACCCTGCACACACGCTTCATAAGCGGTTTTCAGGTCATCGAGCAGGATCCGCCAGGACACGGTGTCGACCACCAGGTGATGAATCACCACCAGCAGTCGCGCCTGACCGTCAGGCAGGGCGACATGCATCACCCGCCAGACCGGCCCGTCGTCCAGCTTCAGACTGCGCTGGGCGAGGTTGGCCAGCGCTTCGACCTGTTCGCTATTCTCGGCTTCACGGCGCCAGAGCACCGCATCGCCCTGTTCGCTGGCGGTGCAGTAACGTTGCAGCCAGCGCCCGCCCTCCTGAGTGAAGCGCAGGCGCAGCGAGTCGTGGTGTTGCTCGATCCAGCCCAGGGCCTGTTCGAGCGCATCCAGATCCAGTGGCTGACGCGCACTCAACAGCAGTGACTGGTTGTAGTGATGGGCTTCGGGCATGCCCTCGGCGAAGAACCACTCCTGGATCGGCAACAGATTGAACAACCCCTCGCCCGCCACTTGCGTGACGTCCACCAGCGGCTGTCCGGCGCCCTCCTTCGTCACGTTCTGTTCGACGATGCCGGCGATGGTCTGATAGCGCATCAGATCGCGCAGCTTCAGTTCCATCTGCAAGGTCGGGTGGTTCCTGACCCGGGAAATGACCTGCAGACTGAGGATCGAGTCGCCGCCCAGTTCGAAGAAGTTATCCGTGATGCCCACCTGCTCGACTTGCAGCACCTGGGCCCAGATCTCGGCCAGCAGTGTTTCCTGCTCGTTGCGCGGGGCGACATATTCCTCGCTCTTGAAGTCCGGCTCCGGCAGCGCCTTGCGGTCGAGTTTGCCGTTGGGCGTGACCGGGAAAGCACTCAGGCAGACAATCTGCGCCGGCACCATGTACTCCGGCAGCGAGGCGCGCAGCCCGGCCTTCAGCTCATCGCCCACATCTTCTCCGGTTGGCGTCACGACATAACCGATCAGTTGCTTGCCGGACGCATTGTCTCGGGCAATCACCAGCGCATCGGTCACCCCCTCCAGTTGACGCAGGCTGGCCTCGACTTCACCCAGCTCGATGCGGAAACCGCGCACCTTGACCTGATGGTCGATGCGCCCGACGTAATCGACCACGCCGTCCTGACGCAAGCGCACCAGGTCACCGCTGCGATACAGGCGCTCGCCGGCCGCGAACGGATTGGGCACGAAGCGCTCGCCGGTCAGATCCGCACGACCGTGGTAACCACGGGCAACCCCGTAACCGCCGATGTACAGCTCACCGGCAAAACCTGGCGGCAGCGGGTTCAGATCTTCGTCCAGCACGTACAGCGAACGCGCGCCGACGGCACGCCCGATCGGTGCATAAGCCGCTTCACAATGCTGGCTGACCGGCACCTTCCAGAGCATCGGCGTGACCACGGTTTCCGTCGGGCCATAACCGTTGGTGAAATACTCGGGACGCAGGGCCGCTTTCACCTGTTCGAAGGTCTGGTCCGGCACCGCATCGCCGCCGAAGCAGTAGATGCGCACCGGTGGCGGTGCGATGCCGCTGGCCGCCGCGTACTCCGCCAACTGCTTGAGATAGGCCGGCGGGAAGCAGGCGATGGTGACGCCATACTCATGCAGGGCGGCGTAGGTCTGCTCCGGCGTCCACAGGCAACCGTCGCGAATCACCAGACGGCCACCGCTGTAGAGCGTGCTCAACCAGCGTTCATGGGCACCGTCGAAGGCGAATGACATGAAGTGCAGCTCGCAGCTACTGGCGTCCATTTCGTACAGTTCGGCGATGGCCTGACAGTGCATGCTCAACGGCCCTTGCGTGACCGCAACGCCTTTTGGCCGACCGGTGGAACCGGAGGTGTAGACCAGATACGCCAGCCCCTGCTCCTGAACGCGGCAGACCGGTGCGTGATCGGGGTAACGGGTCTCGTCGAGATGATCGATTTCCAGGCGCAGCAGTCCCTCGGGCGCCGGCAACGTGGCGCGCAGGCTGCTCTGGGTCAGCAACAGGGCCATGCCCGAATCCTCGATCATGTACGCCAGTCGCTCAGGCGGATAATCGATGTCCAGCGGCACGTACGCCGCACCGCTCTTGAGCACGGCGAGGAAGCTGACGACCATCTCCAGCGAACGCGGCAGCGCCACGCCGATCACCACTTCCGGGCCCGCCCCGTGTTCGGTCAGGCAGTGGGCCAGACGATTGGCCCGCTGTTCGAGTTCGGCATAGCTCAGGCTCAATCCGGCGCACTGCAGGGCGATAGCCTCTGGCTGCTGCTGCGCATGCCGGCTGATCAGCTGCGGCAGCAACACCGGCTCGTGGCTGGAGACCGGTTCGGCACTCCAGGCCTGGATCACCTGCCACTGCTCGTTCGACAGGCGCTGCAGATTGCCCAGTCGCTCGTAAGGCGCACGCATCATCGCTTCGAGGGTGTTTTCCAGCGTCAGGCGAATGCCTTCCACGGCCTCGGCGCTGAAGTGGCTGCGCAGGTACAGGTACTCGATCGACAGCTCGTCACCGAGCATCACCGCCAGGTCCATCGGTACGTTGGTCACGCCGTGGCCGATGGATTTGCCGAAGGTCAGGTCGGTGTCGTTTTCTTCTTGCAGGCGATCATCGATCGGGAAGTTCTCGAACACGATGATGCTGTCGAACAGCGCCTGGCCACCGAGGTTGGACCAGCGCTGCACATCGGCCAGCGGCGCCTGGGAATAGTCACGAATGTCCAGGTTGTAGGCCTGCACGTCGCCCAGCCAGTCCGCCAGACGCTGATCGGCCTGCGGCGTCTGGATGATCGGCAAGGTGTTGATGAACAGCCCCAGCATGTTGCCGACGTTCGCCAGCCCTTCGGGACGTCCCGAAACCGTGGCACCGAATGTGACCGTGCGCTGCCCGGTGTAACGCTGCAACAGCAACAGCCAGGCACCCTGAATCAAGGTGTTGGGGGTGATGCGCAGGTCGCGGCAGAACTGCAGCAGACGCGCGGTTTGCGCCTGATCCCAGTTCGAGTAGATCGCGTCGTGGCCGGAGACATCGGCCGAATGGCGCGGATGGATCGCCTGACTCAACGCCGTCGGCTCGTTGACCGCCGCCAGACGCGCTTTCCAGAACAGCTCCTGCGCGTCCTGGTCCTGTGCCTGCAACCAGGCGATGAAGTCGCGGTAACGACCGTTCTCACCGCTGACCTTGCCCTTGGAGTAGTACTGCAAGACTTCGCCGAACAGCCGCGAGCTGCTCCAGCCGTCCATCAGGATGTGGTGGCTGGTCCAGATCATCTGATAGCGGTCATCGCTCAGGCGCAACAGCGTCACTCGCTGCAGGCGTGCCTGGGACAGGTCGAAGCCGAGGGCACGATCATCGCTGGCGAACCCGGCGATCAACTCATCGCTGACCTCACGGTCGCGCCAGTCGAGCACCTGCATTTGCAGCGGGGCCTGGCGATGGACCACTTGCAACGGCTTGGCCAGCCCGTCCTGCCAGTGGAAACTGGTCCGCAGGATCGCCTGGCGATCGATCACAAACTCCCAGGCGCCCCGGAAGCGCTCCACATCCAGGCCCTGGATCGGCAGGCTGACCTGGTTGACGTAGAGGCTGCTGCCATTGTCCGAGAGCGTGTGGAACAGCATGCCCTCCTGCATCGGCGACAGCGGATAAACGTCCTCGATCAGATCCGCCGGCACCGGCAACGCATCGAGCTGCGCCTGCTCCAGTCGCGCCAGCGGGTAGTTGTCTGGCGTACCGTCGGCCTGCTGCGCGGACTCCAGCGACGCCACCATCGCCAGTTTCTGCACGGTCTGCTGCTGGAACAGATCCTTGGGGGTAAAGCGGATGCCCTGCTGGCGCGCACGGCTGACCAGCTGGATGGAGATGATCGAATCGCCGCCCAGGCTGAAGAAGTTATCGGTCACACCGACCCGGTCAATCTTCAGGATGTCTTGCCAGACCACGACCAGTTGCTGCTCGAGTTCCGTGGACGGGGCGACATAGTCCCGGGCCGACTGATTGACGTCCGGTGTCGGCAGGGCCTTACGGTCCAGTTTGCCGTTGGGGGTCAGCGGCAGCGCGTCGAGGTACAGCCACTGCGCAGGCACCATGTAATCCGGCAGGTGCGCCTTGAGGGCGGACTGCAGCGATTCGCTCAGTTCATCCTGTTCCTGAAGGCTGAGGCCGGAATGGGCCGGCACCACATACGCCACCAGCTGTTGGCCGCTGAGGCCGTCCACCGCCAGCACCACGCCTTCGCGCACGCTGTCATGGGCCAGCAGGCGCGCTTCGATTTCACCCAGTTCGATGCGGAAACCGCGCACCTTGACCTGATGGTCGATGCGCCCCACGTATTCGATCCGGCCGTCGTCGCCCAGGCGAGTCAGGTCGCCGGTGCGGTACATCCGCTCGCCGGTTGTCGAGGCCGGGTTCGGCACAAAACGCTCGGCGGTCAGGCCCGGACGGAACAGGTAGCCCCGAGTGATGCCGTCGCCGGCCAGATACAGCTCGGCCGCCACCCCGATCGGTGCCGCTTGCAGTTGCCCGTCCAGCAGGTACGCCGTGGTGTTGACCAGAGGACGGCCGATGTTTGCCTGGCCGCCGGCTTCGCGGCGGGTCCAGGTCGAATACGTGGTGTCTTCCGACGGCCCGTACAGGTCATAGACGTGCTCGACCGACGTCTCGCGGTACAGGCTGTCGACCACACTTTGCTTGAGCGGCTCGCCGGCCAGATTAATGATGCGCACGCCATCCGGAATATGTCCGGCGCGGTGCAAGGCCGCGATAGCCGACGGCACGGTGTTGATCAGGCGCACCTGATCGCGCTCCGGCAGGTCCGGCAGTTCCAGGGCATTGCGCGCCATGACGATCGAACCGCCGCGCGCGAGGGTGACGAAGATCTCCCACACCGACAGGTCGAAGCACACCGACGTCGAGGCCAGCACGCCTTGCAGGTCAGCCTCGCTGTAGACGTCGGCGGACCAGTGGATCAGCGCCTGGACGTTACGGTGGGCAATCGCCACGCCTTTGGGTTTGCCGGTGGAACCGGAGGTGTAAATCACGTAGGCCAGACTGGCCGAATCGGCCCGCACCTCAAGGTTGTCGCTTGCGATATCGGCAAAGGCCACGCCGCCCGCCTCCACCAACACCACCTGCGCGTCGGTCTGCGGCAGTTGCGCCAGCAGCGATTGTTGCGTCAGCAGAACCTTCGCCTGACTGTCTTCCAGCATGTACGCCACGCGGTCGGCCGGGTAGTCCGGATCCAGCGGCACGTAGGTGCCACCGGCCTTGAACACCGCCATCAAGGCAATCACCAGCTCCGCCGAGCGTGGCATCGCCACGCCCACCCGGACCTCGGCGCCGACGCCCAGCGTCGACAGATGACGGGCCAACTGGTTGGCCCGGCGATTGAGTTCGGCGTAACTCAGGGCCACACCGCCATGGCTCAGGGCCACAGCCTGCGGACGGGCCTGGACCTGCGCCTCGAAGCTTTGATGAATCAGACGTTGCGACGGGTAAGCGGCGTGGTTGTCGTTCCACTGCGCCAGCGTGGTGTGCTCCGCACTCGACAGCATTGCGACTTCACCCAGCAACCGCTGCGGTGCGTCGAGGAACTGCTGCAGAACGGTTTCCAGGTGCGTGGCCAGTCCGACCACGCCGCGCTCGGAAAACTGCTCGGTCAGGTAGTTGAAATCCAGACTCAGCACCTCGCCGGCACCGGCGATCAGGGTCAGGCCGTAGTTGGTCTGCTCGCGGTGTTCCAGACCACCGAAACGCAGGCCGCCCGGGTTGGCTTCCAGCGTCTCCGAAACCGGGTAGTTTTCAAACACCAGCAAGGTGTCGAACAGCGCTTCGCCATTGAGTTCGGCCAGACGCTGAATGTCCTGCAGCGGCGTCTGTTCGAAGTCGCGCAGCAGCAGGTTCTTGTCCTGCACGCTGCGCACCCAGTCGCGCACGCTGATGCCCGGCTGCGGGCTGGCGATCACCGGCAAGGTGTTGATGAACAGCCCCAGTTGCTGCTCGATGCCCGGCAAGTCCACCGGACGCCCGGACACCGTGGCGCCGAAAGCGACCGTGGCCTGACCGGTGTAGCGCTGCAGAATCAGCAGCCACGCCGCCTGCACCAGGCTGTTGAGGGTGACTTGCTGCTGCCGGGAGAAGCTGTTCAGGCGACGGGTGAAATCGGCGTCGAAGGTCAGGCGATGCACACCCTTGCCCGCGCCCGGCTGAACCTTGCCCGGACACGCCGAGGCCAGTCGCGTCGGCTCGTCCAGCTCGGCCAGTTGCCCGCGCCAGAAATCCTGCGCGGCGGTTTTGTCCTGGCCCTGCAGCCAGGCCAGGAAGTCGCGATAACGCCCCTGCGCGCCCGGCACCGGATGGCCGGCGTAATCCTGCAGCACTTCACCGAACATCCGCGAGTTGCTCCAGCCATCCATCAGGATGTGGTGGCAGGTGAAGATCAGACGATGGCGATCATCAGCCGTGCGCAACAGGCACAGACGCAGCAGCGGCGGGTTCTGCAAATCGAACCCGCGTTCCAGGTCGGCCCGTGCACGGGCCTCCATGGCCACGGCCTGATCCGGCTCGTGGCGCAGGTCCACTTCCGGCATTTCCAGAGTCAACTGGCGGTGGATGACTTGCAGCGGCGTATCGAGGCCGTCGCGGCCCCAGATGAAACCGGCACGCAGCACTTCGTGACGATCGACGACCCGCTGCCAGGCTTGCTGGAAACGCGCCACGTCGAGCCCTTCGATGTCCAGCAGCATCTGATAGACATAAGCGCTGGCATCGGCGTCGTAGAGGCTGTGGAACAGAATCCCCTGCTGCATCGGCGCCAGTGGATAGATGTCTTCGATCCGCTGGGCAGTGATCGGCAGGCTGTCCAGATGCGTCTGGGACAACCCGGCCAGCGGCACGTCGGACGGTGTGAGGCCGCCGCTCGAAGGACTCAGGCAATGCTCGATCAGCTCGGCCAGCGCCTCTTCGTAAGCCCGTGCCAGGGCATGAATCGTCGAGTCTTCGAACACGTCGCCGCTGTAAGTCCAGGTCAGGCTCAGTTGCCCCTGGTAAACCCTGCCATCGATGCTCAGGGTGTTGGCCATCGGCGCCTGTTCGTCCTGCCCCGCGCCCTTGTCTTCGGTGGCCGGCACCCACAGCGCGCCCTCATCGAAGTTGTTGTCGAACTGGCCGAGGTAGTTGAACGTGACTTTCGGCTGCGCTGCGCCGCCCAGTGCGGCTTGTGCTTCGGCGCTGCCCAGATAACGCAACAGACCATAACCGATGCCCTTGTCGGGGATCGCGCGCAGTTGTTCCTTGATGCCTTTGATCGAGGCTTCGAAACCGGCGCCCGGGGTCAGGCGCACCGGGAACATGCTGGTGAACCAGCCCACCGTGCGACTCAGGTCGATATCGTCGAACAGGTCCTCACGGCCGTGGCCTTCGAGTTGCACCAGGGCACTGTCGGCGCCGGTCCACTCGCACAGCACCTTGGCCAGCGCAGTCAGCAGCAGGTCGTTGACCTGAGTGCGATAGACCGCCGGCGCCTGTTGCAGCAACTGCCGGGTGCGCTCGGCATCCAGACGGGTATCGACGCTGCGCTCGAAACGGTTGCTCGACTGTCCTTGCGGGTTGTCCAGCGGCAGCTCGACGACGGCCCCTTCCAGTTGCCCGCGCCAGTAATCCAGCTCGGCTTCCAGCCCGGCACTGTGCGCATGCTTTTGCAGGCGCTCGGCCCAGTCCTTGTACGCCGTGGTCTTGGCCGGCAGGCGCGCGGCCTGGCCCGACGTCAGTTGTTGATAAACGGTTTGCAGGTCTTCCAGCACGATCCGCCAGGACACCCCGTCGACCACCAGGTGATGGATCACCAGCAACAGGCGCTGACTGGCGTCCGGCAAATCCACCAGCGCCGCACGGATCAGCGGACCGTCGTGCAGATCGAGGCTGCGTTGCAATTCCTGGCACAACGCGGGCAACGCCGCGCTGTCCTGCAAGGTGACCGTGCGCAGCAGTTCCGCGCTCGGTTCGGCTGCAGCGTGAGTCTGTTGCCAGCCGTCCCCGGTGTCGCGATAACGCAGACGCAACGCGTCATGGTGCCGTTGCAAATGCTGCAACGCCTGCTCCAGCGGTGCTGCCGCCAGCGGCGAGGCCGGGGTCAGCAGGATCGACTGGTTCCAGTGATGACGCGCCGGAATATCGCTGTGGAAAAAATACTGCTGGATCGGCGTCAGCACCGCCTCGCCCAGTACATCGCCCTGGGTCGCGAGCACGCCGTCGCTCTGCTGCGCCACCGTGGCCAGACGCTGCACGGTCTGATGCTGGAAGATGTCCTTGGGCGTGAAGCGAATGCCCGCCTGACGGGCACGGCTGACCACCTGAATCGAAATGATCGAATCGCCGCCCAGTTCGAAGAAATTGTCGTTGAGGCCGACACGCTCGACCTTCAGCACGTCCTGCCAGATCGCGGCCAGTTGCTGCTCCAGCTCATTGCGCGGCGCGGCGTAGGCTTCCTGGGACTGAACGACCTGCGGCTGTGGCAGTTGCTTGCGATCCAGCTTGCCGTTGGCGGTCAGCGGCAGGCGTTCAAGGAATGCCCAGCTCACCGGCACCATGTAATCGGGCAAGTCATCGCGCAACCGGGCCTTGATCGACTCGCGCAACGTCGCCTCGGCATCGGCGTCCAGCGTCTCGTTCGGCACGATCCAGGTCGCCAGTTGCTGCCCGCTCGGGCCTTCCACCGCGAGCACCACCGCTTCGCGCACGGCCGGGTGCTTGAGCAATTGGGTTTCGATTTCCCCCAGCTCGATGCGGAATCCACGGATCTTCACCTGGTGGTCGATACGACCGATGTACTCGATCACCCCGTCGCCCCGCAGGCGCGCCAGGTCGCCGGTGCGATACAGACGCTCGCCGGCCTGCGGATTGAACGGGTCCGGAACAAAACGCGTGGCGCTCATGCCCGGCTGATTCAGATAGCCCCGGGCCAGGCCGGCACCGGCAATGTACAACTCACCGATGCAGCCTTGCGGCACCAGGTTCAGCGCGTTGTCGAGCAAGTACCACGACAGGTCGACAATCGGCTCGCCGATCGGGCTGCTGTGGCTTTGCTCAAGGTCGGCCATGGACAGCGGACGGTAAGTCACGTGCACCGTGGTTTCAGTGATGCCGTACATGTTCACCAGCGTCGGTGCGCAGTCGCCGAAACGCTCGAACCATGGGCGCAGGTTCTGCACTTCCAGGGCTTCGCCGCCGAACACCACATAACGCAACGCGTTGTCGCGCGAGGACTCGCTGGCCAGTTGCATCAACGGTTTGAACGCCGACGGCGTCTGGTTCAGGACCGTGACGTTTTCATCGCACAGCAGCGTGTAGAAATCTTCCGGTGAGCGGGTGATGTCGTGCGGCACGACCACCAGTTTGCCGCCGTACAGCAGCGCACCGAAAATCTCCCACACCGAGAAGTCGAACGCGTAGGAATGGAACAGCGTCCAGCTGTCGTCCGGACCGAAACCGAACCAGTGGTCGGTGGCGCTGAACAGGCGGATGACGTTGCTGTGCGGCAGCAATGCGCCTTTGGGTTTGCCGGTCGAACCGGAGGTGTAGATCACATACGCCAGGTTGTCCGGCGTGGTCCGGCAGACCGGGTTTTCGCTGTTGCCCTGCTCCGGCGGCTGGCTCAGGTCCAGGCAGGCAAGTCCCGGCGGAATCGGCAGCTGCGCCTGCAAGTGCCCTTGGGTCAGCAGCAGCGCGATGCCACTGTCTTCGATCATGTAGCTCAGACGATCCTGCGGGTAGCTCGGATCCAGCGGCACGTAGGCACCGCCGGCCTTCAGCACCGCGACGATGGCAACGATCATGTCCAGCGAACGCTCGACCGCGACACCGACCCGCACATCCGGACCGACACCGCTTGCAATCAAGCGATGTGCCCACTGGTTGGCCCGGCGGTTGAGTTCGGCGTAGGTCAGTCGTTGCCCGGCACAGGTCACGGCGACCGCCTCGGGATGCCGTTCGGCCTGGACCTCGATCACCTGATGGATGCACTGCTCGACCGGATGCTCGACCCGGGTCGGGTTCCATTGGGTCAACAACTGCTGCTGACGCGCGTCATCGAGCATCGGCAACTGGCCGATGCAACGCGACGGATCTTCGACGATGGCCTGCAACAGCGCGTTCCAGTGCTGGGCCAGGCGCTCGATGGTGGTAGCGTCGAACAGGTCGGTGGCGTACTTGAGCACCGCTTCGATGCCGTGGGCCTGTTCGGTGGTATTGAGGGTCAGGTCGAACTGGGCGGTCTGGCTCTGCCATTCCAGTGGCTCGATGCTCAGGCCGTTGAGGCGTGTTTCGACACTGCTGCGGCGTTCCGCCTGATGGTTGAACATGACCTGGAACAGCGGACTGTGGCTCAGGCTGCGACCCGGCTCCAGTGCTTCCACCAGCTGCTCGAACGGCAGGTCCTGATGGGCCTGGGCTTCCTGCGCGGTCTGCTTGACCTGACGCAGCAACTCGACGAACGGGGTCTGGCTGTCAATGTCGGCCTTGAGCACCTGGGTGTTGACGAAGAAGCCGATCAGACGCTCGATTTCCACCCGGCCACGGTTGGCCACCGGCACGCCGACACGGATGTCCGACTGGCCGCTGTAACGGTGCAAAAGCGCCTGGAACGACGCCAGCAGCAAGACGAACAGGGTGACGTTTTCCTGCCGCGCGAAGGCTTTCAGGCCTTGGGTCAACTGCGCATCGAGAATCAGGTTGTGGCTGGCCCCGGCAAAGCTCTGATCGACACTGCGGGCGCGGTCGAGCGGCAGTTCCAGCACCGGCTGTTCGCCACCGAGTTTTTCCTGCCAGTAGGCCAGTTGCCGCGCCTGCTCACCGGCCTCCATCCACTGGCGCTGCCACAAGGCGTAGTCGGCATATTGAATCGGCAGCGCCGGCAGGCCGGCGTCGTGACCGAGGCTGAAACCGGCATACAGCTGCACCAGTTCTTCGATCATCACTTGCAGCGACCAGCCGTCGGAGACGATGTGGTGCAAGGTCAGGACCAGCACGTGGTCGTCCGGGTTGACCTGCAGCAGGGCCGCGCGCAACAGCGGGCCTTGCTGCAGATCGAAAGTCTTCTGGCTCTGGGTCTGGACGAACGCCTGGATGGATGCATCCGGGTCGCTCGCCAGCTCAGGGCTCAGCGGGTAAGTCTCCAGTGCAAACGACCCTGCCGGCAGGATCGTTTGCAGCGGTTGCTCGGATTCCTGGGAGAACACCGTGCGCAAGGTTTCGTGTCGTTCGATCAGCGCCTGAAGGCTGCGCTCCAGCGCGGACACATCCAGCGGCCCCTGCAAGCGTAGGGCCGTGGGAATGTTGTAGGCCGCGCTGTGCGGCGCCCATTGCCAGAGAAACCACTGGCGCTGCTGGGCGTAGGACAGCAGCAGCGGCTCTTCGGCCGTGCGCTTGAAAACCGGGGCAATGTCAAAGAGGTTGACGCCTTTCTGCTTGAGCAGAACCGCCAGAGCCTTTCTTTGCTTAGCCGAAAGTTGTCCTACCGACTCGATTAACTCTTGCACGCGTTTTTCCCTCTCAAGAAATCAGTTTTTCCAGATCATCGAGGGATAGACGTTTGAGGGCCTCCAGGGATTTAGCCAATTCATCCTGAACCGGCGACATTTCGACGCGCAGCGCCTCGATCCGGTTGCAGAACGCTTTCAGCGTATCGGCTTCGAACAGCTCCTTGAGCGGCACCTTGTCGCCCAGACGCTCCTTGATCCGGGTTACCACCAGCGTCGCCAGCAACGAATGGCCGCCGAGCTGGAAGAAGTTGTCCGCCAGGCCCACGCGTTCGACTTCCAGCACCTCCTGCCAGACCGTCGCCACTTCCCGTTGCAGGTCCGTCTGCGGCGCTTCGTACTGCTGCTGCGCCGGGCTCGCGCCCAGGGCCATCAGCGCCTTGCGGTCGAGCTTGCCGTTCGGGGTCAACGGCACCGCCTCAATCACATGCAGATGCCCGGGCACCATGTGCGCCGGCAGACGACTGGCCAATGCCCCGCGCAAGCGTTCGATCAGCGCCGCCGTATCGCTCACCGCTGGCGCCGCCACGACATAACCGTGCAGGAGCTTGCCCGCCGCGCCGTCCTGGGCCAGCACCACCGCTTCGCGAACTTCGTCCTGCTCCAGCAACCGTGCTTCGACCTCGCTGAGTTCGATACGGAAGCCACGGATCTTCACCTGATGGTCAGCACGCCCGAGGTATTCGATGTTGTCATCCGCGCCCTCGCGCACCAGATCCCCCGTGCGGTAAAGCCGCTCGCCGTTGCCGGCATACGGGTTGGGCACGAAGCGCTCGGCGGTCAGGCCCGGTCGCATCAGATAGCCCCGGGTCACACCGGCACCGCCGAGGTACAGCTCGGCGGCTACGCCGGCCGGCAATACGTTCAGCTGAGTGTCGAGCAGGTACGCCACGGTGTTGGCCAGCGGCCGGCCAATATTGGCCTGACCGTGCGCGGTGCGCAGGGTGAACGTCGAATAGGTGGTGTCTTCCGACGGCCCGTACAGGTCGTAGACCTGCCGGACCGCCGTGGTCGCATACAGGGTGTCTACCAGGCTCTGCTTCAGCGGTTCACCGGCCAGATTGATGGTCGCGACCGACGCCGGAATCTGCCCCGCCCGTTGCAGCGCGGCAATCGCCGAAGGCACCGTGTTGATCAGCGTGACCCGTTCGCGGGCCGGCAAGTCCGCCAGGGCCAGCGCGTTGTCCGCCAGCACCATGCAGCCGCCGCTGGCCAGGGTGACAAAGATCTCCCACACCGACAAGTCGAAGCAGATCGACGTCGACGCCAGCACACCGCGCAATTGCTCCTCACGGTAGACCCCTTGCGACCACTGGATCAACGCCGAGAGGTTGGCGTGGCTGATGGCGACGCCTTTCGGCTTGCCGGTGGAACCCGAGGTGTAGATGACATAGGCCAGGTTTTGCCCGGTGATACCGGCCACCGGCGCGGTGGAGGGATAACCGGCCAGCCACTGCTCGCCCGCCTCCACCAGCACCACCCGGGCACTCAATGTCTCGGGCAGCATCGCCTGCGCCGCCGGCTCGGTCAGCAGCACCGCCGCACGGCTGTCGTCTAGCATGTGCAGCAAACGTTCCTGCGGGTAGTCCGGGTCCAGCGGCACATAGGCGCCACCGGCCTTGAGAATCGCCAGCAGCGCCACCAGCATGTCCGGGGTGCGGCGCATGCACACGCCGACTCGCACTTCCGGCCCTACCCCCAGTGTTTGCAGCTTGTGCGCCAGACGATTGGCCCGCTGGTCGAGCGCGCGATAGTCGATCTGCTGTTCGGCATACACCACCACTGGAGCGTCGGGTCGTTGCGCGACACGTTCTTCGATAAATTCCAGCACCGTGCGCGGCGCCAGCGCCGTGACTTCCACCTTGCCCCAGGCAATCGCTTGCTCACGCTGCGAGTCGTCGAGCAATTGCAACGCGCCCAGTGCTTGCGTGGCGTTGTCGAGGAACTGGCGCAGCAGGCGTTCGAGCTGTTGGCTCAGATCAACGATCGTCGCAGCATCGAACAGGGCCTGATCGTAACTGACACCCAGGCTCAACTCACGACCGGTGACCGCCACCAGCGTCAACGGGTAGTTGGTCTGCTCCTGTCGACGGATCGCCGAAAACGCCAGACCGGTGTCCGGCCCCTGTTGCAGGGCTTCGGCCATCGGATAGTTCTCGAACACCAGAATGCTGTCGAACAACGCCCCGGCGCCAAGTCCGGCCCAGCGCTGAATGTCATACAACGGCGTGTGTTCGTGTTCACGCAGCGCCAGGTTGAGGCCCTGCACGTGCTGCAACCACTGTTCCACCGCCAGGTCGGCGGACGGCGCGGCCACCACCGGCAAGGTATTGATGAACAGGCCGATCTGCTGCTCCACGCCGGGCAAATCGGTCGGGCGACCGGCGACCGTGGCCCCGAAGGCCACGTGATCCTGACCGGTATAACGCTGCAACAGCACCAGCCACGCTGCTTGCACCAGGGTGTTGAAGGTGACTTTCTGCTCCCGTGCGAAGCGGTTCAGATCCGCTGTCAGCTGTTCGCTGAACACATGCTGGTGGTCGGCATAACCGCCGGCACCGGCCAGGGGCGCAGGCACGGCACTGGCCAGTCGCGTCGGCTCTTCAAGCTCGGCCAGCGCCTGTTTCCAGAACGCCTGACTGGCCGGCTGATCACGCTGGCCCAGCCATTCGATGTAATCGCGGTAACGCCCCTGAGCGCTGGCCGGGGTCATGCCCGCATAACGTTGCAACACCTCGCCGAACAACTGCGAAGTACTCCAGCCGTCCATCAGGATGTGGTGACAGGTGTAGATCAGGTGATGCGTCGACTCGTCCGTACGCACCAGGGCAACCCGCAACAGCGGCGCACCGGTCAGCTCGAAACCGTTGGCCAGATCGTCGCCGGCCAGTTGCTCCAGTGCGCTGTCGAGGTCGTTGCGGCCACGCCAGTCCTGTACGCTCCATGGCATCTGCACGTTCTGGCGAACCACTTGCACCGCCGCAGCGGCATCGCCCGGCCAGACAAACGCCGTGCGCAGAATGTCGTGGGCGTCGAGGGTCTGCTGCCAGGCCTGACGGAAACGCTCGACCTGCAGATGCTGCACGTCGACCCGCAACTGGTTGGTGTATGCCGGGCTGTCGGGATCGTTGAGGCTGTGGAACAGAATGCCTTGCTGCATCGGCGACAACGGATACAGGTCGCTGATTTCCCGGGCCGGGATCGGCAATGCCGAAAGTTGCGCCTGAGTCAGGGTCGCCAGACTGAAATCCGACGGCGTGACGCCAGCGTGGCCGCTGTCGCAGCAGTGCTCGATCAGGCGTTCCAGCTCGATCCGGTAAGCGTCGGCCAGCGCCTGCATCGTTTCGACGCGGTACATGTCTGCACCGAACGTCCAGGTCAGCTCCAGCTCACCGCCATACACCTGACCGTCAATGCTCAGCCAGTTGCCCAACGGCGCTGCGGCGTCCTGATTTGCCCCGGTGCTGTCACCGGACGGCACGAACAGCGCACCCTCGGCGGCGCTGAAATCGCCGTCGAACTGCCCCAGGTAGTTGAACGTCACCCGTGGCGGCGCCAGCGAACGCAGCTCGGCCGCGTCACTCAGATAGCGCAGCACACCATAGCCGATGCCTTTGCCCGGCACGGCGCGCAGTTGCTCCTTGATCGCGCACAGCGATTCGCCCGGCGTCGCCTGTGGCGTCAGACGTACCGGGAACAGGCTGCTGAACCAGCCCACGGTACGGCTCAGATCGAGATCGTCGAACAGGTCTTCGCGACCATGCCCCTCCAGCTGGATCAGCACCGACGGCTGCCGGCTCCAGTCGCACAACACCCGCGCCAGCGCAGTGAGCAACAGATCATTGATCTGCGTGCGATACGCGGCCGGTGCCACCTTGAGCAATTTTTGAGTCAGTGCCTGGCTCAGGCGCGAACTGACGCGCTGCGCCTGCTCCTGAGTCTGCACATCTTGCGCAAAGTCCCGTGGCAACTCGGCGTCGCCGTCGCTCAGGGTCTTCAGCCAGTACGCGCGCTCCGCGTTCAGCGTTTCACTCTGCCCATAACGATGCAGATGTTCGGCCCAGCTCTGCAGCGAGCTGCTCTTGCCCGGCCACACCAGCGGCTGGCCGGCGGCCAGTGCGGTGTAAGCGGATTGCAGATCCTCCAGCAGGATGCGCCAGGACACGCCATCGACCACCAGGTGATGGATCACCAGCAACAAGCGTTGCTCACCGCCCGGCAGATTCGCCAGCACCGCACGCAGCAATCGCCCTTGTTGCAGATCCAGACTGCGCTGCGCCAGATCCGCCAGCTCGGTCAGTAGCTCCAGGTTTTCCAGCTCGCGCACCCATAGCCGTTCGGGGTCGCGTTGCGTCTGGAAGGTGGCCTGCCACCCATCGCCCGACGCCTGGAAATTCAAGGTCAGCGCATCATGCTGCTCGACCATGGCCGCCAGGGCAGCTTGCAAATGTCCGGCATCGAGCGGCACCTGCGGTTGCAGCATCAGCGACTGGTTCCAGTGCTGGCGCCGGGCAATCGGGGTTTCAAAGAAGCGTGCCTGAATCGGCAACAAAGCCAGTTGGCCGCCGACTTTCTTCGGCGCTGCCGCCACGGGTTTGGCTTCGATCAGCTTGGCCACCGCCGCCAGTTGGCCGACGGTCTGTTTCTCGAACAGTTGCTTGGGGCTCAACTTGATGCCCTGACGCTTGGCCCGGGCAATGATTTGCAGGCTGAGGATCGAGTCCCCGCCCAGCTCGAAGAAGTTGTCGGTGCTGCCCACACGCTCCAGCTTGAGCACATCGGCCCAGATCGCCGCGAGCTTCTCCTCGACCTCGCCCACCGGCGCAACATAACGCTGCGTCACCACACCCGGCACCGGCAAGGCGCGCTTGTCCAGTTTGCCGTTGGCCGTCAGCGGCAATTGCTCCAGCACGACAATCTGCGCCGGCACCATGTAATCCGGCAGACTGGCTTGCAGTTGTTCACGCAGGTTTTCGGGCTTCAACGCAGCACCCGCCGCCGGCACGCACCAGGCCACCAGTTGCAGGCGTGCCGGGTCGTCATCCATCGCCAGTGCAAGCACCGCCGCTTCGCTGACACCGTCCAGACCGAGCAGCACCCGAGCGACTTCCGCCGGCTCCACCCGGTAGCCGCGCACCTTGACCTGATCGTCGGCGCGACCGATGAATTCCACCGCCTGCCGGCGATTGCGGCGCACCCGGTCGCCGCTGCGATACACCCGCGCACCGGCCGGCCCGAACGGATCAGGTACGAAACGCTCGGCCGTCAGCCCCGGTTGACCGAGATAGCCGAGGGCAACACTGTCGCCGCCGATGTATAGCTCACCCGCAACCTGATCGGCCACGCTGTTGAGTACATCGTCGAGCACATACACATGGGCGCCGGCCAACGCCGTGCCGACCGGCACGCTGCGCACACCGGTTTCCAGCGAACCGACCTCATGAGCCAACACGCCCACGGTGGTTTCACTCGGGCCGTAGTGGTTGATGATCCGGCAGCCCGGCTTGAGTTGCCGCACACGCTCCACCAGCGCCGGCGAACAGGCTTCGCCGCCGACGATCAGCGCCTGCTCCGGCAGCACGTCTGCCGCGCGGGATGCCTGCAGCAACGCGGCCAGATGCCCCGGAACAATCTTCAGCATGCCCACCCGATGGCTGGCCATGTACTCGGCGAAACGATCGGGATCGAAGCCCAGCTCTTCCGGCAATACATGCAGCAAGCGGCCGGAACACAACGCGCCGAACAGCACGGTGAAACCCAGGTCCGCCGCAATGGTCGAGACCAGCGCCATGCTGGTGTCTGCTGCCGGTTCGAGACGCTCCAGCACCCCGCGCACATAGCTGGCCAACGCACCATGGCTGACCAGCACACCCTTGGGCTGGCCGGTGGAGCCGGAGGTGTGAATCACATAGGCCGGGGACTGCGCCGACAACTCGCAGGTCGGGGCCGTCACCGACTGCTGTTGCCATTGCGTCGCATCGAACGCCAGCCCCTGACAACCGGCGACCGCCAGTTCCGAAACCCGCGAATCACCCTCAGCGCACATCAGCACCCGTGCCCCGGCAGCGCCGAGCATCTGCTGCAAGCGTGCCGTCGGGGCCTTGACGTCCAGCGGCATGTACACCGCGCCGGCCTTGAAGATCGCCAGCACGCAGGTCAGCCAGTCCAGCGAACGCTCCAGCAGCACGGCCACCGGTTGACCGACAACTGCGCCTTGGGCCAACAGATGATGCGCAAGACGATTGGCCGCCTGATCCAGAGCCTGATAACTCAGCCCACCATTCAGGTCACGGGCAGCCATTGCCAGCGGCTGGCGCGCAACTTCGCGCGCCCAGTGCTGCAGCACCGACAATGCCGGTTCACGCGGTGCCGCGAAAGCGCTCGGCAATGCGGTCGCCACGGTGTGCAATGGCGCTTGCGGCGCCTTCAGCAGTGCACCGAACAACCCGAGCAACGCCGGGACGAAACCTTCGACGGTCGCGTGCTGATAGAGGTCGCTGGCGTAGGTCATCTGCCCGTGGATCAGCGTGCCGTCGTCGGTGATGTCCAGCGCCAGATCGAAGTGGGTGCCGTCCTTGTCCAGCGGGTATTCCGCCACGCTCAGGCCCGGCAGCGCCATCGAGCGTTGTTTCTGCATGCCGACGTTCTGGTTGAACTTGGCCTGGAACAACGGGTTATGGCCCAGGGTGCGTTCGGCGATCAGTTCGTCCACCAGTTGTTCGAACGGCAGCTCCTGATGGGCCTGGGCGCCAAACGATGCCTCGCGCACCCGCGCCAGCAGATCCTCGAAACTGCCCCGCTCGTCCACCTCGCAGCGCAGTACCTGGGTGTTGACGAAGAAACCGATCAGCCCTTCGACTTCGGCGCGGCTACGGTTGGCATTGGGCACGCCGACGCGGATGTCACGCTCCCCGGCCTGACGCGACAGAAACAGCGAGAAACCGGCGAGCACCAGCATGAACAGACTGATGCCTTGCGCACGGGCAAAGCCGTTGAGCTGACGCGACAGGTCCGCGCCGAAATCGAAACTCAGGGTCCGGCCTTCAAAACTTTGAGTCAGCGGCCGGGCAAAGTCCGGGGCGACTTCCAGCAGCGGATGTTCCTCGCCCAGTTGCCGACGCCAGTAATCGAGCTGACGTTCGCCCTCTCCGGCTTCCAGCCAGCGGCGTTGCCAGATGGCGTAGTCGGCGTATTGCAAGGCCAGTTCCGGCAATTGCGGCTCGCGCTCCAGGCTGAACGCCTGATAGCACTGCACGAATTCCTTGACCATCACGTCCATCGACCAGCCGTCGGAGACGATGTGATGCATGCTCACCACCAGCACGAACTCATCGTCGGCCAGGCAAAACAGACTGGCGCGCAACAGCGGACCATGACGCAGATCGAACGGCTGCGCGGTCACCTTCTGCACTTGCTCGGCCAGGGCCTGCTCACGTTCCTGCGCGGCAACACCGGTCAGATCGATGCGTTCCAGCGCGACACCCTGGGATTCGAGAATCACCTGGTGCGGCTGGTCACCGTCGGTGCGAAACACCGTGCGCAGCACTTCATGGCGCGCCATCAGGTGATCCAGCGAGCGGGTCAGCGCCGACTCATCCAGCCGCCCTTTCAGGCGCAGGCCGGCGGCCATGTTGTACGCGGCGCTCTGCGGTTCGAGCTGCCAGAGAAACAGCAGACGCTGCTGGGCGAACGACAACGGAATCTGCGCACAGTCATGACGACTGACCGGCAGCGGCAACAGGCTGAAGTCCTTGCCTTCCTCCCGTAGCTTGGCCAGAAACTGCCGGCGCTGCTCAAGCGGCAAACCGACGAACCTTTTAGCGATACGCTCCGCCATGCTGCCGCTCATACTTCTTCTCCTTCCAATTCATTCATGAACAGGTCCATGTCGGACCAGTCGTTATCCGTTGCACCCTCGGCCAGCTGTGCCACCGCCTGAGCCAGATCGCCGAGCAACGGTTGTTCGAACAGGTTGCGCAGCGGCAACACCACGTTCAGTTGTTTCTTGATGCGGCCGATCACCTGGGCCGCCAGCAGCGAATGGCCGCCGAGTTCGAAGAAGTGATCGTCCAGCCCGACCCGGGGCACTTGCAGGACATCTGCCCAGATCTGCGCCAGGGCCTGTTCGATGTCCGATTGCGGGGCCCGGTAGTCGACCTGCAATTGGTCCACATCCGGCGCCGGCAGGGCCTTGCGGTCGAGCTTGCCGCTGGGGGTCAGCGGCAATTGCGCCAACAGCAGCAGATGGCCCGGCACCATGTAGTCCGGCAGCCTGGCTTGCAGCGCCGTCCTGATCTGCTGACGGAACGCCGACTGCCCGGCCACGCCCTCCAGCACGTCCTGATCGACCACCAGATACGCCACCAACTGCTGACTGCCGTTCAGCGGCAAGGCCAGCACCACCGCCTCGCGGATGCCCGGGCATTGCTGCAGGCGCGACTCGATCTCGCCCAGCTCGATGCGGAAGCCACGGATCTTCACCTGATGGTCGACCCGACCGACGTATTCCACGGCACCGTCGGCGCGCAAACGGGCACGATCCCCGGTGCGATACAGGCGTTCGCCGCTGGCAAACGGATCGGCAATGAAACGTTCGGCGCTCAGCATCGGCTGGCGGTGATATCCCCGCGCCAGGCCCGGGCCGCCGATGTACAACTCGCCCACCGCACCTTGCGGCAGCAGGTTCAAATCATCGTCCAGCACGTACAGGCGACGGTCAGCCAAACCATGACCAATCGGAATGCCACGCCATGACACGGCGTCTGCGGTCAACGTCGAGCAGTTATGGATCGTCGATACCACCGTGGCCTCGGTCGGGCCGTAGGTATTGAGCAGGCGCACATGACCCAGCCCGGCCTGTTGCCACAGACGCAGACCGTCCACCGCCATTGCCTCGCCACCCACGTGAATCTGGCGCAGCGCACCGAAATGCGCCGGCGGATTGGCCGCGTATTCCTGCACCAGCCAGTACCAGTACGCCGCCGGCAAGTCGGCCAGGGTGATGCCGTGTTCGAGGATGGCTTGATGCAACGTCGCGCTGTCCCACAGACGCGCGTCGCGCAGCACCACGCCGGCGCCGTGGCACAGCGGCGGGAAGAACTGCTCGACGAACCCGTCGAAACTGCTGGTCGCGAACTGCAGCACCCGGTCGCCTTCGCGCAGGTCGCTGTAGTCGATGGCGCGCTCGATGAACTCGCTCAGGGCGGCGTGACTGATCGCCACGCCTTTGGGCCGCCCGGTCGAACCGGAGGTGTAGATCACGTAGGCCAGGTTTTGCGGCGCGACGGTCACCGGCAGATTGTCGCTGGCGCCGCCGTCCGGCAGCGTGTCCAGGCACAGGCTTTCCACGCCGTCGAGGGTTGGCAGAGCGGCCAGTGTCTGGCGGTCGCTCAACAACAGTTTCAGCCCGCTGTCGTCGAGTACATGACGCAGGCGCTCGGGCGGGGTTTGCGGATCCAGCGGCACATAGGCGCCGCCAGCCTTGAGCACGCCGAGCAAGGCGACCGCCAGTTCCAGCGAACGCCCCAGCGCCACGCCGACCAGCACGTCCGGGCCGACACCCTGCGCACGCAGTTGGTGGGCCAGACGATTGCTGCGTTGATTCAGTTCGGCATAGCTGATTGAAGGCGCCGGCTCGCTCGCCAGAACCACCGCCAATGCCTCGGGCGTACGCGCCACCTGGGCTTCGAACAGGGCCTGAATGCCGGCCTGTGGAGGGCTGGTTTCGGCGGTCTGAATCAGGCCTTCGCGCTCGGCAGCGGCCAGCATCGAAACTTCGCCGATCAACTGCTGCGGATCGCGGCAGACCGAGACCAGCACGTTGCGCCAGTGCCCGGCCAGCGCGGCAATGGTGGACGCGTCGAAAATGTCGGTGGCGTAGGTGAACGCGGCGAACAATTGCTCGCCCTCTTCCCGGGTATCGAGCATCAGGTCGCTGGTGGCCGCATGTTCACGACCGCTGCCGGTCAGTTGTTCTTCGGTCAGGTAACCGACCTGCAGGCCGGCCGTCAGCTGCGCCTGCTGCAAATCCGTCACCAGCGGCTGATGGTTGAACATCACCTGGAACAGCGGGTTGTGACTCTGGCTGCGGGCCGGTTGCAAGGCCTCGATCAAGGCATCGAACGGCAGGTCCTGATGGGACTGCGCGCCGGCAGCGGCCTGGCGCACGCTCTGCAACAGATCGGCAAAGCGGGTGTTGGCGGTGACCACGCTGCGCAGGATCTGCGTATTGACGAAGAAGCCGATCAGACCTTCGGTTTCGCTGCGGGTACGGTTGGCAATCAGGCCGCCGACGCGGATGTCGGTCTGGCCACTGTAGCGATGCAACAAGGTCTTGAACGCCGCCAGCAAGACCACGAACAGGGTCACGCCCTGACGCTGTGCGAGGTTTTTCAGTTCCTGGCGCAGGCCGGCGTCGATGACCGTTTCCAGACGCGCGCCACGGTGACTGGCCTGGGCCGGGTAGGCGCGATCGGTCGGCAGTTCCAGCACCGGATGTTCGTCGCCCAGTTGCGCACGCCAGTAGTCGAGCTGACGCTCGCCCTCGCCCGCCTCCAGCCAGCTGCGTTGCCACAGCGCGTAATCGCGGTAGTGCACGGTGATCGGCGGCAATTGCGGCGCCGTTCCCGCCACCAGCGCTGCGTAGGTGCGCATGAATTCATCGATGAGAATGTTCATCGACCAGCCGTCGGCGATGATGTGATGCAGCGTCAGCAACAGCACGTGTTCGTGCGCGTCCAGCCGCAGCAGGCGCAGGCTCAGCAACGGCCCGTTTTCCAGATCGAAGGCTTGCGTGGCCTCGGCCATCATGTGCTGTCGGGCCAGCGGCCAGCGTTGTTCTTCAGGCAACACGCTCAGGTCAGTGAGGGTCAGCTTGACGGGCTGCGGTTCGGCGACTTTCTGGAAGGCTTGTTCGCCTTCCTGCCCGAACGTCGTGCGCAGGCACTCATGCCGCGCCACCAACCGACTGAACGCCTGCTCCAGCGCCTCGGGCTGCAACTCACCGCTCAGGCGCACGGCCATCGGCAGGTTGTAGGCGGCACTTTGCGGGTCCATCTGCCAGAGAAACCACATCCGCTGCTGGGCATAGGACAGGCCGTCGCGCTCGGCGACCCCGATGCAGGCGGTCATGGGCAGCTGCGCAAAATTGATCCCTTCACGGGCCATGCCGGCGAGGAACAAACGGCGTTTGTCCTGAGGCAATTCGATAAAGCGGCGGGCTAGTTTCTGTGCGTCTGCGGCATTCATGCATTGGGTCCTTGCTGATCGGCGGCGTGACCAGGAGGCCCGGTCGTATCAACAAGAACGAATGACAAACGCAACGATTTAGCGGGGCCGGGCAATCCCCGGGCGGCAACAAAAGGGATCGACACACAAATGCCGAAGCCGGCACAGAACCGGCTTCGGCACCCTGTCACTCAAGCGGCGCGACCGTTCAGAGCGCGCCCTGTGAATGCCCCTCGGCCATGGCAACGATGACCTTGCGCGGGCCTTCGAACGGCGAGCGGGCATGGGCCGACAGCATGTTGTCGAGCATCAGCACATCGCCCTCCTGCCACGGGAAGCTGATGGCGCAGTCGTCGAGCACCGCGCGGATCTGGCTCAGGACCTCATCCTCGATGGGCGAGCCATCGCCGTAATAGACGTTACGCGGCAAGTCCTCTTCATCGACGATGTCCAGCAGGCTCTCGCGCACCTCCGGTTGCAGGTTGGAAATGTGGAACAGGTGCGCCTGATTGAACCAGACCATGTCCCCGGTGACCGGATGCTGCGCCACGGCCTGACAGCTCTGGCGGGTGCGCAGCTCTCCGTCGTCCTTCCACTCGCAAATGATGCCGTGGGCCTGGCAATAGGCTTCGACTTCAGCCTGGTCGTCGGTGTTGAACACATCCTCCCAGGCCACATCCAGCCCGTTGCCGAAATTGCGCACGTACATCAGGCCCTTGCTGACGAAACGTTCGCGGATCGCTACCGGAATCCGCCGATACACTTCGCGACTGTCGGCAATCGGCGTTTCGCCACCGGATCTGGCCGCGATCATGCTGTAGAACCAGATCTTCATCGGCCAGTCCCGGGAGTAGGCCTGCTCGTTGTGCAGCGGAATACTCTGGTGCGCCGGGTACTCGGTGGAGGTGTACACGCCCTGGGTTACGTTGGTGCGCGGCGTGGAGCCAAACTCGTAGTTCAACAGTGGATGGCCGAAACTCGCCGCGAATTCGCGAAAGCGTTCCGCACCGTCCAGGCGAAACCCGCGAAACAGCAGGCCGCCATCGCGCAGCAAATGCTCATCGACCAGTTCTTTCAGCTCATCGAACACCGCCAGCAAATCCGTATCGGCATCGCTCGCCTCCACCAGCAGCGGCAGGCGACCGCGTTGCGGCAACAACGGACGGACGGAAAATCCCTCAGCAACAGCCATGACTGGCCTCCTCAAAACACTCGATAGGTGAACCGCGCTTCACAGCGCCGGTGCCGCCGACAGCGCATGGCGCCGGTGATGGACTTCCAGGTGACTCTTGAGCGTGCGGATGACCCGGGCTTCGTGTTCATGAATGAAGAAGTGCCCACCGGTCATCATGTCCACCGAGAAGCTGCCAAGGGTCTCTTTGCTCCAGCCGATCAATTGTTCGGTGGTCGCCCGGTCTTCCTTGCCGCCCAGCACATGCACCGGGCAATTGAGCAGTGGCCGTTCCACCGGTGTGAAGCGGCCGCACATCATGAAATCGGCACGCAGCACCGGCAGCGTCAGGCTCATCAGCTCCTGGTTGGCCAGCACTTCTTCGCTGGTGCCCTGAAAGGTGCGCAACTGGTCGATCAATTCCTCGTCGCTGCGCGCCTCGGCAAAACCGCGGTCGTAATCGCTGCGCATGCTTGGGGCCGCCGTGCCTGACGCGAACAGTGCGACCGCTTCGGGCGCGCCAAGATCGCGAAAGGCATGAGCCAGTTCACACGCGAGCAGCGCGCCCAGGCTATGCCCGAACAACGCATACGGCGTTTGCAATGTGGGTTTGAGCTCACGGGCCAGTTGCCGGGCCAGCGCCCGCATGTCGATTTGCAGGGGTTCGTCGTAGCGCGCGCCGCGCCCGGGCAACTCCACCGGTTGCAGTTGCATCCACGACGGCAACTGGCGCCGCCAGCGGCTGTAGACCATGGCGCTGGCGCCCGAATAGGGCAGGCACAGCAGTGTCAGCTTTGTCACCGCGTTTACCTCAATGGGTTATCTGTAAAAGAGAACGGATGAGGTACGACGGGAATTAGTCCACTGCGTCGATCACTTCAAGTGACGGAAACTCTGCACCGCCGACGCCAGCACTACCGCCCCGGCCACTATCGCCAGCCAGAACCCGCTGCGGGCGCCGAACGCATCTACCAGCGCGCCGGAACCGGCGGCGCCGATGGCCACGCCGATGCTCAGGCCGGTCACCAGCCAGGTCAGGCCTTCGGTGAGCTTGGCCGGCGGCACGATGCGCTCGATCAACGCCATCGCCACGATCAGGGTCGGCGAGAAGAACAGCCCGGCGATGAACACCGCCACGGCCAAGCCGAAGATGTTGGTCGCCAGCAACAGCGGCAGCGTGGTCACTGCGGTCGCCAGGCCGCCATAGAGAAACAGACGTGGCAACGGCAGCTTCGAGCGCATCGCCCCGAACGCGATGCCGGCCAGGCAGGAACCGATGGCATACACCGACAACACGATGCTCGCCGCCGCCGGTTGCCCCTGCTGCTGGGCGAACGCGACGCTGACCACATCGACCACGCCGACGATCATGCCCATGGCGACCATCAACAGCAGCAGCCATTGCACGTCGGTGGAACGAATGATCGAACCCTGATGATGCGATTCGTGAGGATGAACCGGCGGCTCGGTGCCGCGCTGGGCGACGAATGCCGTCACGCCAATCGCCAGCATTATCAGCGCCGCCAGTGGCCCGGCCTCGGGAAACACGCCGACGCACAGCCCCACAGACAGCGGCGGCCCGACAATGAAGCAGACTTCGTCGAGCACCGATTCCAGCGCATACGCGGTCTGCAATTGCGGCTGGCCACGATAGATTTCCGTCCAGCGCGCCCGCACCATCGCCGACATGCTCGGCATGCAACCGGCCAGCGCGGCGCAGACGAACAGCGTCCAGTTCGGCGCCTGCAAACGGGTGCACAGCAGCAACATCAGCAACGCCCCGCCACCGATCAGCGCCGACACCGGCAGGATCCGCCCCTGCCCGTAACGGTCCACCAACCGCGACACCTGCGGCGCGCAGAATGCGGTGGCCAAGGCAAAGGTCGCCGCCACGCCACCGGCCAGCGCATAGCCGCCGGTCAACTGCGAAAGCATGGTGATCACGCCGATGCCGGTCATGGAAATCGGCATGCGCGCGATCATCCCGGCCATCACAAAGGCCCGGGCGCCGGGGGCGTTGAACAGTTCGCGGTAAGGGTTTGCCATCGGATACAGCCTCATCAGGGGCGGCCAACTTGCCACAAAGCCTGAAGGGCGGGAAAGCGAGGAATTGTTGGTGGAATGTGAAAAGGCTACTGAATCACTGCCAGCATGTTTCCCAGGCTGAGAATCCGGAGCAGAACCGCTCATCGTCCTGCCAACCTACGGAATCACAGCGACCGGCTGTCGTGAAACCTGCCTAACCTGTCAGGTCTGACAGGTGTCATTACAGACGATCTATCTTTTACTACAGCGACTCGAAACGCCCCACACACGCTCGGACAAAAGACCGATAGCGAAGACAGTCAGGAACCAAGCGATGGACGAAATGTTGATTCTGGTTTCCCCCAAGGATCGTCGGACCGGCGTTGCACCCAAGACACAGGTCCACCTTCAAGGGCTACGCCATCGCGCTTTCTCGATTTTTGTCTTTAACGATCAGGGTCAGTTGCTGATGCAGCAGCGGGCATCAGGCAAATATCACTCCGGTGGACTATGGACCAACACCTGTTGCGGGCACCCCCGACCTGACGAACTGACCGTTACAGCTGCCAATCGTCGATTGCGCGAAGAAATGGGAATGACCTGCAAGCTTCACAAAGTCGCGACGATGCTCTACCACGAGCAGGTTTCCAATCAAATGTTCGAACATGAGTTCGACCATATATTGGCCGGGACAAGCCGGGCAGACCCGATGCCCAACCCCGTTGAGGCGCAGGATTGGGAATGGTTGACACTTGCCGAGATCGCTTCACGGATAGAGCGTACTCCGGACGATTTCACAGCCTGGTTTCGCCGGGTGTTCGAGCAGTTCGGAGTCGAAGGCATAAGCCAATGGTTCATGACTGCTCGGCATTCGCCAGCGCTGCCATTCACGCCACAACAGACTGCGGCCCACGCGGCATCCCCATGGGCGGTGCCTGCGCTGTATTGCCCTGCTCCGTTTCGGATCGATGAGTCGCTGGCCGCCGCGGTGGATGATCGGCTGATGCCATGGATTGAACAGGTCGGGATTTTCCCGGGGCAACATTCCAGGGTCCGGGCCATGGGTTTTGGCCGCTTCGCCATGCTCTGCCACACGGACACGGACGATCAGGATCGCCTGCTGCTTGCCGCTCAATGTTTCGCCGCTCTGTTCGCGGTGGATGATTATTACTGTGATGACGAGAGAACCGGGTCAGAGCCAAGACGGGTAGGCCCTCGCCTGTCCCTGTCATTGGCAGCACTGGAACCTGTGTATTTGAGCGAGCAGTATCGATACGGGCTGGAACAGGCACTGGGCAATGATCCGGTACTCATCGCCCTTCGCGCTTACATGCAACACGTCGAGAGCCTCGCCACACCGGCGCAAGTGGCACGCGTACGTCACGAAATCATTGCCATGTTCGTCACCATGACCGCCGAAGCGGCCTGGCGTGTCGAAGCCATCACCCCGGCTATCTGGGAATATCTGGCCCAACGCCAGACCAACAGCTTTCTGCCATGCCTGTCGCTGATCGACATCATTGGGGGCTATGAGCTACCGGCAAATATCTACAGCGACCCGACAGTCAGGCGCGTCACGACACTGGCCGCGAGTGCCACCATCATCGCCAATGACCTTTTCTCGGCCCTCAAGGAACAACAGGCCGGGATCGGTGATTTCAACCTGCCCTTGTTGCTGGTTCGCGATCAGCGGATCTCGCCCGAGCAGGCCATGAAACAGAGTGCCGCGATTCACGACGAAATCATGCACATGTACGAGGCGGCCGAACTGGCCGTACTGCCGCACGCCTCACCACTGCTCAAACGCTTCCTGCATGGAATCAAGAGCTGGCTGGCCGGCAGTGTCGAGTGGCATCGCAACAGCGGTCGCTATCAAGTCTGAAACTATCGATCTTTTCATGATTGCAGATGAACTCTCATCGCCACGGGTCAGTCAGCTAGGTAAGCCCTCAACCCAAGGCGCGACCCCGCATGCAGATTTCCCTCGCCCGCCAGGTGGCACTTGTCACCGGTGCCAGTTCCGGCATCGGCCACGGTGCCGCCAAAGCCCTGGCCGCCGCCGGTGCCGCCGTCGTCATCAACTACAACCGTCAGGCCGATCCCGCCGAAGCGCTGGCCCGGCAGATCGTCGCCGACGGTGGCCAGGCCATCGCCATCGGTGCCGATGTTTCGAAGGAGGAAGACGTGGAGCGACTGTTCCAGCAGACCCTCGACGCCTTCGGCACGCTGGACATTCTGGTGGCCAATTCCGGCCTGCAAAAAGACGCGGCGGCTGTGGATATGTCGCTGGCCGACTGGAACACGGTGATCGGCGTCAACCTCACCGGCCAGTTCCTGTGCGCCCGTGCCGCGCTGCGGATTTTCAATCGCCAGGGCGTGCGCGAAGGCGTGTCCCGGGCCGCCGGCAAGATCATCCACATGAGTTCGGTGCATCAGCGCATTCCGTGGGCCGGGCATGTGAACTACGCGGCGTCCAAGGGCGGGGTCGATCAATTGATGCAGACCCTGGCCCAGGAAGTCAGCCACCAGCGCATCCGCATCAACGGAATCGCGCCGGGGGCGATCCGCACGGCGATCAATAAGGACGCCACCGAAGGCAACGCCGGCCAGGCCCTGCTCAAACTCATCCCTTACGGGCGCATCGGCGATGTCGAGGACGTGGCCAACGCGGTGGTGTTCCTCGCCTCCGATGCCTCTGACTACATCGTCGGCACCACCCTGTTCATCGACGGCGGCATGAGCCTCTATCCGGAGTTCCGTGGCAATGGCTGAGCACTCTTCCGAACGACAAAGCCCCATCGACGCCCACGGCATCATTGGCGACTTGCGCAGCGCGGCGCTGGTCAATGACAAGGGCAGCGTGGACTTCTTCTGCTGGCCGGAGTTCGACAGCCCGTCGATCTTCTGTTCGCTGCTGGACACACCCGACGCGGGGATTTTCCAGTTGGCCCCGGACCTGTCCGACGCCCGGCGCGAACAGATTTACCTGCCCGACACCAACGTCCTGC
The DNA here is from genome assembly GCF_023242405.1 of Pseudomonas sp. MWU12-3088. Lineage (NCBI taxonomy): Bacteria > Pseudomonadati > Pseudomonadota > Gammaproteobacteria > Pseudomonadales > Pseudomonadaceae > Pseudomonas > Pseudomonas sp. MWU12-3088. The sequence continues at coordinate 78,089 of NZ_JALJEA010000012.1, forward strand.
AAACCCGCTGGCTCAGCGACCATGCCGTGGTGGAAATCACCGATCTGCTGCCCATTGGCGACAACGATGAGGCATTACCGGTTTTGATCCGCCGGGTTCGGGTGGTCAGCGGGCAGGCAACGTTTCATCTGCGCTGCGCCGTCCGGCATGACTACGCCCGCGCTGAAACTCGCGCGGTCGTCGATAAAAAGGATGTGCTGTTCAGCGCCAGCGGGCAGCCGACATTGCGGCTGGCCTCGGATCAAGTCTTGAGCGTCGATCACGATGCGGCAGTCGGGCAATTCACCCTCAAGCAGGATGAAACGGCAGCGTTCATGCTCGGCGCCAGCGACGATCCGCGTTTTGCCGAAGGGGCCGCCAAGCTGTGCATCGAACGCACGCTGAAGTTCTGGCGTGACTGGATCGGCCAGTCCAACTATCGCGGTCGCTGGCGGGAAATGGTCAACCGTTCTGCCCTGGCCCTGAAGCTGCTGACCTCACGCCAGCACGGCGCAATCCTCGCCGCCGCCACCTTCGGCCTGCCGGAAACACCCGGCGGCGAACGCAACTGGGATTACCGCTACACCTGGATCCGCGACGCCTCGTTCACCGTCTACGCCTTCATGCGCCTGGGTTTTGTCGATGAAGCTAACGGCTACATGCGCTGGCTGCGCGGGCGGGTCAGTGATTGCAGCGGTCAGCCGATGAAACTCAACATCCTCTACGCCATCGACGGCCGCCAGGAACTGCCGGAAACCGAACTCACGCATTTGTCCGGCCACGGCGGCGCGAAACCGGTGCGCATCGGCAATGGCGCCTACGACCAGATTCAACTGGATATCTTCGGCGAACTGATGGATGCCGTTTATCTGGTCAACAAATACGGCGACGCGATTTCCCACGAAGGCTGGAAACATGTGATGGAAGTGGTCGATCAGGTCTGTGAGACCTGGCAGACCAAGGATGTAGGCATCTGGGAAATGCGCGGTGAGCAACATCACTTCCTGCACTCACGACTAATGTGCTGGGTGGCGCTGGACCGGGCGATCCGCCTGGCCTCGAAACGCTCGCTGCCCGCGCCCTTCGCCCGCTGGGATCAGACACGTCAGGCCATTCATGCCGACATCTGGGACAACTTCTGGAACCCGGAGCGCGGGCATTTCGTGCAATACCAGGGCGGCACCGCGCTGGATGGCTCAATGTTGCTGATGCCGCTGGTGCGTTTCGTCAGCGCCAAGGACCCGCGCTGGCTCGCGACACTGGAAGCCATCGAAAAACATCTGGTGCGGGACGGCATGGTTTATCGCTATCGCAATGACGATTCGGGGATCGACGGTTTGTCCGGCACAGAAGGCGCCTTCGCCGCGTGTTCGTTCTGGTACGTGGAATGTCTGGCCCGGGCCGGGCAACTGGAAAAAGCTCACCTGGAGTTCGAGCAATTGCTGCGATACGCCAATCCGCTGGGGTTGTATGCCGAAGAGTTCGACAATCGTGGCCGGCATCTGGGTAACACGCCCCAGGCGTTAACCCATCTGGCACTGATCAGCGCGGCGAGTTTTCTGGATCGCAAGTTGAGTGGGGAGAAGAATTACTGGCAGCCGTAGTCATCCTTATTCGCCAGAGCCTGTAAGAAAGATCTCAACTCCAATCGCCGTTTGTAGGATGGCCACCTACGAACGGCAAACACCCCAGAGCCTTGCGGTAGAAGGGCTGGCCCACACAATCGATTCCTTTCGATACAACTTGTTGATGGCGTGACCTACAAAGACCTGCCAACCCCGTGTAACGCTTGGCCCGCAACTCGCACTTACACCCCGAAATACCTTGTTGCCAGCGGTTACATCCCCCCCTACCATCCACCGCAACGGGCACAGCGGAGCTGTCCAATAAAAACCCGATTCAAGGAACCAGAATGAGCCAACGCATCCACCGCCCCATCGATTCCCCTCTGCGCACGGGCCTGACCCGCGACGAACTGTGGGAAGCCGCCGACAAGGGCCTGATCAAATGCTGGGAAATCGGCCGCCAGCGCGCCGCCCGCTTTCCCGACCTCGCCCAACGCTGCAGCGCCGATGAACTGCCGGTGCTGGGCTGGAAAGGCGGGGTCAGCCGCAGCCTGAAGAAGAATGAAAAGTACGGATCGCTGAAATACCTCGCCCAGTGGCAGGGGTTGCGTGGGGAAGATCTGGATATCGATCTGGGTGCAGAGCGGGTCATGACCTGCTCGCGGACGAAGATGGTGGTGACGTTTACGCCGGATCGCAGCAAGTATTTCAATCAGGTGGCGGAAGCTGAAACTTGAGGAATCCCGTATGACCCAAGCCGTGATGCAGTTTTGCAAGACCGAAAGTCTGACCATCGCCTATGAGCATCACGGCCCGGAAAACGGCACGCCGGTCATCCTGCTTCACGGCTTCCCCTACTCTCCTCGCGCCTACGACGAAATCGCCCCGCCCCTCGCCGCCAAGGGTTACCGGGTGATCGTGCCGTACTTGCGCGGCTACGGGCCGACCCGTTTCAACAGCCCGGACACGTTGCGTTCCGGCCAGCAAGCGGCGCTGGCTCAGGATCTGCTGGACCTGATGGATGCGCTGGGTATCGAGCAAGCGACGCTGTGCGGTTATGACTGGGGTGGTCGGGCGGCGTGCATTGTCGCGGCGCTGTTTCCGGAGCGCGTGCGCGGGTTGGTGACGGGCGATGGCTACAACCTGCAAGACATTCCGCATTCGATCCAGCCGCTGAATCCCGAGACCGAGCATCGCTTCTGGTATCAGTATTACTTCCACACGCCCCGTGGCGTTGAAGGGCTGACGCAGAATCGACGGGCGCTGTGCGAGTTGCTGTGGCAGTTGTGGTCGCCGACCTGGGCGCGGAACGCCGAGCGCTATCCGCTGAGCGCACCGGCGTTCGACAACCCGGATTTCGTCGAGGTGGTGATTCACTCTTATCGCCATCGCTTCATGTATGCGCCGGGCGATCCGGCGCTGGAGTGGATGGAGCAGGTGCTGGAGAAACAACCGGCGATCAGCGTTCCGACGATTTCGCTGTGCGGTGCCGATGATGGCGTCGGCCCGGCACCGGAAGACGATGAAGATGCCCATCATTTCACCGGAGTTTACGAGCGGCGGGTGCTGGCCGGTGTCGGGCATAACATTCCCGAAGAAGCGCCGGGCGAAACACTCAAGGCATTACTGGATCTGCTCCGGCACTGACCGAAAACCGCTCCCGATACGCCTGCGGCGTCACGCCCATGGCCCGCAGGAAACTGCGTCTCAAGGTTTCTTCACTGCCAAATCCACAATTGGCCGCGACCCGTTTGACCGGCAACCCGGTATCGCTCAGCAACCGGCGCGCAGTTTCGACGCGGATCAGTTCGATGGCCCGGGCCGGGGTCTGGCCGGTATCGGCGCGGTAGTGGCGCACAAAGCTGCGTTCGCTCATACCGGCCTGTTCGGCGAGGGTCGGGATGCCCAGATCGCAGGTCAGGTGTTCGGCAATCCACGCGTGCAGATCGTCGAAGCGATTGCCCTGTTTTTGCAGTGACAGCGTCACGCTGAATTGCGACTGCCCGCCCGGGCGCTTGAGGAACACCACCAGTTGCCGGGCGACGTCCAGGGCCATGTCGCGACCCAGGTCGTCTTCGACCATGGCCAGCGCCAGGTCGATGCCGGCGGTGACGCCCGCCGAGGTCCAGACCGGGCCGTCGTTGATGAAGATCGGATTGGGCTCGACCTGCAAGCGCGGGTGCTTCTGCGCCAGTTGTTCGCAACGGGTCCAGTGGGTGACGACGCGGCGGCCGTCGAGCCAGCCACTGGCGGCCAGCAGAAATGCACCGGTGCAGACCGACGCCACGCGCCGACATCCGCTCGCATGTTCGCGCACCCAACTCACCAGCTCGACATCTTCGGAGGCCGCATACACGCCCCAGCCTCCGGCGATGATCAGCGTATCGCTGGGCTGTTCCGGCAGCGGTTCGGCCAGCATTGCCAACCCGGCGGAAGAGTTCACCGCCCCGCCACCGCGGGTAATCACCGTTGGCGCGTACGGCGCGGGCAAACCCTGCTGGCGGGCGATGTCATTGGCCGAGGCGAAGACCTGCAACGGCCCGGTGACATCGAGCAGTTGCACATTGGCGAACGCGAGTACGTGGATGGTTTTCGGCATTTGGCGTAATTCGAGGGCTGATTGGCGTATGCGCCAAAACCTACGCGCCTACAGTGAAGCCGTCTACCCCTTTTCACGGAGAAGAATCATGGCGTTGCAGATCGGTTTTCTGTTGTTTCCCCAGGTGCAGCAACTCGACCTGACCGGCCCGTATGACGTGCTGGCCTCGCTGCCGGACGTGCAGGTGCATCTGGTCTGGAAGGATCTGGTGCCGGTCAACTCCAGCACCGGGCTGCTGCTGAAACCGACCACCACGTTCGAGGACTGCCCGGATCTGGACGTGATCTGCGTACCCGGTGGCGCAGGCGTCGGGCCGTTGATGGAAGATGAGCAGACGCTGGCATTCATCAAGTCGCAAGCCGCAAAGGCGCGTTACGTGACGTCGGTGTGCACCGGTTCGCTGGTGCTTGGCGCGGCGGGTCTGTTGCAGGGTAAACGGGCGACTACGCACTGGGCTTATCACGATCTGCTGCCGACACTGGGCGCGATTGCGGTGAAGGATCGGGTGGTGCGTGACGGCAATCTGTTTACCGGGGGCGGCATCACGGCCGGGATCGATTTTGCCCTGACACTGGCGCAGGAACTGGTCGGCGTCGACACGGCGCAACTGGTGCAATTGCAGCTGGAATATGCGCCGGCGCCGCCGTTTGATTCCGGTAGCCCGGAGACGGCACCCAGTGCGGTTGTTGAAGAAGCCCGCAAGCGTGCAACGCCGTCGTTGAGGCTGCGCACTGAAATAACCGAACGCGCGGCGGCGAAGCTCAACCTGCGCTGACATTTCAGCCACACCCGAGAACTTGTGGGAGCTGGCTTGCCAGCGATAGCGGTGAGTCAGTCAATGAAGATGTCGACTGTGCAGACGCCATCGCTGGCAAGCCAGCTCCCACAGGTCTCTCACAGGTTCCGGTGTCAGCCACAGGTTTGCATGTTGTCCCGGTTTCTTGCCGCACCTTCACTTGTCCCCTCGGCCCCACCCGTGTAGAAAGCCTGTCCACAAATCGTGCACAAGGACTTTCCATGACAGCTCTGCCATGGCTCTATCTCGGGCTTCTCAGCCTTGGTTACGGATTGGCGCTGAGTTTCGGCCAGCTCGGCTGGCTGGCGCTGATCTCCATTGCACTGCTGGTTTTCGCCGGTTACGCCGTGCGCCAGCAAACCGTGCCGGTCGGGCGTTTTCTCGGTCATGGCCTGTTTATCGTGCTGGCCGTGGCGCTGGCCATGCACTGGCTGCCGGGCTTCTATAACGGCCGGGCCATCCCGGCGCAGCGTTTCACCGACAACGCCGTGCCGTTCTCGATGTTCGTAAACCTCGACAAACCGCTGATCGGCTTCTGGCTGTTGCTGGTCTGCCCGTGGATCGTCGCGCGACGCTCGTTGCGCCTGACGGTTTACGCCACCGCACTGGCACTGACGTTGAGCGTGATTCTGGCGTTGGGTGGCGCAGTGCTGCTGGGCATGATCACCTGGGCGCCGAAATGGCCGGATCAGGCGTGGCTGTGGGTGCTGAACAACCTGCTGCTGGTGACGCTGGTCGAAGACGCGCTGTTTCGCGGCTATATACAGGGCGGCCTGAGCCGGCAATTCAAACACCTGCCCTACGGCGAAAACCTCGCGCTGCTGCTGGCGTCCCTGCTGTTCGGTCTGGTGCATGTGGGCGCCGGCTGGCAATGGGTGTTGCTGGCGGGCCTGGCGGGGCTCGGCTATGGTCTGGCCTATCGTTTTGGCGGGCTTGCTGCAGCGATCGCCACGCACTTTGGTCTGAACCTGCTGCATTTCGGCCTGTTCACCTATCCGATGCTCGCGGGTTGAGGCAAGCCCCGTTTTGCGACGCCGTACTTATAAATGAAAAAAAACTTCAACAAATCGCCGACCCCGCCGACAACCTTTCAAAGCCTTGCGGATTGAAAAACCATGCGTAATAACCAGCCCATTACACAACGCGAACGGACTTTCCCGGCTCAGCAACGGTTGATTTCCACAACCGACGCCAAAGGCGTGATCACCTACTGCAACGACGCTTTCGTCGAAATCAGCGGGTTTTCGCGTGAGGAACTGATCCGTGCGCCGCACAACCTGGTTCGTCACCCCGACGTCCCGGCGGCGGTGTTTTCGCACATGTGGGGCACACTGAAACAAGGCTTGCCATGGATGGGCATTGTCAAGAATCGCTGCAAGACCGGTGATCATTACTGGGTGAACGCCTATGTAACGCCGGTGTTCGATGGCAGTCAGGTGGTCGGTTACGAGTCGGTGCGGGTCAAGCCGTCCGCCGAACAGATCCGCCGTGCCGAAGCGCTCTACCAACGCATCAACCAGGGCAAGTCGGCGATTCCTTCGAGCGACAAATGGCTGCCGATCGTGCAGGACTGGCTGCCGTTCATTCTGGTCAGCCAGTTGAGCTTCATGATCGGCGCCACCCTGAACTCGCAGTGGGGCTTCGCCCTCGCCGCCGGTCTGTCGGTGCCGCTGGGCCTGCTGGGCCTGCAATGGCAACAACGCGGGCTCAAGCGCCTGCTGCGCCTGGCCGAGCAGACCACGTCCGACCCGTTGATCGCGCAGATGTACACCGACAGCCGTGGCGCCCAGGCGCGTCTGGAGATGTCGATCCTCAGCCAGGAAGCGCGCCTGAAAACCTGCCTGACCCGTCTGCAGGACACCGCCGAGCACCTGACCGATCAGGCCAAACAGTCCGACGCCCTGGCGCACAACAGCTCCAGCGGTCTGGAACGTCAGCGCGTGGAAACCGAACAGGTCGCCACCGCCGTCAACCAGATGGCCGCCACCACCCAGGAAGTGGCGAGCCACGTCCAACGCACCGCCGACGCCACCCAGGAAGCCAACCGCCTGACGGGTCGCGGCCGCGACATCGCCGGCGAAACCCGCGAAGCCATCCAGCGCCTGTCCGTAGTCGTGGGTGAAACCGGCCTGACCGTCACCCAACTGGCCAAGGACAGCGACGAAATCGGCGGCGTGGTCGACGTGATCAAAGGCATCGCCGACCAGACCAACCTGCTGGCACTCAACGCCGCAATTGAAGCCGCGCGGGCCGGCGAGATGGGCCGTGGTTTTGCCGTGGTCGCCGACGAAGTCCGCCAACTGGCGCAACGCACCAGCGAATCCACCGGCCAGATCCACGCCCTGATCGCCAAGTTGCAACAGACCGCCTCCAGCGCCGTACAAACCATGGAAGCCGGCCATCGCCAGGCGGAAGAAGGTGTAGCGCGGGTACTGGAAGCGGACCAGGCCCTGGTGGGCATCAGCGAAGCGGTGGCCAACATCACCGACATGACCACCCAGATCGCCGCCGCGACCGAAGAGCAAAGTGCCGTGGCTGAAGAAATCAGCCGCAACATCAGCAACATCTCGGAACTGGCGGACCAGACCTCGGAACAGGCGCATAACTCGGCGTTGCTGAGTGAAGAGCTGACCAAGACGGCTAATACGCAATATTCGTTGGTGGAGCGGTTTAACCGCTGATTGTTCTGCAATACAAAAAACCCGGATAGCGAGAGCTTCCGGGTTTTTTATTGTGGCTTACGGCATGACTACACATCGGGGCGCTATGCCCTACAAGCACGCCAGAATCCGCTGACTGGTGCACCTTTGGGGTCAGTTCTATCGTTTGCCGGTAGAAATCCAATCCCTTAAGCTGGTCAGTATGAATACATCTCCTTTGGAGGCTCCGATGGCCACCACCAGAAAGATCGACAAGCCGGTTAAAAAAGTCATTCGCGATGAACTGACTTTTCTTGATGTCCGGCAAGCCGCGCGTGATGGGCAGAAAGCGTTCGATAAATATGTGATCACTGGCAAGCTACCCATAACAAAGTAGCCATAGATGCCAGCAGTCAAAATCTCTGCGCTTTTCGAACAAATCAACAACTGGGAAAACTTCGCCGCTCATTTTTATAACTACAAAGTGTGCGGTGAACTGCCTGCTATTTTCGGGCGAGACGAACGACTCGACCTCAGCGATATGCATCACATCCACCTGGCCAGTACCCAAGCGACCCAGGCGCGGTGGGCAAAAATAGACCGCCAGTATTATCGAACTGCCCTGGTTGACGATCCTGACAACGACTTCTGGCTTATCTACGCCTACGATGCTTTCCGGGATGAATACCTTTTGCTGACAATCACTGGCCCGGATGCCCATAACCGGAGTGAGTGGGGTTCATTTCTGCGTACGGTGCATTGCGAGATTGTTGAGCCATGGGTCGTGGGGAAAGTCATCTATCCCGACCTCGACGACTTTTAATCAACTGACCTGCCAGCTCTCGGATCTTGCCTACAGCAATGCAGAAAAAACCCGGATAGCGAGAGCTTCCGGGTTTTTTTGTCTTGGTACTTACTCCTTCGGCACGAGGTTATCCAGCGCCTGATTCACCGCCAACTCGCCCAACATCACGACTTGCGCAATGCCCAACAGCGTCTTGCGGTTCGGCCCTTCCAGCAGGCCGGCAAAATCACCGAGCATGACCGTGGCTGACGCGAGGGATTCGCAGGCGTTGGCCAGCAAGGACTCCGTGTCAATTTGCGGGTTGACCCTGAACATGTCGTTTGGGGTGTAGGGCGTGGCCATGATCTTGGCTGCGGGGGTCAGGTAATAGTCGAGGGCGCGTTCGGCCGCGTCGTGGAGTTTTCTTGAATCGGGAAATTCGTAGGGGGACACCGGATCTTCTAACGGTGGAATGACGGTCTTGGACATCAGCTGGAACTCCGGAAAGAGTCGCTTGAGGACTTTTATAGAGGACTGCCAGGCAGTGAGGGGACAAGCCCCTCACCGAGGCGGCAACTACCGCGAGACGTGATGGTTATCCAGCACACGATTAACCAGCAGCTCACTCAGCATGATGACCTGCTGCAGAATCTGCATCGCCTTGCGCTGCGACGGATCGACGGTGTCGCCGATATCCCGGGCCATGTCACTGGCCGACGACAGCGTTTCGCACGCTTCGACCAGCAGCGTCTCGTCATCCACCGTTGGATTGACCAGATAGATCCTGCCCGGCTTGCGCGATGGCTTGGACGTCTTCTGCGCCCCAGGATCAAGGTAATGATTGATCGCCCGCTCGGTTGCCGTTTTTATGTTTTCGGCTTCGAGTGCGGCGTCGTAGGGGATTGAATCGGTTTCTGGTGGGTTTGGCGTAATTTTGAACATACGGACTCTCTATCTTGAAAGAATTGAAGAGCCGTCACTTTCGCTACCAAACGATGGGTGGCGGCCACACGTGGGTTGGTAGACCGGTCAAGACAGAGAAACCCCCGGCGCCCCCGAAGGAGCCCCACGCATGGCCACCATATAAAACTCAGCCTCAAAAATGAGACTGCATAAGGGACGCCACACGGCTGTCAAGAAACGGGCTACCAAACCCGATCACTGTTTTTCAGTGACAGGGAAACGATATAGCCCTCTCCAAGCCGCGTAAGCCGGCGGATTCTGGCGTACGCGTAGGCAACGACGCAAGGTGTTGTAGCCGTTATGGCGTAACGGTTCGTGTACTTTAAACACGGTCAGGCGATCGTGTTTATTTGCTGGAAATGCTGGGCTGAGGGAGTTTTCAGTTTTGGTAGTGTGCCAGTGAAATCTTTCCCCTCACCCTAGCCCTCCCGAAACGTCGGACCGCCCCGAGGGAGAGGGAACTGACCGAGGTGTTTGGACGAGGTACGCCGACGTGGGATACCGAGTTGAACTCAGGTTTTGAACGGCACTTCAATCGGCTTTTCACCACTCAACAGGATGAGCGTTAGCTCGGCTGCAGCTTTTGATCTTGATCCACGGGCGACGTCGGAAGGCTGAGTGGAGGGATTTATCCGGGGGTGGGAGCGCAGCGACCGTTTGGCGCAGCCAAACACATCGAGAGGAGGTGCAGCGAAGCAAACCGTAGGCGATGCCCCCCGGATGAATCCCGGAGCGAAGGAACCCCGAGCCTTAGCGAGCGGGCCGAACGTAGGAGCAAGCGTTTTTTTGCTTACTTTTTTTAGGCGTTTGTAAAAAAAGTGAGTCGCCGTAAGGGCGAAACCCTAGGTGGGCTTAACCGCAGCAACGGATATGTACACAGATCGAAAGTGTGTCGCGCTCAAGATCTACCCCCTCACCCCAACCCTCTCCCCCAGGGGGGCGAGGGGGAAAGGGAGCCGATCTTCATGCGGTTCAAAATCTCGATCAGTGCTTGAGAAACTCGGCTACCTTCTGCGCGGCGGCAGCCAAATGCTGCTCATGCGTAAACCCGGAAACCTTGAGCGGCTTCAAATCATGATCCCCAGAGGCCAGCCAAAACACCTGAATACTCGGCGATAGATCGTAAGCCTCGACAGCGTCCCGATTGCCAAGCGCATCCCGCTCCCCCTGAACAATCAACGTCCGAGTCTTCAACCCAGCCAGATGCTCAACCCGAGGCTTCTCCGGCTTCCCAACCGCATAAAACGGATAACCCAGGCAAACCAAAGCATCAGCGCCAAGCTCATCGGCAAGAAGACTGGCCATCCGCCCCCCCATCGACTTCCCGCCAACCGCCAAAACCCCAGCGACATGAAGTCGCACCAAGCCATAAACCTCACGCCAACATTCGAGCAACTTAGGCGCCGGATTCGGCGGACGCTTAACCCCATCAACCCGCCGCTGCGCCATATAAGGAAACTCAAACCGCAACACGTTGATACCAAGCCCAGCAAGGCGCCCAGCCACATCCGTCATCCACTCACTGTCCATCGGCGCCCCCGCACCATGGGCAAGAATGAGCGTCGCCGAAGCCTCCCCAACAGCCGCATCCCAAAGCCACCCGTGATCCCGCAGGCACTGCGCCCATTGATCCCCGTCAATACTGGCCTTGTGCTGTTTGTCCATGCTTGCCTCGCTTTTAGTCTGCCTATAACTCCAGGCGAAGGATTCGCGGCGTTTTCTGCGCGCGCTCACTTCGGCTGAACCGTGGATGGGGAACCATGAACACTTCTATCAGTACCGCCTACAACTACAAGGTGGTCCGCCAATTCGCCATTATGACGGTGGTGTGGGGCATCGTCGGCATGGGGCTCGGGGTTTTTCTCGCGGCTCAATTGGTCTGGCCCGAACTCAACTTCAACCTGCCGTGGACCAGCTTCGGACGCCTGCGCCCGCTGCACACCAACGCGGTGATCTTCGCGTTCGGCGGCTGTGCCTTGTTCGCCAGTTCGTTCTACTCGGTGCAGCGCACCTGCCAGACCCAGCTGTTTGCGCCGAAAATCGCCGCGTTCTGCTTCTGGGGCTGGCAGCTTGTGATTCTGTTGGCGGCCATCAGCCTGCCACTGGGTTACACCAGTTCCAAGGAGTACGCCGAGCTGGAATGGCCGATCGACATCCTGATCACCATCGTCTGGGTCGCCTACGCCATCGTGTTCTTCGGCACGATCATGCAGCGCAAGACCAAGCACATTTATGTGGGCAACTGGTTCTTCGGCGCGTTCATCATCACCGTGGCGATCCTGCACATCGTCAACAACCTCGAGTTGCCGGTGAGCTTCACCAAGTCCTACTCGGTGTACGCCGGTGCGACCGACGCGATGGTGCAATGGTGGTACGGCCACAACGCCGTAGGCTTTTTCCTCACCGCCGGTTTCCTCGGGATGATGTACTACTTCGTGCCGAAACAGGCCGAACGTCCGGTGTATTCGTATCGCCTGTCGATCGTGCACTTCTGGGCGCTGATCACCCTGTACATCTGGGCCGGCCCGCACCACTTGCACTACACCGCGCTGCCGGACTGGGCACAGTCGCTGGGCATGGTGATGTCGCTGGTACTGCTGGCACCGAGCTGGGGCGGCATGATCAACGGCATGATGACCCTCTCGGGCGCCTGGCATAAGTTGCGCAGCGACCCGATCCTGCGCTTCCTGGTGGTGTCGCTGGCGTTCTACGGCATGTCGACCTTCGAAGGTCCGATGATGGCGATCAAGACGGTGAACGCCCTCTCCCACTACACCGACTGGACCATCGGCCACGTACACGCCGGCGCGCTCGGCTGGGTGGCGATGATTTCCATCGGCGCGCTGTACCACATGATCCCGAAAGTCTTCGGCAAAGAGCAGATGCACAGCATCGGCCTGATTAACGCGCACTTCTGGCTCGCGACCATCGGCACCGTGCTCTACATCGCCTCGATGTGGGTCAACGGCATCGCCCAGGGCCTGATGTGGCGTGCGGTGAACGAGGACGGCACGCTGACCTACTCCTTCGTCGAAACCCTGGTGGCCAGCCACCCAGGCTTCGTCGTGCGGCTGATTGGCGGGGCGATCTTCCTCAGCGGCATGTTCCTGATGGCTTACAACACCTGGCGCACCGTGCGGGCCTCGCAGCCTGCTGACGTCGTTGCTGCCGCGCAGATGGCCTGAGGAGTCCGCCATGAAACACGAAACGATTGAAAAGAACGTCGGCCTGCTGATGCTGCTGATGGTGTTCGCCGTGAGCATCGGCGGCCTGACCCAGATCGTCCCGCTGTTCTTCCAGGACGTGACCAACAAACCGGTGGAAGGCATGAAGCCCTACACCGCGCTGCAACTGGAAGGCCGCGACATCTACATCCGCGAAGGCTGCGTGGGTTGCCACTCGCAGATGATCCGTCCGTTCCGCGCCGAAACCGAACGCTACGGCCACTACTCGGTCGCCGGTGAAAGCGTGTGGGATCACCCGTTCCTGTGGGGCTCGAAACGTACCGGTCCGGACCTGGCCCGGGTTGGCGCACGTTACTCGGATGACTGGCACCGTGCGCACTTGTACAACCCGCGCAACGTTGTGCCGGAATCGAAAATGCCGGCCTACCCATGGCTGGTCACCCAACCGGTCGACAGCAGCCACACCGAAACCAAGCTCAAGGTCATGCGCACCCTCGGCGTGCCGTACACCGACGACGACATCAGCGGCGCGGTGGCCAGCCTCAAGGGCAAGACCGAAATGGACGCCCTCGTCTCCTACCTGCAAGTGCTCGGCACTGCGATCAAGAGCAAGAGGTGATCGAGATGGCCTTAGAAATGAGCGCGGGGCTGATTCGCGGCCTCGGCACGGTCGTGGTGTTCGTGGCCTTTGTCGGCCTGACCCTGTGGGTGTTCAACCGCAAGCGCACGCCGGAATTCGCCGAAGCGCGCCTGCTGCCGTTTGCCGACGAGCCGCAACCCGACCCAACCCAAGCATCTGAAACAAGGAGTACCCGGCCATGACCACCTTCTGGAGTACGTGGATCTGCGTACTGACCATCGGCAGCCTGATCGGCCTGACCTGGCTGCTGGTCGGCACCCGTCGGGGCGAGACCAAGGGCAGCGTCGACCAGACCATGGGCCACAGCTTCGACGGCATCGAGGAGTACGACAACCCGCTGCCGCAGTGGTGGTTCATGCTGTTCGCCGGCACGCTGGTGTTTTCCGTGGGCTATCTGATCCTTTATCCGGGCCTGGGCAACTGGAAAGGCATCCTGCCCGGCTACGAGGACGGCTGGACCGGCGTTCACGAGTGGGAAAAGGAAATGAGCAAGGCCGACGCCAAGTTCGGGCCGATCTTCGCCAAATTCGCCGCGATGCCGGTGGAAGAAGTGGCGAAGGATCCGCAGGCGCTGAAAATGGGTGGCCGTCTGTTCGCGTCCAACTGCTCGGTGTGCCACGGTTCGGACGCCAAGGGCGCCTTCGGCTTCCCTAACCTCGCCGACCAGGACTGGCGCTGGGGCGGCAGTGCCGAGACGATCAAGACCACCATCATGGGTGGCCGGATCGCGGCGATGCCGGCCTGGGGCGAGTCACTCGGTGAGGTGGGCGTGAAAAACGTCGCTGCTTACGTGCGTCACGAACTGGCCGGGCTGCCACTGCCGGCGGACAACAAGGCCGACCTGCAAGCCGGACAGCAGACGTTCAGCACCATGTGCGTAGCCTGTCATGGGGCAACCGGCCAGGGCACTGAAGCCATGGGTGCGCCGAATCTGACGCACCCGGCCGGATTTATCTATGGCACCAGCCTGACCCAGCTTGAGCAGACCATTCGCCACGGTCGTCAGGGCCACATGCCGGCTCAGAACGAGCTGTTGGGCAACGATAAAGTGCAATTGCTGGCGGCTTATGTGTACAGCCTTAGCCATGGATTGAATACAGAAAAACTGATTACTGAAGACAACAAGAAGTAATCATTGAGTACAACACTGCCGCACGTTTCCAGTGCGGCAGTTTCCAGCCTCTTTGCGACGCATTGTCGCACCCCTTCTTGCCCTCTCCTTTCGGTTCCCCGGATTCGGGTCTACGCTTGCTCGATGCGGACTGGCCCGTGCCGGTTCCAGGTCGACCCCGAGCGAGGCGTTGAACGAATCGGCTGACTGACATGGCCGCAAAGGCCGGTAGATACCGGCTGTCGTGCCGATTACCGTCCGTCACCCGAACCGAGCGTTCGAACACACCCCGTTACATCCGACCGGAACCCCTCGCTTTTTTCGTCCGCTGCGACATTTTGCCCGAGGGCAATTTTGTCCTTACGCGGCGCATGGAAAGGCCGCAGAATCAGCGTTGGAAAGCATTGACCCAGGTCATGGCGCGTTGCATTGACCCCCTGCTTTCTACATACTTGCGGCCGATTTTAATCCTAATAAAACACCCAAACCGTGGAACCTTAGAATGAGCACAGCAATCAGTCCGACTGCTTATAACTATAAGGTAGTCCGCCAGTTCGCCATCATGACGGTGGTCTGGGGGATCCTTGGCATGGGGCTCGGTGTCTTCATTGCCTCGCAACTGGTCTGGCCGGAGTTGAACTTCGGTCTGCCGTGGACGAGCTTTGGACGCCTGCGCCCGTTGCACACAAACCTGGTGATTTTCGCCTTCGGTGGTTGTGCACTGTTTGCCACTTCCTACTATGTCGTGCAGCGAACCTGCCAGACGCGACTGATTTCCGACAGCCTCGCGGCCTTCACCTTCTGGGGATGGCAAGCGGTCATTGTCGGCGCGATCATTACCTTGCCGCTGGGTTACACCACCACCAAGGAATACGCGGAACTGGAATGGCCCCTCGCCATTTTGCTGGCCATTGTCTGGGTCACCTACGGTCTGGTGTTCTTCGGCACCATCACCAAGCGCAAGACCAAACACATCTACGTGGGTAACTGGTTCTACGGCGCGTTCATCGTCGTGACGGCGATGCTGCACATCGTCAACCACGCCTCGCTGCCGGTCAGCTTCTTCAAGTCCTATTCGGCCTACGCCGGTGCGACCGACGCGATGATCCAGTGGTGGTACGGCCACAACGCCGTGGGTTTCTTCCTGACCACCGGCTTCCTGGGCATGATGTACTACTTCGTGCCGAAACAGGCCGAACGTCCGATCTACTCCTATCGCCTGTCGATCGTGCACTTCTGGGCACTGATCACCCTGTACATCTGGGCCGGCCCGCACCACCTGCACTACACCGCGCTGCCGGACTGGGCACAATCGCTGGGCATGGCGATGTCGATCATCCTGCTGGCGCCAAGCTGGGGCGGCATGATCAACGGCATGATGACCCTGTCGGGCGCCTGGCATAAGCTGCGCACCGACCCGATCCTGCGATTCCTCGTGGTCTCCCTGGCGTTCTACGGCATGTCGACCTTCGAAGGTCCGATGATGGCGATCAAGACCGTCAACTCGCTCTCGCACTACACCGACTGGACCATCGGCCACGTACACGCCGGCGCGCTCGGCTGGGTAGCGATGATCTCGATCGGCGCGATCTACCACATGATCCCGAAACTGTTCGGCCGCGCGCAGATGCACAGCGTGGGTCTGATCAACGCGCACTTCTGGCTCGCGACCATCGGTACCGTGCTGTACATCGCTTCGATGTGGGTAAACGGCATCACTCAAGGCCTGATGTGGCGTGCAATCAACGACGACGGCACCCTCACCTACTCGTTCGTTGAAGCGCTGCAGGCCAGCCACCCTGGCTACATCGTTCGTGCCCTGGGTGGTGCGTTCTTCGCCAGCGGCATGTTCCTGATGGCCTACAACGTGTGGCGCACCGTTCGCGCCTCGGACCCGGCTGAAGCTGAAGCCGCCGCCAAGATCGCCGTAGTTGGAGCTCACTGATGAAGCATGAAGCTGTCGAGAAGAATATTGGCCTGCTGGCCTTCTTCATGGTCATCGCCGTCAGCGTCGGTGGCCTGACCCAAATCGTTCCGCTGTTTTTCCAGGACGTCACCAACAAGCCGGTCGAAGGCATGAAGCCGCGCACCGCCCTTGAACTGGAAGGCCGCGACGTTTACATCGCCAACGGCTGTGTCGGCTGCCACTCGCAGATGATCCGTCCGTTCCGTGCCGAGACCGAACGCTACGGCCACTACTCGGTCGCCGGTGAAAGCGTCTGGGATCACCCGTTCCTGTGGGGTTCCAAACGTACCGGCCCGGACCTGGCCCGTGTCGGCGGTCGTTACTCCGATGACTGGCAACGTGCGCACTTGTACAACCCGCGCAACGTCGTGCCTGAGTCGAAAATGCCGGCTTACCCGTTCCTCGTGGAAAACAAGCTCGACGGCAAAGACACGGCCAAGAAAATGGAAGTGTTGCGCACGCTCGGCGTCCCTTACACCGACGAAGACATTGCCGGTGCAAAAGACGCTGTGAAGGGTAAAACCGAAATGGACGCGCTGGTGGCCTATCTGCAAGGCCTGGGCACCATCATCAAAAGCAAACGGTGATTCTTAATGGATATCGGGATGATTCGAGGCCTGGGCACCGTTGTCGTGATGGTTGCCTTCATCGGTCTGGCGTTGTGGGTGTTCAGCCCCAAGCGCAAGTCGGAGTTTGAAGACGCGACCTTGCTGCCCTTCGCGGATGATCCCGAAGCCATCAAGCACGTCGAGCAAGCTTCTAGGAGTAACAAAGAATGACTACATTCTGGAGTCTGTACGTCACAGTCCTCAGTCTCGGTACGATCTTTTCCCTGACCTGGCTGTTGCTGTCGACCCGCAAGGGCCAGCGCACCGAGCAGACCGACGAGACGGTCGGCCACTCCTTCGACGGGATCGAGGAGTACGACAACCCGCTGCCGAAATGGTGGTTCATGCTGTTCGTGGGCACCATCGTCTTCGCCCTGGGTTATCTGGTGCTGTACCCGGGCCTGGGCAGCTGGAAAGGTCTGCTGCCAGGCTACAACTACCTCGATAACGAAAAGCAGACCCCGTTCGCCAACGGCCAGACCGGCTGGACCGGCGTTCACGAGTGGGAAAAGGAAATGGCTCGCTCGGACGCCAAGTTCGGTCCGATCTTCGCCAAGTTCGCTGCAATGCCGATCGAGGAAGTCGCGAAGGATCCGCAAGCCCTGAAGATGGGTGGGCGTCTGTTCGCCTCCAACTGCTCGGTCTGCCACGGTTCCGACGCCAAGGGCGCTTATGGCTTCCCTAACCTGACCGACGCCGACTGGCGCTGGGGCGGCGAGCCGGAAACCATCAAGACCACTATCATGGGCGGTCGTCACGCGGTGATGCCGGCCTGGGCGGAAGTGATCGGTGAGCAAGGCGTGGCCGACGTGGCGGCCTTCGTGCTGACCAACCTCGATGGCCGCAAGCTGCCGGAAGGCACCAAGGCAGACCCGGCCAACGGCCAGAAACTGTTCGCCGCCAACTGCGTGGCCTGCCACGGTCCGGAAGGCAAAGGCACGCCAGCAATGGGCGCACCCAACCTGACCCACCCGGCCGCGTTCATCTACGGTTCGAGCTTCGCGCAACTGCAACAGACCATCCGTTACGGCCGTCAGGGCCAGATGCCTGCTCAGGAACAGCTGCAAGGCAACGACAAGGTTCACCTGCTGGCGGCTTATGTTTACAGCCTGTCCCATGGTGAAAAAGCACCGGAAGCCGAGGCCCAGTAAGGCCAACGCTTGAAGCAAAAAAAGGCCCCGCCAGTGAGAACTGGCGGGGCCTTTTTGTTTCTGCCCTTTGAATGGCCGACCAGCGGTCAGGCTCGTCAAGCCTTCTCGGTTGTGAGATGCCAGAAGCGGTAGTAACGTTGCTACATTCCTTCTTCAGGAGAGGTCGCAATGATGGCCATCACCACCATTTCCAGCCGCGAATTCAATCAGGACACAAGCAGTGCCAAAAAAGCCACGCGCAACGGGCCGGTAATCATCACCGACCGTGGCAAGCCCGCCCACGTACTGCTAAGCATTGAGGAGTACGAAAAACTCACCGGCCTCAACGCGAGCATTGTCGATCTGTTGGTCATGCCTGAAGCGGCAGACATCGAGTTCGAAACCGAGCGTGCCGTAATCACTCACCGCCCCGTGGATCTGTCCTGAATGTACTTGCTCGACACCAATGTGATTTCCGAACTGCGCAAACCCCAGGCCGACAAAAACGTTGTCGCCTGGGCCAGAACCGTCATTGCCCCCCGCATGTTCATCTCGGCCATTACCTTGAAGGAACTGGAGACCGGCGTCCTTCGCATGGAGCGTCGCGACCCGGCTCAAGGAAAGGTTCTGCGCACGTGGCTCAAGCGTCATGTGATGCCGGCCTTCGATGCGAGAATCCTGCCGGTCGATGCGGCCGTCGCTCTGCGATGTGCGCGCCTTCATGTGCCAGATCAGGCCAATGAAAGTGATGCGTTGATTGCTGCAACGGCATTGGTGCATGGCCTGACGGTGGTCACTCGCAATGTCGCCGACTTTGAATCCAGTGGCGTTGCATTGATCAATCCGTGGGACAGCAGAAATGCCGATACCTTTTGATTTCGTCTCAACGTCGGCCAGGAATGCGGGACCAGCGAACGACGCTGCTCGCAAACCCGTCCATACTTAGCAAGTCAATTGATCTGCATCATGCTTTGTTACATTCGCTACACCATTCAGGTTTTTTCCCCAACGCGACCAAAGGTCGCACCCGTTCGTCGGCATCACAGGCGTATCATTGCGCCACTGCAACACCCTTTCTGACCCCGGCCGGCACGTATCGGCCGAGGCATTTTTCCACTGCCGTGGGATGCAATGATGAGTAATCAGATTCCGGTACACGACGTCACGCCCCCCAACAAGAACGCGAACAACAGCGTCGACCTTTACGCCTCTCGAGAAAAAATCTACACCCGTGCTTTCACCGGCCTGTTCCGCAATCTGCGGATGATGGGCGGCACGGCGCTGTTCCTGCTGTATTTCGGTACGGTGTGGTTGAACTGGGGCGGCCATCAGGCCGTGTGGTGGAACCTGCCGGAACGCAAGTTCTTCATCTTCGGCGCCACCTTCTGGCCCCAGGATTTCATCCTGCTTTCGGGCCTGCTGATCATTGCCGCGTTCGGCCTGTTCTTCATCACGGTGTATGCCGGCCGGGTCTGGTGTGGCTATACCTGTCCGCAAAGCGTGTGGACGTGGATTTTCATGTGGTGCGAGAAGGTCACCGAAGGCGACCGCAACCAGCGCATCAAGCTCGACAAGGCGCCGATGAGCGCCAACAAGTTCCTGCGCAAGTTCGCCAAGCACGCCATGTGGCTGCTGATCGGTTTCGTCACCGGCATGACCTTCGTCGGCTACTTCTCGCCGATCCGTGAATTGGTGTTCGACTTCTTCACCGGGCAAGCCGATGGCTGGTCGTATTTCTGGGTCGGTTTCTTCACCCTCGCCACCTACGGCAACGCCGGCTGGCTGCGTGAGCAGGTGTGCATCTACATGTGCCCGTATGCGCGCTTCCAGAGCGTGATGTTCGACAAGGACACGCTGATCGTTTCCTATGATCCGCGTCGCGGCGAAAGCCGTGGCCCGCGCAAGAAAGGCGTCGACTACAAGGCTCAGGGCCTGGGCGACTGCATCGATTGCACCATGTGCGTCCAGGTCTGCCCGACCGGCATCGACATCCGTGACGGCCTGCAGATCGAGTGCATCGGCTGCGCCGCGTGCATCGATGCCTGCGACAGCATCATGGACAAGATGGACTACCCGCGCGGGTTGATCAGCTACACCACCGAACACAACCTGTCCGGGCAGAAAACCCATAAACTGCGGCCGCGCCTGATCGGTTATGCCGTGGTGCTGCTGGCGATGATCAGCCTGTTGGTGACGGCCTTCTTCATGCGTTCGCTGGTGGGTTTCGACGTCAGCAAGGACCGCGTGCTGTATCGCGAAAACGCCGAAGGCCGGATCGAAAACGTCTACAGCCTGAAGATCATGAACAAGGATCAGCGCGACCACACCTACGTGCTGGAAGCCGCCGGATTGCCGGATCTGCGCCTGCAAGGCAAGCGCGAGATCAAGGTGCCGGCCGGGGAAATCTTCAGCATGCCGGTCGAGCTGTCGAGCGCTCCCGAACAACTGCCGTCGAGCACCAACGAGGTGAAATTTATCCTCAAGGATGCCGATGACGACAGCGTCCACGTAGAAGCCAAGAGCCGGTTCATCGGCCCACAAAATCGTTGAGAGAACTGAACATGCCCGCAGCAAACGCCGCAAGCCCCTGGTACAAGCATCTCTGGCCGTGGATCATCATCGGGATCCTCGCTTGCTCGGTGACCCTGACGCTGTCCATGGTGACCATTGCGGTGAACAACCCGGACAACCTGGTCAACGACAACTACTACGAGGCCGGCAAGGGCATCAACCGTTCGCTGGACCGTGAATTGCTGGCACAGACCCTGAAAATGCGCGCCAACGTTCATCTGGACGACGTGACCGGGGAAGTCGATCTGCGCCTGAGCGGCGACAGCCAGCCGAAAACCCTGGAACTGAACCTGATCTCGCCGACCCAGCCGGACAAGGATCGCAAGATTGTCCTGACCCGCAGCGAAACCGAACAGGGTCGTTACATTGGCCAGGTGAACGACAAGGTCGAAGGCCGTCGTTTTGTCGAGTTGCTCGGATCGCAAGGTGACCAGGTGTGGCGCATGTTCGAGGAAGAAGTGGTCAGCCATGACAAGGATCTGTTGCTCGGTGACGAACCGCTGCAAGGCGCGGAAGACCTGGACAAGTAAGCAACTCTCCTGATGACCACCCCACTCCCCTGCTACCACTGCGCCCTGCCCGTTCCGACGGGCAGCCGCTTCACCGCTGTCGTGCTCGGGGAATCCCGCGAATTCTGCTGCCCCGGCTGTCAGGCCGTGGCCGAAGCCATCGTCGCCGGCGGGCTGGAAAGTTATTACCAGCACCGCAGCGAAGCCTCGGCCAACCCCGAGGCCCTGCCGGTGCAACTGGTGGACGAACTGGCGCTGTACGACCGCGCCGACGTGCAGCAACCCTTCGTCCGCCACGAAGGTGAACTGGCTGAAACCACGCTGTTGATGGAAGGCATCAGTTGCGCCGCGTGCGGCTGGCTGATCGAGAAACACCTGCGCACGCTGCCCGCCGTGGCCGAGGCGCGGCTGAACCTGTCCAACCATCGCCTGCATGTGCGCTGGGCCGACGCCCAACTGCCGCTGAGCCAGATCCTCGGCGAACTGCGCCACATCGGCTACGCCGCGCACCCGTATCAGGCCGACCGCGCCAGCGAACAACTGGCCAGCGAAAACCGCCTCGCCTTGCGCCAACTCGGTGTCGCCGGACTGCTGTGGTTCCAGGCGATGATGGCGACCATGGCCACCTGGCCGGAATTCAACATCGACCTCAGCCCCGAGCTGCACACCATCCTGCGCTGGGTCGCGCTGTTTCTCACCACGCCGATTGTGTTCTACAGCTGCGCACCGTTTTTCAAGGGTGCCATGCGCGACCTGCGCACCCGTCATCTGACCATGGACGTCTCGGTGTCGCTGGCGATCGGCGCGGCGTATGTCGCCGGGATCTGGACGTCGATCACCGGGGTCGGCGAGCTGTATTTCGACGCCGTCGGGATGTTCGCCCTGTTCCTGCTCGCCGGCCGTTATCTGGAACGCCGCGCCCGGGAACGCACCGCCGCTGCCACCGCACAACTGGTCAATCTGCTGCCCGCCTCGTGTCTGCGCCTCGACGATGCCGGCCAGAGCGAACGCATCCTGCTCAGCGAACTGCGCCTTGGCGACCGAGTGCTGGTTCAACCGGGTTCTGTGCTGCCGGCGGACGGCAAGATCCTCGACGGCCAGTCGAGCATCGATGAGTCGCTGCTGACCGGCGAATACCTGCCACAACCTCGCACACTGGGCGATGCCGTCACCGCCGGCACGCTGAATGTGGAAGGTGCGCTGACCGTTGAAGTGCAGGCGCTGGGTCAGGACACGCGGCTGTCGGCCATCGTTCGCCTGCTGGATCGCGCTCAGGCGGAAAAACCACGACTGGCAGAAATCGCCGACCGCGCCGCGCAATGGTTCCTGCTGCTGTCGCTGATCGCGGCGGCCGCCATCGGGCTGCTGTGGTGGGAACTGGATTCTTCGCGGGCGTTCTGGATCGTCCTCGCCATGCTGGTTGCAACCTGTCCGTGCGCGCTGTCACTGGCGACGCCGACCGCCCTCACCGCCGCCACCGGCACCCTGCACAAACTCGGCCTGCTGCTGACCCGCGGCCATGTGCTGGAAGGCCTGAACCAGATCGACACGGTGATTTTCGACAAGACCGGCACCCTTACCGAAGGCCGACTGGTGTTGCGCTCGATCCGCCCGCTCGGCGCCCTCGACAGCGATCAGTGCCTGAGCCTCGCCGCCGCGCTGGAGAACCGTTCGGAACACCCGATTGCCCGCGCCTTTGGCCGGGCGCCGCTGGCCGCCGAAGAGGTTCACAGCACGCCGGGACTGGGGCTTGAAGGCCTGGTTGGCGAACAGCGTTTACGCATCGGCCAGGCGGACTTTGTCTGTGATCTCAGCGGCGCACCTGTGCCGAAGATGCCCGACGAACCAGGCCAATGGTTACTGCTCGGCGACGCTCAGGGGCCGCTGGCCTGGTTCGCCCTCGACGACCGTCTGCGCGACGACGCACCGGCCCTGCTCGCCGCGTGCAAGGCGCGCGGCTGGCACACGTTGCTGCTGTCGGGTGACAGTTCGCCGATGGTCGCCAGCGTCGCCGCCGAACTGGGCATCGACGAGGCCCGGGGCGGTCTGCGCCCGGACGACAAGCTGCAAGTGCTGCAACAACTGCACAAGGCCGGCCGCAAGGTGTTGATGCTCGGTGACGGGGTCAACGACGTGCCGGTGCTGGCCGCTGCGGACATCAGCGTGGCGATGGGCTCGGCGACGGATCTGGCGAAAACCAGTGCCGATGCGGTGCTGCTGTCCAACCGGCTCGACGCGCTGGTGCAGGCCTTCACGCTCGCCCGCCGCACACGCCGGGTGATCATCGAGAACCTGTTGTGGGCCGCGCTGTACAATGGCCTCATGTTGCCGTTCGCCGCCCTCGGCTGGATCACTCCGGTATGGGCCGCCGTCGGCATGTCGATCAGTTCGCTGACCGTGGTGCTCAACGCCCTGCGCCTGACTCGCCTGCCGAGCCCGCCGGCCGTCAACGCCACGTCAGAAACCCGCCCGCTGCCGGCCTGAGCCGCGCGGGCATGGAGTACAGATGCCAGCTCTCTACGTGATGATTCCGGCCGCGCTGCTGATCGTGGCCATCGCCGTCTACATCTTCTTCTGGGCGGTGGACAGCGGCCAGTACGACGATCTCGACGGCCCGGCCCACAGCATCCTGTTCGACGACCAGGACCCGAAGCACACCGCCGCCGTGGACGAAGCCAAGCCGGTCAAACCGGACGACAAGGCGCCGCCTCATGCTTGATCTGGCGCCGCTGCTGGTGTCTGCGCTGATTCTCGGCCTGCTCGGCGGCGGGCATTGCCTGGGCATGTGCGGCGGTTTGATGGGCGCGCTGACCCTGGCGATTCCCAAGGAACAACGCAGCCGACGCTTTCGATTGCTGCTGGCCTACAACCTCGGGCGGATTCTCAGTTATGCCACGGCCGGATTACTGATCGGGCTGGCGGGATGGGCCGTGGCCAACAGTCCCGCTGCGTTGTTCATGCGGGTTCTGGCCGGGTTGCTGCTGGTCGCCATGGGCTTGTACCTCGCCGGATGGTGGAGCGGCCTGACCCGCATTGAAAGCCTCGGTCGCGGGCTATGGCGCTACATTCAACCGGTGGCCAACCGCTTGCTGCCGGTGTCGAGCCTGCCCCGGGCCTTGCTGCTCGGTGCGCTATGGGGCTGGCTGCCATGCGGGCTGGTTTACAGCACGTTGCTGTGGTCGGCCAGTCAGGGCAATGCGCTGGACAGCGCAATGCTGATGCTCGCCTTCGGGCTCGGCACCTGGCCGGTTTTACTCGCGACAGGCCTCGCTGCCGAGCGGGTCACGGCGCTGTTGCGCAAACGCAGCGTGCGCATGGCCGGCGGTCTGCTGGTGATCCTGTTCGGCATCTGGACCCTGCCGGGGCCGCACCAGCACTGGCTGATGGGCCACTGACCCAGGCTTGATGCAAATCAAGATGCCCCGCCGCGCCCTCCCCTAGACTCGCTCACACTGCCAGCCTATCCGGGGGAATGCCCGCATGCTCGACGCCATTCGTTGGGACACCGATTTGATCCGCCGCTACGACCTGGCGGGGCCGCGCTACACCTCGTACCCGACGGCCGTGCAATTCAACAGTCAGGTCGGTACCTTCGACCTGTTCCACGCCCTGCGCGACAGCCGCAAGGCCCTGCGCCCGCTGTCGCTTTACGTGCACGTGCCGTTCTGCGCGAACATTTGCTACTACTGCGCCTGCAACAAGGTCATCACCAAGGATCGCGGCCGCGCCCTGCCATACCTGCAGCGGCTCGAGCAGGAAATCCAGTTGATCGCCTGCCACCTCGACCCGGCGCAGAAAGTCGAGCAACTGCACTTCGGCGGCGGCACCCCGACCTTTCTCAGCCACGACGAATTGCGGCAATTGATGGCGCACCTGCGCAAGCATTTCAATCTGCTGGATGACGACTCCGGCGATTACGGCATCGAGATCGATCCACGAGAAGCCGACTGGTCGACCATGGGCCTGCTGCGAGAACTGGGCTTCAACCGGGTCAGCATCGGCCTGCAAGATCTCGACCCGGCGGTGCAGCGCGCAGTCAATCGCCTGCAAAGCCTGGAAGAAACCCGCGCGGTGATCGACGCGGCGCGCACCCTGCAATTTCGCTCGATCAACATCGACTTGATCTACGGCCTGCCCAAGCAGACCCCGGACAACTTCGCCCGCACCGTCGAAGAAGTCATCAGCCTGCAACCGGACCGGCTCTCGGTGTTCAACTACGCGCACCTGCCGGAACGCTTCATGCCGCAGCGGCGGATCAACGGCAATGAATTGCCGAGCCCGACGCAAAAACTGGAAATGCTGCAACGCACCATCGAACAACTGACCGCCGCCGGCTACCGCTACATCGGCATGGACCACTTCGCCCTGCCCGACGATGAACTGGCGATTGCCCAGGAAGAATCGACCCTGCAACGCAACTTCCAGGGCTACACCACCCACGGTCATTGCGACCTGATCGGTCTGGGCGTGTCGGCCATCAGCCAGATCGGCGACCTGTACTGCCAGAACAGCAGCGACCTCAATCACTACCAGAACACCCTCGCCGGCGCGCAACTGGCCACCAGCCGTGGCCTGGTGTGCAACGCCGACGATCGCTTGCGGCGCGCGGTGATTCAGCAACTGATCTGCAATTTCAGCCTGGATTTCGCCGAGATCGAGCGCACGTTCAATATCGATTTTCAGGGTTACTTCGGCGCGCTCTGGCCGCAGTTGCAAGGCATGGCAAAGGACGGCTTGATCGAACTGGATCGCGAACGAATCAACGTGCTGCCGGCCGGCCGGCTGCTGGTGCGCTCGGTGTGCATGGTGTTCGACGCGTATCTGGAACAGCAGAACCGCCAGCGTTTCTCGCGGGTGATCTAGCTCTTCATCAGCAAGGTATTGGTTTTCAGGTTCTGGTCTGCGGTCAGGCCCGATTGGTCGATGACCTTGGCCAGGGACAGGTTGGCGGTAATAAGACCGTTGTTGAGGGCAGAAATGGCGCCTTTGAGGGCCGCGATCTTGGCGAATCGCTCTTCGTTGGAGAGGGTCTTGTTAGCCATCAGCGCGTTGATCTGGGCGTTCTTTTCGGCGATCTGCTGGCGCAACTTGCGAATCATCTTCAGCAATTGCTGGACGTTTTCCGGCAAGCCGCTTTCATCGATATCGCTGTTTTTCCCGCCGACACCGGCGGATTTTGCAATGGCGGCACCGGACAGCGACACTTTGACGCCCTCGACCAAGGTCGGGGTTCCCAACGATGCCGCGTCTGTGCCGGACTCATCGTCAACGGAGGTTTCAGCACTTTCCAGCAACGACGCAACGCCACTGTTACCGGGGGGCAGCGTGCCAATAGCAGTCATCGAAGCGGTTCCTTGCATGCCGTCAGATACCTGGTTATCGGCCGTCATACCTGCGGCTTTATGCCGTTGGGGCAATCTCGCCACAGGCTGGCCTGAATGTCCTCCCCTGGGTTACCCTTACGCCTTATGTGTGTTTTCCCACAAGGATTTAAGAAATGTCCGAGCCAGTTAAACTGCGCGCTCATAACCAGGCTAATTGCAAGGATTGCAGCCTGGCCCCTCTCTGCCTGCCACTTTCGCTGAATCTGGAAGACATGGATGCGCTGGACGAAATCGTTAAACGTGGCCGCCCGTTGAAAAAGGGTGAGTTCCTGTTCCGCCAGGGCGACACCTTCGATTCCGTTTATGCAGTACGCTCCGGCGCCCTGAAGACCTTCAGCCTGAGCGATACCGGCGAAGAACAACTGACCGGTTTCCATCTGCCAAGCGAACTGGTCGGCCTGTCCGGCATGGACACCGAGAAACACCCGGTTTCCGCCCAGGCCCTGGAAACCACTTCGGTCTGCGAGATTCCATTCGAACGCCTCGACGAACTGGCCCTGCAACTGCCGCAACTGCGCCGTCAGCTGATGCGCGTGATGAGCCGGGAAATCCGCGACGACCAGCAAATGATGTTGCTGTTGTCGAAGAAGACCGCTGACGAGCGTATCGCCACGTTCCTGGTCAACCTGTCGGCGCGTTTCCGCGCTCGCGGGTTCTCGGCCAACCAGTTCCGCCTGAGCATGTCGCGCAATGAAATCGGCAACTATCTGGGGCTGGCGGTGGAAACCGTGTCCCGGGTCTTCACGCGCTTCCAGCAGAACGAACTGATCGCCGCCGAGGGCAAGGAAATCCATATCCTCGACCCGATCCAGCTCTGCGCCCTGGCTGGCGGCTCGCTCGAAGTCTGATCTCGACCCGCGGCCGAGCGTATCGTTTCAGCCGCGGGTATACTGCGCCGTTTGCAGCCCTGCCAGGACACCTCGACGATGGTCTTCGACTCCTTCGACATCAAATCCCTGATCCGCCCCGTGATCGACTTCCCGAAACCGGGCGTGATCTTTCGCGACATCACCCCGCTGTTCCAGTCGCCCAAGGCCCTGCGCCTGGTGATGGACAGCTTCGCCCACCGTTACGTGGAAGCCGACTTCACCCACATCGGCGCGATGGATGCGCGTGGCTTCCTGATCGGTTCGGTGCTGGCCTATCAGCTGAACAAGCCGCTGGTGCTGTTCCGCAAGCAAGGCAAACTGCCGGCGGACGTGCTGGCTGAAGGTTACGCGACCGAGTACGGCGAAGCGTTCCTCGAAGTGCACGCCGACAGCCTGTGCGAAGGCGATTCGGTGGTGATGTTCGATGACCTGATCGCCACCGGCGGCACGCTGATCGCGGCGGCCAACCTGATCCGCCGCACGGGCGCCCGCGTTCATGAAGCGGCGGCGATCATCGATCTGCCGGAGCTGGGTGGCTCGCAGCGCCTTGAGGACATGGGGATTCCTACGTTCTGCCTGACGCAGTTTGCGTTGACCGATAAGTAAATAGCGCCTGTTCCACCGCCTTCGCGAGCAAGCTCGCTCCCACAGTTGGAATGCGTTCCTCTGTGGGAGCGGGCTTGCTCGCGAAGGGGCCGGCAGCCTCACTGCAAAACCTAAAGCCCCATCTGCTTGCTGATGATCTCGTTCATCACTTCCCGCGTCCCGCCGCCAATCGACAAGATGCGGTTATCCCGATACAGCCGCTCCACCAGACTTTCGCGCATGTAACCCATCCCGCCGAGAATCTGCACCGCCTCGTTGGTGATGCGGTCCGAAGTGTCCGTGGCAAAGTTCTTGGCCATGGAGATTTCCTTGATCACGCTCTGCCCCGCCGCCATCTTCGCCGCCTGCCGGTAGGTGAACTCCCGCGAGACTTCCAGCGCCGTGGCCATTTCGGCGAGGCGATGCTTGATCACCTGGAACTTGCCGATGGGTTTGCCGAACGCCTGACGCTCCCGCGCCCACTTCAGGCTCTCTTCCAGCGCCAGTTGCGCGGTCATGTTGGCCATCAGCGCCAACGCCAGACGCTCGCTCTGGAAGTTGCCCATGATGCAGGCGAACCCCATGTTCTCCGCACCGATCAGGTTTCCCACAGGCACCCGGCAATCGTCGAAGAACAATTCAGCCGTGTCCGACGCCCACCAGCCCATTTTCTTCAGTTGCCGGCCGACGGTGAAACCTGGCGTGCCCTTCTCGATCAACAACAGGCTGATGCCGCCAAAACCCGGCGCACCGGTACGCACCGCGACGGTGTAGTAATCCGCGCGCACGCCACTGGTGATGAAGGTTTTGCTACCGCTGACCCGGTAATGATCGCCATCGCGTACGGCGCGGGTCTGCAAGTTGGCGACGTCGGAGCCACCGCCCGGCTCGGTCACCGCCAGCGCGCTGATCTTCTCGCCGCAGAGCACTTGAGGCACGACGCGATCACGCACTTCGGGCCGGGCCCATTTGACGACCGGTGGCAAACCTATATCCAGTGAACCAAGCCCGGCCACCAGTCCGCCCGAGCCACAACGCATCAGTTCTTCGCTGGCGGCGATCTTGGCGAACAGGTCACCTTCGTGACTGCCGCCCAGCGCTTCGGGATAACCGATGCCGAGGATGCCGGCCGCACCGGCCTTGAGGTACAGCTCACGAGGAAAGTTTTCGGATTCTTCCCACGCATCGATGTCCGGCAGGATCTCGCGTTCGACGAAACGTCTGACGCTGTCGCGGACCATTTGGTGGCTGGGGTCGAAGTATTCCTGGAAGGCGGGCATCGGCGAACTCCATGGAAGGGTTCGCCGAACTTAACCGAGCGCTTGCTTGGTTTTCAACAGGATTGTGCGGCTCAGAGAGAAATCGGCTTGCGCCCGGCAAACGAATGAGCCAGCGTGCCGCCGTCCACCAGCTCCAGTTCGCCACCCAATGGCACGCCGTGAGCGATACGCGAGGCGATCAAACCTTTGTTGTTGAGCAATTGCGCGATGTAGTGCGCTGTCGCTTCACCTTCCACGGTCGGGTTGGTGGCGAGGATGACTTCGGTAAAAGTACCCGCCTCTTCGATCCGCGCCATCAGTTGCGGAATGCCGATGGCCTCCGGGCCGAGCCCGTCCAGCGGCGACAGGTGCCCCTTGAGCACGAAGTAACGACCACGGAATCCGGTCTGCTCGACCGCGTACACATCCATCGGCCCCTCCACCACGCACAGCAACGTGTCGTCACGGCGCGTGTCGGCGCATTGCGGGCATAGGTCGTCTTCGGTCAGCGTGCGGCACTGGCGGCAGTGTCCGACCCCTTCCATGGCCTGGCTCAAGGCCTGGGCCAGGCGCGTACCGCCGCTGCGGTCACGTTCGAGCAACTGCAACGCCATACGCTGGGCAGTTTTCTGACCCACGCCCGGCAGAATTCGCAGGGCGTCGATCAGTTGGCGAATCAAAGGGCTGAAGCTCATGGGAAAAAGTCCGACAAAACAACGAGACGCGGTTTATACCCGCGCCTCCGGCCAGCGTCAAATCCTCAGTCCTGGGCGACCCGCACCACCAGTTTGCCGAAGTTGCGCCCCTCCAGCAGACCGATAAACGCCTGCGGCGCCTGCTCCAGGCCGTCGACCACGTCTTCGCGGAATTTCACCTTGCCCTCGCGTACCCACGGCACCATGGCGCTGATGAATTCCGGCTGACGGTCGCCGTAGTCGTCGAACACGATGAAGCCCTGAATGCGTACACGCTTGGTCAGCAGGGTGCGTTGCAAGGCAGGCAAACGATCCGGGCCTTTTTGCGCTTCCGTGGCGTTGTAGCCGGCAATCAGGCCACACAGCGGGATCCGTGCCTTGGGGTTGAGCAGCGGGACGACCGCATCGAAGACATGGCCGCCGACGTTTTCGTAATAAATGTCGATGCCTTTCGGGCAGGCCTTGGCCAATTGTTCAGCGAAGTCCGGCGCCTTGTGATCGATACAGGCGTCGAAACCCAACTCCTCGACCACGTATTTGCATTTCTCGGCACCACCGGCCACGCCGACGGCGCGCAGGCCTTTGATCTTGGCGACCTGGCCCACCACCGAGCCTACCGCGCCCGACGCCGCAGCGACCACCAAGGTCTCCCCTGCTTTCGGCTGACCAATGTCCATCAGCCCCATGTAAGCGGTCATGCCCGGCATGCCCAGCACGCCGAGGGCCATCGACGGACTCGGCAGCCCGGACGGAATCGGGATGATGTTGCGACCGTCGCTGAGACTGTGGCTTTGCCAGCCCGTAGCGCCGACCACCAGATCGCCGACCTGGAATTTCGGATGACGCGATTGCTCGACCCGGCTGACAGCCCCGCCGGTCATCACCTCACCGATTTGTACCGGTGCCGCGTAGGACGGAGCGTCGCTCATACGCCCGCGCATGTAGGGATCGAGCGACAGGTAAAGGGTCTTGAGCAACAACTGGCCGTCTTCAAGATCCGGCAGCGCCTCGCGCTCCAGACGGAAATTCTCGGGCGTCGGCGCGCCCACCGGCCGCGAGGCCAGCACGAAGCGTTGATTAAGAGTCAGAGGGTCGGACATGTCAGCGTCTCCTGTGAATGGTGAATTCGTCGGTATAGGGAGCAGACCGTTGCAGCTATTGCGCGTTCGATGTTTCGTCAGCCGGAAACAAAAATGCCAGGCGCGATGCCTGGCATTTTTTGTAGCTCATCCAACCCGCCAAGGCGAATCAGAACGGCAGTTTCATACCGGCCGGCAGGTTCATGCCAGCGGTCATGCTGCCCATCTTGGCCTGGCTGTTGGCTTCGATCTGACGCACGGCGGCGTTGACGGCTGCAGCCACCAGATCCTCGACCACTTCCCGGTCGTCTTCGTCCAGCCCCGGCAGTACGCTCGGATCGATGCTGACTTTTTTCACGTCGTGACGACCGGTCATCACCACGGTGACCAGATCGCCGCCGGCCTTGCCGGTGACTTCTGCGTTGGCCAGCTCTTCCTGCATCTTGGCCATTTTTTCCTGCATCTGCTGTGCCTGCTTCATCAGGCCGGCCATGCCACCTTTCATCATGGTAATCACCTCAAAAGTACTTGGATCAATACAGCGCCCGGCGACTTGCGCCGAACGCCTTAAGTTATTAGCCCTGACTGACCAGGGCGTCGACAGGTTCAATAGTATCGTGTCGCACGACCGCGCCGAACTGCTGGACCATCTGCTGGATGAACGGATCGCCGTGGATCGACTCCTCCGCCTCGCGCTGACGGTTGGCACGGCGCCGGGACGCGGCCTGGGCCGGAGTTTCCTGCTCGGGCTTGATCAGCTCCATGCTCAGGTTCAGCGTACGACCGTGATACTGGTTCAAGGCATCGTTCAGACGCCGCTGCTGAGTGGCGTTGAACAAGGCGCTGTGGGCCGGGTCCAGGTGCATCAGCCAGTTGTCGCCATCGACCGCGATCAGCGTGCAGTTGGCGGCGATGCTGCCGGTCATGCCGGAAATCGGCAGTTTCGGGAACAACTCCAGCCATTGCAGGGCCAGACCGGTGGCCGGCGCGGCGGCGGGTTCCGGCTCGGGCTCGGGGGCCGGTTCTGCGGCGTGCTCGCTGGCCAGATCGTCGAGGTAACTGTAGGCCGAATCCATGTCCGGCTCGATGTAGTCTTCGTCGAGCGGCGGCTCGTCGTCCATGTCCATGCCTGGCGTGAAGGCATCGACTTCGGCTACGGACGGCTCAGGAATCGGCGCAGCGGCCCATTCAGGCGCATCCGGCACGACGCTGTCCGGGGTCGGCAGCGGCATTGGCGGCAACTCTGGCTGCTCGGCGGCGGTTTCCAGCACAGGCTCTACCGCTGGCTGTTGCACAGGCGCCGGTTCTACCGGGTCATTCCACGGCAGATCGACGACTTCTTCGACGGCGACCGGTGCGGGTTCCGGCTCCGGCACGGGTTCAGGTGCAATCACCGGGGCAACCGGCGCGGGCGCAGGAACAGGTGCAGGAGCAGGAGCAGGTGCAACCACCGGAGCCGGCGCA
The DNA here is from genome assembly GCF_023242405.1 of Pseudomonas sp. MWU12-3088. Classification (NCBI taxonomy): domain Bacteria; kingdom Pseudomonadati; phylum Pseudomonadota; class Gammaproteobacteria; order Pseudomonadales; family Pseudomonadaceae; genus Pseudomonas; species Pseudomonas sp. MWU12-3088. The sequence continues at coordinate 110,469 of NZ_JALJEA010000012.1, forward strand.
ACAGCCGCAGCAACTACCGGCGCAGGTTTCGGCGCGGCAGCCACTGAGTTTGCGGAATCAACTGTGGCCTGGCTGATCCCCACTGGCTTTAGCGGTTGCCTCGGGGCATCCGCCGTGTCCGCCGGCCGGAAGGCCAGCATCCGCAGCAGAACCATTTCGAAACCGCCTCGCGGGTCCGGCGCCAGCGGCAAGTCGCGGCGGCCGATCAGGCCCATCTGGTAATAGAACTGCACGTCTTCGGCCGGCAGGGCCTGGGCCAGTGCCAGCACCCGGTCACGGTCGCCGTGGCCGTTGTCGACGCCTTCCGGCAAAGCCTGGGCGATGGCGACGCGGTGCAGCACGTTGAGAATTTCCGAGAGTACGCCGTTCCAGTCCGGCCCTTGTTCGGCCAGGTGGCGCACGGCTTCGAGCAACGCCTTGGCGTCGCCTTCGATCAAGGAATGCAATACGTCATAGACCTGACCGTGGTCCAGCGTGCCGAGCATCGCCCGTACGTCGGTGGCCAGAACCTTGCCTTCACCGAAGGCGATGGCCTGGTCGGTCAGGCTCATGGCGTCGCGCATGGAACCGTCGGCCGCGCGGCCGAGCAGCCACAGGGCGTCGTCTTCGAACGGTACGTTTTCGGCGGTGAGGACGTGGGTCAGATGCTCGACCACACGCTCAGGCGTCATGTTCTTCAGGGAGAACTGCAGGCATCGCGACAAAATCGTTGCCGGAAGTTTCTGCGGGTCGGTGGTCGCCAGAATGAACTTGACGTAGGGCGGCGGCTCTTCGAGGGTTTTCAGCAGCGCATTGAAGGAATGGCTGGAGAGCATGTGCACTTCGTCGATCAGGTAGACCTTGAAGCGCCCACGGCTCGGGGCGTACTGCACGTTGTCGAGCAGCTCGCGGGTGTCCTCGACCTTGGTCCGGCTCGCGGCGTCGATCTCGATCAGGTCGACGAAGCGCCCTTCATCGATCTCGCGGCACACCGAACACTCGCCGCAGGGGCTTGAAGTGATACCTGTTTCACAGTTCAGACATTTGGCGATGATCCGCGCAATCGTCGTCTTGCCGACGCCTCGCGTCCCGGTGAACAGGTAGGCGTGGTGCAGGCGCTGGCTGTCCAAGGCATTGATCAGAGCCTTGAGCACATGGGTCTGGCCGACCATTTCGCGGAACGAGCGCGGACGCCATTTACGTGCAAGAACCTGATAACTCATCGAAAACCGTCGCGGCAAAGGAAGCAGAAGCGGCTAATGCTAGCGGAGCAAGGGCAAAATTGCATCCGGTGCGCTCTTCTATTCTGGCTAAGCTGCATGGGCGGAGGCTTTTGTCGGCACGGGAACGGGAATTACCGGAGCATTTATGCGGTGGGCCGTGGGGGCAATATTGGGAATCAGCCTGAACGTGATGGCCACGCAGCCGCCGCTGCGTTTTGCCATGGCCGACAGCTGGGCGATGCCGCTGGTGCAATACGAACATGGCCGCCCGACCCAGGGCATTCTTTACGACATGATGCTCAGCCTCGCGACCCAGGTCGGCGTGCCGGCGGAGTTTCACGTCCTGCCCCGCACCCGGGTGCAGAACGCCATGGAACACGGCGAAGTCGACGTGCGCTGTTATGCCGCGCAATCCTGGCTGCCGAACCAGTCCGGCGATTACATCTGGAGCATTCCGCTTTTTTTCCAGCGTGACCTGCTGATCAGCCGCCAGGATCAACCCTCCAGCGTCGATCCAGCCCACCTGCCCCGCCAGGCTATCGGCACCGTGCTCGGCTACAGCTACCCCACCCTGCAACCACTGTTTGAAACCGACCGCTTATGGCGCGAAGACGCACGCAATCAGGAACCGGTGCTGGACAAGCTGCTGGCCGGCCGTTACCGCTACGCCGTGAGCAATCAATGGACCCTGGACTGGTTCAACCAGCGCCTGCTGCCGGGGCAGCAACTGCAAGGGGTGGCGGTATTGCAGGAGCAGCAGGTCGGCTGCTACGTGCGCAACGATCCGGATATTCCCGTGCAGCGAATATTGAGGATGCTGCTGCAGATGAAAATGTCGGGGGAGATTGATGACATTATCCGGTTGTATACCGGTGGTTCGGGCAGCGAACCTTGACCTGTCAACACCCACAAAAAAAGGAACCCGTCTGCCGAGTTCCTTTTTTCATTGCCGATGTTTTTCAGCCAGCTGCAAACTCAATACTGAGCCTTCACATAACTCTCGATAGGTTTCTGCAGCAGATCCTGCGGATGATCGCCACCAAACGTCAGCCACTTGCTCTTGCCTGACACCACAGTCGACGCCAGAGGTTCATCACCCTTCGCGCCGTAAATCGCCAATTTCACTTCGATCCGGTCAGGGATACCCGACCACTCTGTTGCCCGGTCTTCCCAATGCAGGATTTCCGGCACGACGTAGTACCCGGCATTCCCCTGCTGTCTGATACAGGCAAGATCCGCACAGGATTCGGACACTTTCACCTGATTGGCATAGCGGGCAAATGCCGACCGGACCGCGTCCGCCGTCATGGCGCCCGACGCTTTATAAACGGTGGTCTCGTAACGACCATCGACAGGCGTTGCGATAGAGACCGACTGACCTTGAATCAATTTTTCAGGACTTGTCGTCAAATCCTGCTGAACGTACTTGGCGGAACAGCCTGACATCAGAACAGATAAAACGATGATTGAACGCTTGAACACAGTGTCTCCATGACTTTCGATACGAGAAGAGCCCAACCCGTTCAGACTGGGTTGAAGCGCGCAAATGCTACTAATGTGCCATCACAATGTCCATGACCGAAGAATCTCAACAGCCCGGCACCATCAATGGCCGGCCGTATCGCGGAATTTCTGGTATTCGTGATACTCGACCCAGGCAACCACATCGTACGGCACGTAAAGTTTCAGCCTGGCGCGGGAGATGGCGATGTACACGGCGCAGATCCTTTGATCGAACGCGTAGGCATCCTTGAATTTCTCGTTGGTCAGCAGCCCCGGCGTCAGCAGCACCTTGTCGAACTCCATGCCCCCCGCCTCTTCCGCCAGCATCAGCATGCAGCCGTTGCCAGCGTTGTCGATCATTCGGTTCAGGCGTGTCAGGTCGGCAATCATGAAACCGTTTTCCAGCTTGGCCCTGACCCGCAGGAACGACTCGTCGAACCGGTTGGCGTCGCACACCGTTTGCCAGTCAGGCAGGTCGCTGAAGTACGGATGCACGCCGTTTTCGCTGAATTCGGAACGGTAGAAATCCGGCTTGAACAACTCGATGGCAGTGGCCATGAAATGCTTCAGGTCATCCTGGGTGCGCTTGTCCGGGAATCTGAATTTGCAGTTGGAATCGTGCAGGTGGATGGCCCAGATCATGGTGTCCCACGGCGATGCCGTCAGCACCACGCAACCTTCGGATGGTACGAAACCTTCCGGGTACTCCTTGATGACGACGTCAGCATCACTGGCGCCTTCGAACGGAATCTTGCCCTTCTGCGAGTGCCGGGCGATCAGCGGGTTGACCAGCCGCTCGACGTTGCGGCCCGAGCGCACGGAATAGCTGATATCGCTTTGGCGAACCTCACGGTGGCGCTTGACCGGCACGCCGCTGGCCTGCTGATACTCGTCACCGAGGGTGATCAGCACCTGGCGGCCGCGTTCGATGATCTGCAACAGCGAGCCGGGAATGTCCTGGCTTTCGTCGATCAACACGTGCGTATAGCGCGCCGGCACCACGCAACCGGCGATACAGGCGCGCTTGATCATCAGCAGCGCTTCAAAACCGGTCTGGCTGCCCCACGCCGGATTGAGCTCGAGGTAGCCCCACAGCCGACTCGAATACTCCAGTAACACTTGCGCGTCCACGCTGGAGAGCGGCTGGTTGAAATGCGGCAGATGCTTCGCGGAAAAAGTGTGATCACGGAAACGGCAATAGCGCTCGATCACTTTGAGGCAGAGTTCAAGGGTCGCCTGCCCGTCGTGGTGGCGGAAACCGTAGATGTTCAGTTCCTGCGCCAGCGCCTGCCGGCTCGGGATTCGCGTCCCCTCCGCCTGAGGCCTGCGACCGAGCATCAACGACTGTGCAAATGCCAGAAAGGTCTTGCCGGCCTTCTTCTCGCTCACCCCCACCATGCGCTGACGAAGGACTTCGAGCTTGGCCGGGGTGCGCGCCAGCAACAGGGTTTTTTCCGGCCGTAGATGCTCCAGCAACGCCACCAGCAGATGGCTTTTGCCGATCCCCGCGTAACCTTGAACGTGCAGGTCTTCGTCCAGGTTGGCGCGGAAGGTTCTGACCAGTTTGTCTTGTGCCGGGCTCAACCAGCGCTCGCGCTGCCGGGGCGTCACGATCTGTTGACTGAACGGGTCATGGCTGCGATGGCGCCGGACTTTGTATTCGAAATCCCACTGACCATCGGGCAATAAATAGTCGCGTGCCGACACTTCTTCGGCCAGCAGAAAACGCAGATTCAGCGGTTGGAGGACCTTCAGGCCGAAATACAGTTTGCGCGGGTCGAACAGTCGCTGTGCTTCGGACAGCAGGCCCGCGGTCGTTGACTGCCGCTTTTCGGCAGCCCAGGACAAGAGCCTGGCCAGAATCTTTTCTGCCGCCACGGCGCCGAGATCCTGCTCTGTCGTCTGCACCAGATTCTGGATGACCAGCACTGCCGCCAACTCTGGGTCGGTCAGGGCTTCGAGGGCTTGGGTGCCACTCGCCTGCAACAGGTTCGCGCAGGTTTCATCCGTGACGGGCAAAAACACAGGGCTGGATAGATCGGAATGTTCCGGGAGCATAAAACCTCGCGGCCAGGGCCCAGACCTTACAAGGTCGATCCTGGCCAGACTCTTCATTTATTTCGGTTGTGGCGAGTATGCGGGATCGCAAGGGAAATGATTACCCCGCGTCGACGCCGTTGCTAGCAGAGGGTTTGGGGACGAACCGCCAAATCGCAGGCATAAAAAAACCGCAGTGGGCGAAACCCATGCAGTTCGGCGTTGATTCGTTCGATGTTCGTTAAGGTGGTAACCCTACCAGCCACACCCCGGCACACAATGTTCCCGCTGTGGCTGCTGCCTTCCGGCTCTGACCAGGTTCACGGGTAATCGTTGCGGGGGGACCGATAGGGTCACCATAACGACACTCGCCTGTCGGCGAGCCGCGCCATTGTACCTATCTGAGACGAAGTTACAACCGCTGGTTGCAGATAAAAAATATGAAGGGCTTCAAGCACTTGCTATTGCGCCTGAAGCACCTCGTCCGCGCGGCCGCCCTCTTGCTGGATCACCAGATGAATGAAGTGCAGCTTGGCGATCGCCGCAGGCGGCAGCACGAACGGATAGAAATCCGGCTGGCCCATGCTGCGTGACAGTTCGTTGAGCATGCCGGCCAGTTCGATCCACGCGTTGACGAACGACAGGAACGCCGCGCCGCCGGGATGTTCGGGGTCGTACAGCGTGCTCGACGGAAACGGCTGGTAATCCAGATCCATCTCCCGGGCACTCATGCCGAAACCCAGCGCGGTGTCCACCGCGTCCATCATGTGCAGGTAATGGGCCCAGGTTTCCGCCCAGTCTTCCCAGGGGTGCATGGTGGCGTAGGCGCTGACGTAATGCTGCGACCAGTCCGCCGGCGCGCCCTGTTGATAATGCCGCTCCAGCGCCTCGGCATAACTGGCACGTTCGTCGCCGAACAGGTTGCGAAATGAACCCAGCCAAGGGCCGTTGGCGATCAACCGATCCCAGTAGTAATGCCCGACCTCATGGCGAAAATGCCCGAGCAATGTGCGATAGGGTTCGTGCATCTGCGCCCGGACCTGTTCACGGTGGGCGTCGTCGGCTTCTGCGATGTCGAGAGTGATCAAGCCGTTGGCATGACCGGTCATGGGAGCATTGCCCTCCAGATCGACGCCGATGAAATCGAACGCCAGGCCGGTGTCTTCGTCGACGGTTTTCGGGATGACCGGCAGACCGAGGCTGATCAGTTGCGCCACCAGTCGCCGCTTGGCGATTTCCACCTTGCGCCAGCGCTCGGGGTTCTCCGGGACGGACAGATCGGGGATGGTGCGATTCAGATCGCAGGCTGCGCACAGGGTGTCGTGATCGTTGGCAGGCAGCAGCCAGTTGCAGGCGGCCGGTGTGTCGAGGTTGGCGCAGCGCCGGAACAGCCTGGCCTCGGGATCGACATCCAGCGTCCAGGTGCCTTCCTGCGGCCCCGGTTGCAGCGAGGTCAGCCGACTGTGTTCCGGCTGATAACCCAGCGCAGCGTTGCAGGCCAGGCACTGGCTGTTGCGAAAGAACAGCGACTGGCCGCAGCGGCACGGCCAGACTTTGCTGTTGCGCGAGGATTCGCCCATGAACGGCGCGACGATGCGGGAACTGAGCTGCTCGAAAAAGCGGTACATGGCGATCTCTCCCTGGGGCTTGCCAAGACTAGATCATTCCCGCGAGTCGATCGTTCCCGCGCGCTGCGTCAGGCGGAAATACCGTGTCCTTTCAGGAACGCGATAAACGTCTCTTCATCCATGACCTTTACGCCCAGCTCGTTGGCCTTGGTCAGCTTCGACCCGGCGCCCGGCCCCGCGACCACGCAATGGGTCTTGGCCGACACGGAACCGGCAACCTTGGCGCCGAGGCTTTCCAGGTGTTCCTTGGCGACGTCGCGGCTCATCAGCTCGACCTTGCCGGTCAGTACCCAGGTCTCCCCGGCCAGCGGCAGGCCTTCGACGACTTTCTTTTCGCTCTGCCAGTGCATGCCGAAATCGCGCAGTTGTTTCTCGGCACTTTCCGCCAGTTTCCGATGCTCGGGCAGTTCGAAAAACTCACGCACCGAGTTGGCCTGCTTCTCCGGCAATGCCTGGCGCATGTCCAGCCAGTCAGCGTTCATCACGCCTTCCAGCGTTTCGAACTTGTCCGCCAGTTTCTGCGCCCCGCCCGGCCCCACCGAAGGGATGTGCAGCTTGTCGAGGAAACCGCCCAGCGTGGTGCTGGCGGCAAACTCGGCGCCCAGCTCGCCCTGATCCTGAATCTGCAAACCGTGGCCCAGCAATTCGGTAATCACCTGCTGGTTGTGCGCATCTTCAAAGAAGCTGTGAATCTCGTGGGCCACTTCCAGACCGATGTCCGGCAGGTACGTCAGCACTTGCGGCAAGGCTTGCTGGACGCGTTCCAGCGACCCCAGCGAGCGCGCCAATACCTTGGCCGTCTCCTCGCCCACATCCGGGATACCCAGCGCATAGATAAAGCGCGCCAGGCCCGGCTTCTTGCTGTCTTCGATGGCGGCCAGCAACTTGTTGCTCGACACCTCGGCAAAGCCTTCGAGGTCGACGATGTCATCGAACTTCAGCGCGTAGAGATCGGCCGGCGAACTGACCAGACCTTCGTCGACCAGTTGCTCGACACTCTTGTCACCGAGGCCTTCGATGTCCATCGCGCGACGGGAAACGAAGTGAATGATCGCCTGCTTGAGCTGCGCACCGCAGGCCAGACGACCGACGCAGCGATACACCGCGCCTTCGCTGATGGTTTCCTTGCCTTTGCTGCGTTTGACCAGTTGCGTGCGTTCGACGTGGGAGCCGCAGACCGGGCAGCTCTCGGGAATCTGCACCGGCCGCGCATCTTCCGGGCGGCGCTCGATGACCACCTGCACTACTTGCGGAATCACATCGCCGGCGCGGCGAATGATCACCGTGTCGCCGATCATCAGGCCCAGCCGCGCGACTTCGTCCATGTTGTGCAACGTGGCATTGGCCACGGTGACGCCGGCAACCTTCACCGGTTTCAAGCGCGCCACCGGAGTGACGGCGCCAGTGCGGCCAACCTGGAACTCCACGTCGAGCAGCTCGGTGAGCTCTTCCATGGCCGGGAATTTGTGGGCGATGGCCCAGCGCGGTTCGCGGGCGCGGAAGCCCAGTTCGCGCTGGTCGGCAATGCTGTTGACCTTGAACACCACGCCGTCGATTTCATAGGCCAGCGAGTTACGGCGCTCACCGATATCGCGGTAGTAATCCAGGCATTCGCCGATGCCTTTGGCCAGTTTCAGCTCATGGCTGATCGGCATGCCCCAGGCTTGCAGTTGCTTGAGGTTGCCGATGTGGGTGTCGGAAATATCGTGAGAGACCTGACCAATGCCGTAGCAGCAGAATTCCAGCGGACGGTTGGCGGTGATCTTCGAATCCAGCTGGCGCAGACTCCCGGCCGCCGCGTTGCGCGGGTTGGCGAACGTCTTGCCACCGATCTCCAGTTGCGAGGCGTTGAGACGCTCGAAACCGGCCTTGGACATGAACACTTCACCACGCACTTCCAGCGTCGCCGGCCAGCCTTCGCCGTGCAGCTTCAGCGGGATGTTGCGCACCGTGCGCACGTTGACGCTGATGTCTTCGCCAGTAGTGCCATCGCCGCGGGTGGCGCCGCGCACCAGCACGCCGTCCTGATACAACAGGCTGACCGCCAGGCCATCGAGTTTCGGCTCGCAGCTGTATTCCACCGCCGCGCCACCACCGAACAGATCACCGGCCGGCAGGTCCAGACCTTCGGTGACCCGACGGTCGAACTCGCGCATGTCGGTTTCTTCGAAGGCGTTGCCAAGGCTGAGCATCGGTACTTCGTGACGCACCTGGGTGAACGCGGTCAGCGCCACGCTGCCGACGCGCTGGGTCGGCGAGTCGCTGGTGATCAGTTCCGGGTTGGCCGCTTCCAGCGCCTTGAGCTCGTGGAACAACCGGTCGTACTCGGCATCCGGAATGCTCGGCTCATCGAGGACGTGGTAACGGTAGTTGTGCTGATCGAGTTCAGCGCGCAGCTCTAGAATGCGGTCTTTGGCGGCAGTCATGGGTGTTCTCTCATAAAGCAAAAGAGCAGCCGAGGCTGCTCAATCTATTTTGCCGATTGCCCCTTTATTGCGAGGCAACCTTTTCAATCAACGCTTCTGGGTCAGGGCGCGGCGTTCGAATTCGACGATGCGCTGGCGGTAGTGCTCGATGGTCTGCGCGGTCAGGACGCTGCGCTGGTCATCTTTCAATTCGCCGTTCAGTTCCTGGGACAGCTTGCGGGCTGCTGCGACCATCACGTCGAAGGCCTGCTTCGGATGACGCGGGCCTGGCAGGCCGAGGAAGAAGCTCACCGCCGGGGTGCTGAAATGGTCGATGTCGTCCAGATCGAAGATGCCCGGCTTGACCGCGTTGGCCATGGAGAACAGCACTTCGCCGTTGCCGGCCATGCTTTCGTGACGGTGGAAAATGTCCATCTCGCCGAAACGCAGACCGCTTTCCAGAATGTTCTGCAACAGTGCCGGGCCCTTGAAGCCGGCCGGGTCGCGACAGATCACGCTGATCACCAATACTTCTTCAGCTTGCGGCTGATCCTTGTCGGCAACGGCCGGCGACGACTTGGCGACAGGCTCGATGAAGTCATCGTCACGGCTGCTGAAGCTCGGGCCGCCGTCCAGGTCCAGATCGAGGTTCAGGTCGCCCTGGGCCGGACCGTTGTTGGCACGTTTGCCGCGCTTGGAACCGGATTCGCGAGGCTCGCGTGGTTCGCGGGCCGGCATGCTCACCGATGGCAGGTCGTGTTCGTCCAGTTGTGGCTCTTTATGAGTATCCAGCACGCGGGCCGGGCCCAACAGCTCTGCGCTGGTGTCCTCGTCCGGCAGGTTGGACAGACTTCGGTCAAGACGGAATTTCAGTTTTCCCTTGCCGCCGCGCATACGGCGCCAGCCATCGAAAAGAATACCGGCTATCACAATGATGCCGATGACGATCAGCCACTCGCGCAGACCGATTTCCATGTAATCCCGTGCCTCTATAAAAAATGCTGAAAAATAAGGGGTTTACATTGTGCAAACCGCTTTAAAACGTGGCGCCAACTCTATGTTCTGACAGGCGTTTTGCCCACGTATACGAAAAATTGACATTAAACTAGCACGACCAAAGACAACTTTACACCGTCTGTCTCATTGGCTTGCGCGATTATGTCGATTGGCCAGCAAGTCGAAGCGGGTAAATATGTCCTACAGACTGCAAATACCTTTTCCGACAGCGCCGGCTCAGGCATCCACCATCGCCATCGCCTCCTCGACATCCACGGCTACCAGTCGCGAACATCCCGGCTCGTGCATCGTCACGCCCATCAACTGGTCGGCCATTTCCATGGCGATCTTGTTGTGGGTGATATAGATGAACTGCACGGTCTGCGACATCTCTTTGACCAAGCGTGCGTAGCGTCCAACGTTAGCGTCATCCAGTGGCGCGTCAACCTCATCGAGCATGCAGAACGGCGCCGGATTCAACTTGAAGATCGCAAAAACCAGTGCCAGTGCGGTCAGGGCTTTTTCGCCGCCGGACAGCAAATGGATGGTGCTGTTCTTCTTTCCGGGCGGCTGCGCCATGATCGTCACCCCTGTATCGAGTAGATCTTCGCCCGTCAGTTCCAAATACGCGCGTCCTCCACCGAAAACTTTCGGGAAAAGCGCCTGTAAACCGCCATTGATCTGATCAAAGGTATCTTTGAAACGGTTACGGGTTTCCTTGTCGATCTTGCGGATGACGTTTTCCAGGGTCTCCAGGGCTTCCACCAGATCGGCGTCCTGGGCATCCAGATAACGTTTACGCTCGGATTGTTGCGTGTATTCGTCGATCGCCGCGAGGTTGATCGCGCCCAGGCGCTGAATGCGTGCGGCGATGCGTTCCAGTTCTTCTTCGGCCTCCTTCTCACTGGCCTCGGCGCTCAAGGTATCGAGCACGCCGTGCAAATCGTAGCCGTCTTCCAGCAGTTGATCCTGCAGCGCCTTGCGGCGCACGGTCAGGGCCTGCCATTCCATGCGTTGCTGTTCGAGCTGGCCTCGGATCAATTGCGATTGCTGCTCGGCCTGTGTCCGGCGTTTTTCCGCGTCGCGCAGTTCGCGGTCGGCGTCTTCCAGGGCGATTTGAGCAGTCTTGAGTTCGTCGTCAACGCTCATGCGCTTGTCGAGCAACTCTTCGAGTTTGAGGCGCAGCTCTTCCAGCGGCGCCTCGCCCTCCTCCAGATTCAGACTGAGCTGTTCACGTTTTTCAGTGAGGCGCTCGGCCTGCATCTCCAGACGCTCCAGCGCCTGACGGGTCGAGTCGTGTTGTGCGCGCAGCGAGCCCAGGCGTACGGCCAATTGATGGGCGTGGTCCTTGTGCTGGCGAGCTTCCTGACGCACGCGGTCGAGGCGTTCGCGCAGGCTGTCGCGATGGGCCAGCAGCAACTCGCGCTGCTCGGTGTCGAGGGCCATGGCGTCGAGGGCGTCCTGCAACTGGATCCGCGCCTCGCCGATGTTTTCGTATTCCAGTTCGCGCTGCTCGGCGAGCTCGACCAGTTCCTCGTCGAGACGAGTACGACGCAGCGTCAACTGTTCAGCCTTGGCTTTGCCGGCTGAAAGTTGAGCTTTCAATTCGCCTTGCTGACGGGCTTCGTCCTGCAGCAAACGACGCAGATGTTCGCGGCCGTTTTCCTGCTGACGCTGTTGCGCACGCAGAGTTTGCAGACGGGTTTCCATGGCTTCGACCGTGGCTTCGCGTTCTTCGCGTTCCGCATGCAGCGATTCGATTTCCTGGCCGCGCGCAAGCATGCCGCTTTCGGCCTCGCTGGCGCGGCGTACCCGCAGGAAGTGCCGGCCGACCCAGTAACCATCACGGCTGATCAGGCTCTGCCCGGCAGCCAGCTGGCCGCGCAAAGCCAGTGCCTGCTCAAGGCTGTCGACCGGTTTGACCTGACCCAGCCATGGCGACAGATCTACCTGCGCCTCGACCTTGTCCAGCAGGCTGCCGGCCACGCGCACGCCGTCATTGCCGGGGCTGAGCAAACGCAGATCGCCCTGGGCAAAACCGGACAGATCGAAGCCTGCAAAGTCATCCACCAACACCGCTTGCAGGTCGGCGCCGAGCACGGTTTCCACCGCCAGCTCCCAACCGGCCTCGACCTTCAGGCCTTCGGCCAGACGCGGGCGTTCGGCGAGGTTATGTTCCTTCAACCATTCGGCGGTGCCGGTGCCAGGATCGAGCGCGGCCTGCTGCAAGGCTTCAAGCGATGCGAGGCGACCGTTGAGCCGCTGCAAATCACCCTGCGCCTGTTGCTGCGCAGTTAGCGCCTGCTGTAATTCCTGGCGCAGTTGCTCGAGTTTTTCGACCTGGGCTTCTTCACTGGTCTGCAGATCTTCAAGGGTCGCTTCGGACTCGGCGAGCTGCTCGCTGAGTTCCATGATCGCCGCGTCTTCCGGATCGGCCGACAACAGCGCCCGCTCTTCGCCCAGACGTTTTTGCCGATCGGCCAGACGCTCCATGCTGGTTTCCAGCTGCTGGATACGCGACTGCTGCACTTCAGCCTGACGGCGCGGTTCGGCGGAGGTCAGGTTGAAGGCGTCCCACTGCTCCTGCCAGCCGTGCATGACGGTTTCGGAATCTTCCAGCGCCGCGGCGGCTTCTTCGGCGGCGGCGTTGGTGATTTCCTGCTCGGGGGTCAGTTGATCGAGTTCTTCGCCGAGGGTCAGCAGCAAGGTGCGGTCGTGGCCCAGATGCGATTCGGTTTCGAGGCGCGCGCGCTCGGCTTCCTTCAAGTCGTCCTGCAACTGGCGCAAGCGTTGCTGGCCGTGCTGGATGCTCTGCTCGACCCGGGCGATATCGCCGCCGACCGAATAGAAGCGCCCCTGCACCAGATTGAAGCGCTCGGACAGGTCATGGTGACCGTCGCGCAGGCGCTCAATGGCGGCGTCGGCGTTGCGCTGCTCGGCGACCAGCGCTTCGAAGCTGATTTCCTGGTTGCCGATGATCGACTCGCGCTGACCGACCTGATCGTTCAGATCCTGCCAGCGCAGGGCCGACAGTTGCGCCTTGAGCTGGCGCTCTTCGGCTTTGAATTCCTGATACTTCCTCGCGGCTTCGGCCTGACGGTGCAAGCGTTCGAGCTGGCGTTCGAGTTCTTCGCGCAGGTCGGTCAGACGGGCAAGGTTTTCGTGGGTGCGGCGGATGCGGTTTTCGGTCTCGCGCCGGCGCTCCTTGTATTTGGAAATACCGGCGGCTTCTTCGATGAAGTTGCGCAGGTCTTCCGGCTTGGATTCGATCAGCTTGGAGATCATCCCCTGTTCGATGATCGAGTAACTGCGCGGGCCGAGGCCGGTGCCAAGGAAAATGTCAGTGATGTCGCGGCGACGGCATTTGGCGCCGTTGAGGTAATAAGTCGTCTGGCTGTCGCGGGTCACTTTGCGGCGGATCGAAATTTCCGCGTACGCCGCCCACTCGCCCAGCAGCGTGCCGTCGGAGTTGTCGAACACCAGTTCGATGCTCGCCTGACTCACCGGTTTGCGACTGGTCGAGCCGTTGAAGATGACGTCGGTCATCGACTCGCCGCGCAGGTTCTTCGCCGAGCTTTCGCCCATCACCCAGCGTACGGCGTCGATGATGTTCGACTTGCCGCAACCGTTCGGCCCGACGACCGCCGCCATGTTGCTGGGGAAGTTCACCGTGGTCGGGTCGACGAAGGATTTGAACCCCGCCAGTTTGATGCACTTGAGGCGCAAGGTCAGGCAACCGTCAGGGCGGACACCACCAGATCGCAGCTGCGCTGGGCGTAAGCCGTCAGCACAATGCGGATCTGCGGCAGGTCACGGGCGAGGACGGCGGCCAGCAAGCGCTCGAACAGTTCGAGGAACTCGCTCATCTCGGCCTTGCGCTGCTCCAGCGCGAGGAAGTACGCACGGCTCATGGCCGGTTGCAGGTTTTCGACAGTTTCCTGCAGGTACGGGTTGTTGGCGAACGGGTACGCGGCGCGCATCACGTTGAAGCTGTCGTCGACGAAGGTGCGGATGTCCTGACGCTCGTAGCTGGCGGTCAGGCGCTGCTGGATCTGCACGAACGGCGCCATGTCGGACTGGACTTGCCAGCCATTGGCCACTGCGTTGCCGAGCAGGATGTACAGCTCGCTCATCAACGTGCACAGGCTCTGCACCTTGTGCGCCGTCAGCTCGGTGACGTGGGCGCCGCGACGCGGCAGGATCGCGATCAGATGACGGCGCTCGAGGATCAGCAGGGCTTCGCGGACCGAGCCGCGGCTGACGTTCAGCGCCAGCGTGACCTTCTGTTCCTGGATACGCTCTCCCGGCTTCATTTCGCCGCGAATGATCCGTTCGGCGAGGTGGTGAGCGATTTGCTCGGCGAGGCTGTCCGGCGCCTTGAACGTCATGGTTGTCCTTCAAACTCTTCGATCTGCACAAGCGGCGCAGTGTAGCGCAATGCGCGTTCATGGCGGAGTGCCCGCACAGCGGTTTTTGGCACGAATCCCGCAAAAAAGCGCTTGATCCAATGAGGGTCAATACTGAAGAGACGCGTTGCAAAGTGACAAAACGGTTTTTCCTGACCTTTAAGTCAGAAAACCATTGACCGAAAAGTCAGACCTGCTAAATTCGGCTCAAGTCGCTTAACAACAATAATGAGTCTGCGAGGCCTTCCGTGATCCAGTTTTTACTCAACCAGGAACTCCGTAGCGAGCACGCCCTGGACCCGAACCTGACTGTGCTCAACTACCTGCGTGAACACGTGGGCAAATCCGGCACCAAAGAAGGCTGCGCCAGCGGTGACTGCGGCGCGTGCACGGTGGTGGTCGGCGAGTTGCAGACGGATGACGACGGCCGCGAGCACATTCGCTATCGCAGCCTCAACTCGTGCCTGACGTTCGTTTCGTCACTGCACGGCAAGCAATTGATCAGTGTCGAAGACCTCAAGCACCAGGGCGAACTGCACAGCGTGCAGAAAGCCATGGTCGAGTGCCATGGTTCGCAGTGCGGTTTCTGCACCCCCGGTTTCGTGATGTCACTGTTCGCCCTGCAAAAGAACAGCGATGCACCGGATCATGCCAAGGCCCACGAAGCGCTGGCCGGCAACCTTTGCCGCTGCACCGGCTACCGGCCGATCCTGGCCGCCGCCGAACAATCCTGCTGCGGCAAGCAACCGGATCAGTTCGACGCCCGTGAAGCGGAAACCATCGCCCGCCTCAAAGCCATTGCCCCGACGTCGATCGGCGAACTCAACAGCGGCGACAAACGCTGCCTGGTGCCGCTGACCGTGGCCGATCTGGCCGACCTCTACGACGCGTACCCACAGGCCCGACTGCTGGCCGGCGGCACCGATCTGGCGCTGGAAGTCACCCAGTTCCACCGCGCCCTGCCGGTGATGATCTACGTCGGCAACGTCGCCGAGATGAAGCGCATCGAGCACTTCGATGACCGCATCGAAATCGGCGCCGCCACCGCCCTCTCCGACTGCTACGAAGCGCTGAATGCCGAGTACCCGGACTTCGGCGAACTGCTGCACCGCTTCGCCTCCCTGCAGATCCGCAACCAGGGCACCTTGGGCGGCAACATCGGCAACGCCTCGCCGATCGGTGACTCGCCACCGCTGCTGATCGCCCTCGGCGCGCAGATCGTGCTGTGCAAGGGCGAGACCCGCCGTACGCTGAACCTGGAAGATTACTTCATCGATTACCGGGTCACCGCGCGTCAGGAAAGCGAGTTCATCGAGAAAATCATCGTCCCTCGCGCCACCGCCGAGCAGCGCTTCCGCGCCTACAAAGTCTCCAAGCGTCTGGACGATGACATCTCCGCCGTCTGCGCCGCGTTCAACTTGCGCGTCGAAAACGGTGTGATCACTGACGCCCGCGTCGCCTTCGGCGGCATGGCCGCGATCCCGAAACGCGCCGCCCATTGCGAAGCCGTGCTGCTAGGCCAGCCGTTCAACAACGCTGTCGTCGAACGTGCCTGCATCGCGCTGGGCGAGGATTTCACCCCGCTCTCGGACTTCCGCGCCAGCAAGGAATACCGCCTGCTCAGCGCGCAGAACCTGCTGCGCAAATACTTCATCGAACTGCAAACACCGCACATCGAGACTCGGGTGACCGCTTATGTCTAACCATCACGGCGTAGAGAAAACACAAGCTGAACTGGCTGAACTGTTCGCCAGAGACCTGACCACCGGTGTCGGCCGCAGCGTCAAGCACGACAGCGCCGCCAAGCATGTGTCCGGCGAAGCGCAGTACATCGATGACCGGCTCGAATTCCCCAACCAGTTGCACGTTTACGCACGATTGTCGGATCGCGCCCACGCGAAAATCATCAGTATCGACACCAAGCCCTGCTACGCCTTCGAAGGCGTGCGCATCGCCATCACCCACGAAGACGTGCCGGGCCTGAAAGACATCGGCCCGCTGCTGCCGGGCGATCCGCTGCTGGCCATCGATGACGTGCAGTTCGTCGGCCAACCGGTATTGGCCGTGGCCGCGAAAGATCTGGAAACCGCACGCAAGGCCGCCATGGCCGCGATCATCGAATACGAAGATCTGGAACCGGTGCTCGACGTGGTCGAAGCCCTGCGCAAGCGCCACTTCGTGCTCGACAGCCACACCCACCAGCGCGGCGACTCGGCCAATGCCCTGGCCACCGCTGAACATCGCATTCAAGGCACGCTACACATCGGTGGTCAGGAACACTTTTATCTGGAGACGCAAATCTCTTCGGTGATGCCGACCGAAGACGGCGGCATGATCGTCTACTGCTCGACCCAGAACCCCACCGAAGTGCAGAAACTGGTGGCCGAAGTCCTCGACGTCTCCATGAACAAAATCGTCGTCGACATGCGCCGCATGGGCGGTGGTTTCGGTGGCAAGGAAACCCAGGCCGCGAGCCCGGCGTGCCTGTGCGCCGTGATCGCGCACCTCACCGGCCAGCCGACCAAGATGCGCCTGCCACGGGTCGAAGACATGCTGATGACCGGCAAGCGTCACCCGTTCTACGTCGAGTACGACGTCGGCTTCGACAGCACCGGGCGCCTGCACGGGATTGCGATGGATCTGGCCGGCAACTGCGGCTGCTCGCCTGACCTTTCGGCCTCGATCGTTGACCGGGCGATGTTCCACTCGGACAACTCGTACTACCTCGGCGATGCGACCATCAATGGTCACCGCTGCAAGACCAACACCGCATCGAACACCGCCTACCGTGGTTTCGGCGGCCCCCAAGGGATGGTCGCGATCGAAGAAGTGATGGACGCCATCGCCCGTCACCTCAACCTCGATCCGCTGGCCGTGCGCAAGGCCAACTACTACGGCAAGACCGAGCGCAACGTCACCCATTACTACCAGACCGTCGAGCACAACATGCTCGAGGAAATGACCGCCGAACTGGAAGAAAGCAGCCAGTACGCCGAGCGCCGCGAAGCGATTCGTCGCTACAACGCCAACAGCCCGATCCTGAAAAAAGGCCTGGCGCTGACCCCGGTGAAATTCGGCATTTCCTTCACCGCCAGCTTCCTCAACCAGGCCGGTGCGCTGGTGCACGTCTACACCGACGGCAGCATCCACCTGAACCACGGTGGCACGGAAATGGGCCAGGGCCTGAACACCAAAGTCGCGCAGGTCGTGGCCGAAGTGTTCCAGGTGGAAATGGACCGAGTGCAAATCACCGCGACCAACACCGACAAGGTGCCGAACACCTCGCCAACGGCGGCGTCCAGCGGTGCCGACCTTAACGGTAAAGCTGCGCAGAACGCGGCGGAAATCATCAAGCAGCGCCTCGTCGAGTTCGCTGCGCGGCATTACAAGGTCAGCGAAGAAGACGTGGAATTCCACAACGGCCACGTCCGTGTGCGCGACCACATCATGACCTTCGAAGCACTGATCCAGCTGGCGTATTTCAATCAGGTCTCGCTGTCGAGCACCGGGTTCTACAAGACCCCGAAAATCTACTACGACCGCAGCCAGGCCCGTGGCCGGCCGTTCTACTACTTCGCCTTCGGCGCGGCGTGCTGCGAAGTGATCGTCGACACCCTGACCGGCGAGTACAAGATGCTGCGTACCGACATCCTCCACGACGTCGGCGCCTCGCTGAACCCGGCCATCGACATCGGCCAGGTCGAGGGCGGCTTCGTCCAGGGCATGGGCTGGCTGACCATGGAAGAACTGGTCTGGAACAACAAGGGCAAGCTGATGACCAACGGCCCGGCCAGCTACAAGATCCCGGCCGTGGCGGACATGCCGCTGGACCTGCGGGTGAAGCTGGTGGAAAACCGCAAGAACCCGGAAGACACGGTGTTCCACTCCAAGGCTGTGGGTGAGCCACCGTTCATGCTCGGCATCGCCGCGTGGTGCGCGATCAAGGATGCGGTGGCCAGCCTTGGCGACTACAGGCATCAGCCGAAGATCGACGCGCCGGCGACTCCGGAGCGGGTGTTGTGGGGTTGCGAGCAGATGCGTCAGCTCAAGGCGGTGAAGGCCGTAGAAGCTGAAACCGAGTTGGCTCCGCTCTAGGACCGAGGCGCGGCCTTCGCGAGCAAGCCCGCTCCCACATTGGATTTGCACAAGTCCAACAGTCAGCACATATCCCTGTGGGAGCGGGCTTGCTCGCGAAGAGGCCCGAACAGACAACGAAGATGTCGAGGTGAACATGTACAACTGGATCGACGCCCTCGCCGAC
The DNA here is from genome assembly GCF_023242405.1 of Pseudomonas sp. MWU12-3088. Lineage (NCBI taxonomy): Bacteria > Pseudomonadati > Pseudomonadota > Gammaproteobacteria > Pseudomonadales > Pseudomonadaceae > Pseudomonas > Pseudomonas sp. MWU12-3088. The sequence continues at coordinate 128,907 of NZ_JALJEA010000012.1, forward strand.
CTGCAGAACCAGGGCGAACCCTGCGTTCTGGTGACGATCATCGAAGAGCTCGGCTCGACGCCGCGCAATGCCGGCTCGAAAATGGTCGTCAGCGCCCGCCAGACGTTCGACACCATCGGTGGCGGGCACCTGGAATACAAAGCCATGCAGATCGCCCGCGAAATGCTCGCCAGCGGCAGGCAGGACACTCATCTCGAGCGCTTCAGCCTTGGCGCCAGCCTCGGCCAGTGCTGCGGCGGTGCCACGGTATTGCTGTTCGAACCGATGGGCCAGGTACAGGCGCAGATCGCCGTGTTCGGCGCCGGTCATGTGGGCCGCGCCTTGGTGCCGCTGCTCGCCAGCCTGCCCTGCCGGGTGCGCTGGATCGATTCCCGGGAAGAGGAATTTCCCGAACAGATTCCTCACGGCGTGCGTAAAATCGTCGCCGATGAGCCTGTGGATGAAATCGACGACCTGCCCGCCGGCAGCTACTGCATCGTCATGACCCACAACCATCAGCTGGATCTGGAACTCACCGCCGCGATCCTCAAGCGCAACGACTTCACCTGGTTCGGCCTGATCGGTTCGAAGACCAAACGCGCCAAGTTCGAACATCGCCTGCGTGACCGTGGTTTCGACGCCAGTGTCGTGCAACGCATGCGCTGCCCGATGGGCATCAGCGAAGTCAAAGGCAAGTTGCCTGTGGAAATCGCCATCTCCATCGCCGGCGAAATCATCGCCACCTATAACGCCAATTTCGGCCAGCACACCGCCAGCGCCGAACCGATTGCCAAACTGCTGCCGATTTCGCGCCGCAGTCAGGCCGCCACACTCAAAGCCTCAAACTGATTAGAGAACCCTCATGCCTCTGACTCGCAAAGCCTACCGCGCCGCCATCCTGCACAGCATCGCCGACCCTGCCGAGGTCGGCATCGAAGCCTCCTACGAGTATTTCGAGGACGGCCTGCTGGTGGTCGATGGCGGCAAGATCAGCGCCCTCGGCCACGCCAGCGAACTGCTGCCGACCCTGCCGGCGGACATCGAGATCACGCATCACAAGGATGCACTGATCACCCCGGGTTTCATCGACACCCACATCCACCTGCCGCAGACCGGCATGGTCGGCGCCTACGGCGAGCAATTGCTCGACTGGCTGAACACCTACACCTTCCCGTGCGAAAGCCAGTTCGGCGACAAGGCCCACGCCGATGAAGTGGCGGACATTTTCATCAAGGAGCTGCTGCGCAACGGCACCACCACCGCATTGGTGTTCGGCAGCGTGCACCCGCAGTCGGTGAACTCGTTCTTCGAAGCGGCCGAGAAGCTGGACCTGCGGATGATCGCCGGCAAGGTGATGATGGACCGCAACGCGCCGGACTACCTGACCGACACCGCCGAATCCAGCTATGTCGACAGCAAGGCGCTGATCGAGCGCTGGCACGGCAAGGGTCGCCTGCACTACGCCGTAACCCCGCGCTTCGCCCCGACCAGCACCCCGGAACAACTGACCCTCGCCGGCCAGTTGCTGACTGAATACCCGGATCTGTACATGCAGACCCACATCAGCGAAAACCTCAAGGAAATCGAGTGGGTCAAGGAGCTGTTCCCGGAGCGCAAGGGCTACCTCGACGTCTACGATCACTACCAGTTGCTCGGCGAGCGTTCGGTGTTCGCCCACGGCGTGCACCTGTGCGACGACGAATGCGCGCGTCTGGCGGAAACCGGTTCGGCGATTTCGTTCTGCCCGACCTCGAACTTCTTCCTCGGCAGCGGCCTGTTCAACCTGCCGATGGCCGAGAAGCACAAACTGAACGTTGGCCTCGGCACTGACGTCGGCGGCGGCACCAGTTTCTCGCTGCTGCAGACCCTGAACGAAGCCTACAAGGTGATGCAACTGCAAGGTGCGCGCCTGAGTCCGTTCAAGTCGCTGTACCTCGCCACTCTGGGCGGCGCGCGGGCACTGCGCCTGGAAGACAAGATCGGCAACCTGCAACCGGGTTCCGATGCCGACTTCCTGGTACTCGACTACAACGCCACACCGCTGCTGAGCTACCGCCTGAAGCAGTCCAACAACATTGCCGAAACATTGTTTGTGCTGATGACCCTGGGCGATGACCGCACCGTGGCCCAGACCTATGCGGCGGGTGCGCTGGTGCACCAGCGCTAGTTTTCTGCAGACAAAAAAATCCCCCGGCGGTGTTCACCCCGGGGGATTTTTATTGCCTGTCGATTCGCTTCAGAGCTTGGCCGCAGGCCGCCCCGGCTTCTTGGTCTGCAAAAGATGCGAGAACACCGCATGCAGATCGTCCGACGCGCTTTCCTCATCGAGGTTGAGCTTGCTGTCGATGTGGTCCATGTGATGCATCATCAGGTCCACCGCCAGCTCGCCGTTGCGCGCTTCGATGGCGTCGATCAACTGGGTGTGTTCGTCGTAAGAGCAGTGCGAACGGTTGCCGCTTTCATATTGGGCGATGATCAGCGACGTCTGCGAAACCAGGCTGCGCTGGAAGCTGATCAATGGTGCGTTCTTCGCCGCTTCGGCCAGTTTCAGGTGGAATTCGCCGGAGAGACGGATGCCGGCGCCGCGATCGCCACGGGAGAAGCTGTCGCGTTCGTCATTGACCATCTGCCGCAATTCAGCGATCTGCTCGGCCGTGGCGTGCTGCACCGCCAGCTCAGTGATTGCGCGCTCCACCAGACGCCGGGCGAGGAACACTTGACGCGCCTCTTCGACGCTCGGGCTCGCCACTACCGCGCCACGATTCGGCCGCAACAGCACCACGCCTTCATGGGCCAGGCGCGAGAGCGCGCGGCGAATGATGGTGCGGCTGACCCCGAAAATTTCCCCCAGCGCTTCTTCGCTCAACTTTGTACCGGGCGCCAGGCGCTGTTCGAGGATGGCCTCGAAGATATGCGCATAGACAATATCGTCCTGGGTTCCGCTGCGGCCGGCTTTGCCTGCTCGCGGTTGTTTCTTGAGGGGTTGCAACTGTTCGTTCATGGGCACTCGAGTCGGGAAGAACTGCGGCGAATTGACCGTGACTGTAATACGGCACAGTGGGTCGCTGGCAAGTATCGCGTAAAAAACAGCGCGATTGTACACAATGGAAGGTGGCAACACGACTGTACGGCTGTTTGTGACTTCGGCTGTATTGCAACGCATCGTTACGTTTGAGTTTAGGCTTAAACCCGAAATCCGTGGCTTGAACAAGGAACGCCGCTGTCATGAACGAAATCACCCACACCCGACTGCGCCCCTTCGCGGACACATCGCCCTCCGCCATCGTCGCCGGATTCATCGCGATGATGACCGGCTACACCAGTTCGCTGGTGCTGATGTTCCAGGCCGGGCAAGCCGCGGGCCTGACCAGCGGGCAGATTTCCTCGTGGATCTGGGCGATTTCCATCGGCATGGCGGTGTGTTCGATCGGCCTCTCGCTGCGCTATCGCACGCCGATCACCATCGCCTGGTCAACGCCCGGCGCAGCCCTGCTGATCACCAGTCTTGGCGGCGTTACCTACGGCGAAGCCATCGGCGCTTACATTACCTGCGCGTTGCTGGTGACGATCTGCGGTTTGACCGGCAGCTTCGAACGCCTGGTAAAAAAGATCCCGGCATCGCTGGCGGCCGCGTTGCTGGCGGGGATTCTGTTCAAGATCGGCAGCGAAATCTTTGTCGCCGCGCAGCACCGCACCGGCCTGGTGCTGGGGATGTTCTTCACGTATCTGCTGGTCAAGCGCCTGACGCCGCGTTATGCGGTGCTCGCCGCGCTGCTGATCGGCACCGCGCTTTCGGGCTTCATGGGGCTGCTGGATTTCAGCGGTTTTCACCTGGAAGTGGCAACACCGGTCTGGACCACGCCGCACTTCTCCCTCGCCGCGACCATCAGTATCGGCATTCCGTTGTTTGTCGTAGCGATGACCTCGCAGAACATGCCCGGCGTCGCCGTGCTGCGCGCCGACGGCTACAACGTCCCGGCCTCGCCGTTGATCACCACCACAGGCATTGCCTCGCTGCTTTTGGCGCCGTTCGGTTCCCATGGCATCAACCTCGCAGCGATCAGCGCGGCAATCTGCACCGGGCCCCATGCCCATGAGGATCGCAACAAACGCTACACCGCCGCGGTGTGGTGCGGGATTTTCTACGGGATTGCCGGGGTGTTCGGCGCCACGCTGGCGGCGCTGTTTGCCGCGCTGCCCAAGGAACTGGTGCTGTCGATTGCCGCGCTGGCGTTGTTCGGTTCGATCATCAACGGCTTGAGCATTGCCATGACCGAGGTGAAGGAACGGGAAGCGGCGCTGATCACCTTCATGGTCACGGCGTCGGGGCTGACGCTGTTCTCCATCGGTTCGGCGTTCTGGGGGATTGTTGCGGGGGTGCTGACCTTGCTGATCCTGAACTGGCGCAAGGCATGATTCGTTAAAAAGCAGGCATAAAAAAACGGCGACCCGAGGGTCGCCGTTTTTTTCAGTATCACTTGGCCGCGTTGATCGGCTTTTCAGGATACCAGACGTCCAGCAGCGGGCTGATTTCAGTGGTGGTCAGCTCGGAGCGGGTTTTCAGCCAGGCTTCGACAGCAGCGCGCTGCTCTTCGGAGACCGAGCCACGCTTCTGCAGGCAAACCAGACCGAAGTCTTCGCCGCCGACATAGCCCAGACCGTTGGCTTCCATGGCTTCTTTGATGAATGCTTCGAGGAAAGCGTCAATGGCTTCTTCGGACAGGTCTTCTTTGAAGCCCAGGTTCAGTTCGAAACCCAGCTCTTGAAATTCATCGACGCACAGTTTTTTGCGCAGACGCTGGGAACGGTTAGTCGCCATTGGAACAATCCTCTTAAGTAATAACGGCCGGCACTTTACCAGTTTAAGGCGGCGATTGCCCGCCTATCCGGGACGTGCGTACGACCGCCCGTAAAAAAATAACCGATTGGGCCCCTTGGGAAAGGCACAAGCTGTTACACCTTGGGGCATAATGCCGACACTTTCATGACCACTGAGGGCCTTTTCATCCATGTCCTCGTCTTTTTCCCCTCGGCTGTAGGGTTTTATTTCATATGATCAAATCGTTGCGTCCTCTGCTCCTGGCCGGCCTTCTTCTTCCCCTGGCCCTGCCCGTCTCCGCTGCCACCATCAACACGTCCCTGACCCCCAACGTCGAAAAAGCCCTCAAGGCCAGCAAGCTGCAGCCCACTGCCCTGTCGCTGGTGATGGTGCCGCTGGACGGCCCGGGCACGCCGACCGTGTACAACGCCGATGTGTCGGTCAACCCGGCCTCGACCATGAAACTGGTCACCACCTACGCGGCGCTGGAAATGCTCGGCCCCAACCATCAGTGGAAAACCGAGTTCTACACCGACGGCGACCTGAGCGGCGGTATCCTCAACGGCAACCTCTACCTCAAGGGCGGCGGCGATCCAAAGCTGAACATGGAAAAACTCTGGCTGCTGATGCGCGACCTGCGCGCCAACGGCGTGACCCAGATCACCGGCGACCTGGTGCTGGACCGCAGCTTCTTCATTCAGCCGCAACTGCCGGAATTCAACGATGACGGCAATGACGAGAACAAGCCGTTCCTGGTCAAGCCCGACTCGCTGCTGGTCAACCTCAAGGCCCTGCGTTTCGTGGCCCGCAATGACGGCGGCCGGGTACTGATTTCAGTAGAACCACCGATTGCCAGCATCAAGATCGAGAACACCGTCAAGGCGCTCAACTCCAAGCAATGCACCGGCGGCGTGCGCTACAACCCGGTAACGCAGGCCGATGGCAGCGTGACCGTGACCGTTGCCGGTCAGTTGGGCGAAGGCTGCAGCTCGCAGACTTACCTGTCGCTGCTCGACCACGCGACCTACACCGCCGGCGCCGTGCGGGCGATCTGGAAGGAACTGGGCGGCAGCATCCAGGGCAAGGACCGTCTGGCCCCGACGCCGAGCAACGCCAAGGTGCTGGCCCGTGCCTTCTCGCCGGATCTGGCGGAAATCATCCGCGACATCAACAAATACAGTAACAACACCATGGCCCAGCAGCTGTTCCTGAGCCTTGGCCAGAAATTCCGCAACGAAGCCGACGGCGATGACGCCAAGGCCGGGCAGCGCGTGGTCCGCCAGTGGCTGGCGAGAAAAGGCATCACCGCGCCGCATCTGGTGATGGAGAACGGTTCCGGCCTGTCCCGTGCCGAGCGCGTCAGCGCCCGGGAAATGGCCGCGATGCTGCAAGCCGCGTGGCACAGCCCTTACGCGGCCGAGTACATCAGCTCGCTGCCGATCGCCGGCATGGACGGCACCATGCGTAAACGCCTGAAGACCACTGCGATGCGGGGCGAAGCCCATGTCAAGACCGGCACTCTGAACACCGTGCGTGCTATCGCCGGCTTCAGCCGCGACGTCAACGGCAACACCTGGGCCGTGGTGGCGATCCTCAACGACAAGGCGCCGTTCGGCGCGTCGTCGGTTCTGGATCAGGTGCTGCTGGATCTCTACAAACAACCGCGAGCGCCGCAGACCGCTTCGGTTTTGTAACCCTGTAAATGATTGTTCCCACGCTCTGCGTGGGAATACAGCCCGTGACGCTCCGCGTCACTGGACGCGGAGCGTCCCTAGAGGCGTTCCCACGCAGAGCATGGGAACGATCATTCGAATGGATCAGTGCATCTGCCGCTCGACCCTATCCCGCCCGCCCTGCTTCGCCGCATAAACTCCCGAATCCGCCCGCAACAACAGCGAGTCGGCGCCCTCTCCCGGCCGCCAGCTGGCAATCCCGAAACTCGCGGTCACCACACCGACCACATCCACCGGCGCCCCGCGCAGGCCTTGCCACAACTCCACGGCCAGCATGTACGCGTGATCACCGTCGATGTCCGGGCACAGCACCATGAACTCTTCGCCACCCAGACGACAGAACACATCAGTCCGCCGCAGTCGATGGCCGATGCGCTCGCACACCGCCTGCAACACTTGGTCGCCGACCGCATGGCCGTACTGATCGTTGATCCGTTTGAAGTGGTCGATATCGAGCATGATCACCGACAATTCGCCGCCCCCGCGCTCGACCCGGGCCATTTCAGTGGTCAGGCGTTCCTGGAAATAGCGCCGGTTGTGAATGCCGGTCAGCGCATCGGTCACCGACAGTGCGCGCAATTCTTCCTCCACGCGCTTCAGGTCGGAGATGTCCGAAATGTAGCCATGCCAGAGCACGCCACCGCCCGGCAGCTCCTCGGGCGTCGCTTCGCCGCGTACCCAGCGCAGCCCGCGCTCGGGCAGTTGCACGCGGTACTCTTCACGCCACGGACTGAGGTTGTCCGCCGAGGCGCGGATCGACTTGCGCACACGGCTGACGTCCTGCGGATGAATCCGGGTGAAGATTGATTCGGCATTGAGCAGCAGCACGTCGGGTTCCAGCTCGTAGATCTCGCGAATGCCGTCGCTGGCGTAGATCACGCTGAAGCGCCCGTCGAATTCCATCTTGAACTGATAGATGCCGCCGGGAACGTGGGCGCTGAGCTTCTTCAGCAGCACGTCCCGCGCCGCCAAGGCCTCGTGTACACGCTTGCGTTCGGTGATGTCGATGCAGATCGCCAGGTGCCCGACCCACAGCCCCTGCTCGTCCAGCACCGGGGTGGCGAGCATGTTCACCGGCAGATGGCTGCCGTCCTTGCGCACCAGCGTCCACTCCCGCGCCTCATGCCCGCCGACTTCGCCGCCCTCCACCAGCATCGCCTGGCAGGTCGGGATGGCCTTGCCATAGCGGGCGCTCAGCTCCGCCGCACGGGTAATCAACTCACGGGGGAAATGCAGGTTTTCCAGGGTCATGTGGCCGACCACCTCGGCGCTGCGATAGCCGAGCATCTGCTCCGCGCCGGGGTTGAAGGTGTTGATCACCCCGCGCAGGTCGGTAGCGATGATCGCCACTTGAGTCGCCGCGTTGAGCACTCCGCGCAACTGGCCATGGGTGCCCCGCAGTTCCTGCTCGCGCTCATGCAGCTCCTGGGTGCGCAACTCGACCATGCGCAAGGCCCGCTGACGCTGACTGACCAGCACATACAGCAGCGCACTGAGCAGCAGGCTGAGCAGACCGCCGAGAATCACCACGCTGCCAACCGACGAATGGTTAGCCTGCAGGAAGGACTCGCTGGGCGAGATATCGACCTGATAGTCATGATCGGCCATGCGCACCAGCCGCGTGGTCGACAGATCGCTGGGCGCCGGGTCATTGGTCGACTCGAACAGCACCTCGTGCTGATCATTGGTCGACAGGTCGAGGATGCGCACCGAGAGGTAATCATGCAGGGCGTCCGGCAGCCCGTCGGCAAGCAACTGGCGCATGCTGATCACCGCCATCACATAACCGAAGGACTTGGGCTCACCCTCGCGCCGCACCGGCGCCACCAGCAGCACGCCCCGCGCATAGGCCGGTTCGATACTGACCAGATGCATCGGCTGCGACACCGCCAGGCCGCCGAGCTGGTCGGCGCGCTCGAGGGTCGAGCGACGCAACGGCTGAGCCAGCAAGTCATAACCCAGTGGGGAACCCAGGCGGCTCTGGGTCTGGCTGTACACCACGACGACGTACTCATCCCGGGCGGCGGCCAGTTGCAGTTCGCCGCGGGCATTGAGTTCGCGCACGCTGAAGGTGCTCAGGCCTTCGTCGCGCACCCTTTGCTCGAACGCGGCGCGCTCGGCACCGCTCACCCGCAAGGCAAACGAATAGGCCTGGGTGCGCAGTAATAAAGGTTGGGTGTAGCCATCGAATTCGGCGCGGGACACCGATTCGGAGTTGGCAAAGAACCGGCGCAGGCCGTCGAGGCGCTGCTCCTGATCCTGAAAGCGTTCTTCGATACGGCTGTAACGCTCATTGGCCAGCAGTTGGAAACGCTGGCGCAACTGGCTGTGAAACTGATTGAGGGTGGCCCAGGCCAGCAGCCCCGTGAGAATCCCGCCGGCGAGCAATACCAGCAGCGCGACCAGCCAGGCCGAGACTTCTTCGCTGATAAAACCCAGGATCTTGGGGCGCACGGGGTGCAACGACATATGGGCCACTCACTACGCCAGTACTTACGGGATAACCCCATTGGCCGTGAGTGAGTTATAGCTATTAGCCATTAATTTGGCTAGCTCTGATCGGATCCAAGAACCTTTAAAATCAAGGCTCTGTGGATCCAATTATGCAAAGCGTCAACGAGCCGTGATTTTCCAGGCGCGGTGGATCTTGCCGTTGCGGGCGAAATCCGGATCGATGGTGCTGGCGGTGATTTCCTCGACCGCATAACGCTCGGCCAGGTTGTCTTCGAGCTGGAACTTGCGGAAGTTGTTGGAGAAGTACAACACCCCGCCGGCTGCCAGACGAGCCATGGCCAGGTCGATCAACTGCACCTGGTCACGCTGCACGTCAAAGATCCCTTCCATGCGCTTGGAGTTGGAGAAGGTCGGCGGGTCGATGAAGATCAGGTCGTACTCGTCCCGGCTGCTTTCCAGCCATGCCATCACATCGCCCTGCTCCAGACGGTTTTTGTCAGAGAAGCCGTTGAGCGACAGGTTGCGGCGCGCCCAGTCGAGGTAGGTTTTCGACAGGTCGACGCTGGTGGTGCTGCGTGCACCGCCCTTGGCCGCGTGCACGCTGGCGGTCGCGGTGTAGCAGAACAGGTTGAGGAAGCGCTTGCCGGCGGCTTCTTTCTGAATCCGCATGCGCATCGGCCGGTGATCGAGGAACAGCCCCGTGTCGAGGTAGTCGGTGAGGTTCACCAGCAACTTCACGCCGCCTTCGGTGACTTCGTTGAACTTGCCCTGGGCCGCCTGACGTTCGTACTGCTTGGTGCCGCTCTGACGCTCGCGGCGCTTGACCACCACGCGACTCTTGTCGATGTTCAGCGCCTGCGGGATCGCCGCCAGAGCGTCGAACATGCGGATCGAGGCCTTTTCCGGGTCGATCGACTTCGGCGCGGCGTATTCCTGGACGTGCACCCAGTCGTGGTACAGGTCGATGGCCATGGCGTATTCCGGCATGTCCGCATCGTAGACGCGGTAGCAGTCGATGCCTTCGCGCTTGACCCACTTGCCCATGGCCTTGAGGTTCTTCTGCAGGCGGTTGGCAAACATCTGCCCGCCTTCGCTCAGGCGTGGCTGCTCGATCACCGGAGCCGGGGCCGGCGTTGGTTTGATCGGGTTACCGTTCTTGTTGTACTTGCGCTCTTGCGGCTCGTCCGGCGCCTGATCGTAGGCAGCCTGCTCGCGCTCGGCCTGACGTTGCTCCGGGGTACGACGTTCGCCAGTGACGAACTGGTCCGGCAGCACTTTGATCAACAGCAGCTTGCACGGCAGCGCGCCGTTCCAGAACGAATACTGTTTATGGCTGCGGATGCCCATGCGCTTGCCCAGGTCCGGCGCGCCGGTGAACACCGCGGCTTCCCAGTTCAGGCAGGCCTGACGCAGACGCTCGCCAAGGTTCTGGTAGAGGTACAACAGGCTGGCTTCGTCGCCCAGACGCTCGCCGTACGGCGGGTTGCAGATCACCAGACCTTTCTGGTTCTGGTCCGGACGCGGTTCGAACGTCGCGACTTCGCCCTGATAGATCTTGATCCATTCGCTCAGGCCGGCACGCTCGACGTTGTTGCGGCCCGGCTGGATCAGCCGTGGGTCGGCTTCATAACCACGGATCCACAGCGGTGGCTTGGCCAGGCCGGCAGCGGCGCGCTCGACGGCCTCTTCGTGCAGTTTCTTCCACAGCGCCGGGACGTGACCGAGCCAGGCGGTGAAGCCCCACTGCTCGCGACGCAGGTTCGGCGCCATATCGGCGGCGATCATGCCGGCTTCCACCAGGAACGTGCCGACACCGCACATCGGGTCAGCCAGCGCGCCACCTTCGGCGGCAATGCGCGGCCAGCCGGAACGGATCAGGATCGCGGCTGCCAGGTTTTCCTTCAGCGGTGCAGCGCCCTGCTGCAGACGGTAGCCGCGCTGGTGCAGGCTGTGGCCGGAGAGGTCGAGGGACAGGATCGCTTCCCCGCGATCCAGTCGCAGGTGAATGCGCAGGTCCGGGTTGAGCTTGTCGATGCTCGGGCGATCACCCTGCGGGGTGCGCAGTTTGTCGACGATGGCGTCCTTGACCTTCAAGGCACCGAAATGGGTGTTGTCGATGCCCGAGCCGTGGCCGCTGAATTCAACTGCCAGGGTGCCGTCGGCGAGCATGTGGTCCTGCCAGTCGACGTCGAGCACGCCGTGGTACAGGTCTTCGGCGTTTTTCATCGGGAAGCGCTTGAGCACCAGCAACACGCGGTTGGCCAGACGCGACCAGAGGCACAGGCGATAAGCGGTTTCCATGGTCGCCATGCCACGCACGGCGGAGGTGTGCTCGCGGGCTTCTTCAAGGCCAAGCCCGACGGCTTCCTCGATGAGCAGGCCTTCAAGGCCTTTGGGGCAAGTGAGGAAGAGTTCGAAACGGTCGGACATGGTTTTTCCAGAGCCTTTGGCTAATGAACCGGCAACGCATTGCCGATCCGGTTTTCAATCAGGCGCTTTTCTACAAGAGCGCCCGCGTGGCACGAAGGTGTGCCGTTCCATCCCCGCTGCTCGGGTCAAAGGAGCTTAGATGCCGGGACAGATAAAAAAGTTGATGCAACAAAATGACTCAAAGCAACCCTTCGTCGAAAAGTACCCGACGGTAAACGTGGGTCATTCTCACTAAGGCATTAAACCTGTCATACAGCGCAGGGCCGATCATACCGGGGTTTGGTGAATAAACATTCATGAAACCTGCCGTTACTTATCGCCATAGCACCCTTTTCGTTACGTCCTTATGACAAAACGGTCATTCCCTCGATGTGACTCATTGGTTAGAACTGGACACAGGTTGACGTCGCAACGGCGTCAACACCTTGGCTCGCCACGCCGGCAGCGAGCCGCCAACGGCAGAGTTTTTCTGCCAGACCTCAATTGAGGTCGACGCGACAAAAACAGTCAACAAGTGAGGGAAACACCCTATGAGAAGACTTAAGCGTGATCCGTTGGAAAGAGCATTTTTGCGCGGATATCAATATGGCGTTGGTGGCAAATCCCGTGAGCTTTGCCCATTTACTCTACCGTCGGTACGTCAAGCCTGGATCAACGGCTGGCGAGAAGGACGCGGCGACAACTGGGACGGTATGACCGGCACTGCGGGAATCCACAGACTCAACGAACTTCACGCCGTCGGCTGACACAGGGCACTTATTCCGACACGACAATCTGATTTCGCAACACCCTGATCACCATGCACGTCCTTCCCGGACGGCGGGCTACGGCCCAGGGGCTCCTTCGAGGAGCCCTTTTTTATGCCTGCCGTTTATGTCCGACGATCAGCGCTTGGCGGCGATGGCGTCCACGGATTCGCGGATCAGCGCCGGGCCCTTGTAGATGAAGCCGGAGTAGATCTGCACCAGGCTCGCGCCGGCAGCGATCTTCTCGGCCGCATGCTTGCCTTCGGTGATACCGCCCGCTGCGATGATCGGCAGTTTGCCGCCCAGCTCGGACGCCAGCACTTTCACGGTGTGGGTGCTCTTCTCACGCACCGGCGCACCGGACAGACCGCCCGCCTCGTCACCGTGTTCCATGCCTTCGACGCCCACGCGGCTGAGGGTGGTATTGGTGGCGATTACCGCGTCCATCCCGGTTTCGATCAGTGCTTGCGCGACTTGCGCGGTTTCTTCGTCGGTCATGTCCGGCGCGATCTTGATTGCCAGCGGTACGTGTTTGCCGTGGCGCAGGGCCAGTTCGGCGCGGCGTGTGGCCAGATCTGCCAGCAATTGCTTGAGCGAATCGCCGAATTGCAGGCTGCGCAGGCCCGGGGTGTTCGGCGAACTGACGTTGACCGTGACGTAACTGGCGTGGGCGTAGACCTTGTCCAGGCAGATCAGGTAGTCATCCACCGCACGCTCGACCGGGGTGTCGAAGTTCTTGCCAATGTTGATCCCCAGCACGCCCTTGTATTTGGCCGCCGCCACCCGCGCCAGCAGGTTATCCACACCGAGGTTGTTGAAACCCATGCGGTTGATGATCGCCTCGGCTTCCGGCAGGCGGAAAATCCGTGGTTTCGGGTTGCCCGGCTGCGGACGCGGGGTCACGGTGCCGATTTCGACAAAACCGAAACCCAGTTGCGCAAAGCCGTCGATAGCCGCGCCGTTCTTGTCCAGACCGGCCGCCAGACCGACAGGGTTCGGGAACTGCAGGCCCATCACGTTCACCGGCAACGACGCCGGCGCCTTGCACAGCAAGCCGTTGAGGCCCAAACGCCCGCCCGCGCCGATCAGATCCAGCGACAGATCGTGGGAGGTTTCCGGGGAAAGTTTGAACAACAGCTGACGGGCCAGGGTGTACATGGGCGGCTATGACTCGGGCGGCGAAAAGAGGCGGCGATTATAGCCGGGCATCGCCCTGCCGCGCGAGGCGCATGCGCAAATCCGCTGCGCTGGCATATGCCTTGCACCTGCTCCTGCATCAGCCCGCAGGCCAATGACGGCAGGCGGGCAAGGACAATGGCGTCGTCACCGGGATTTGCCTCGACAAAGTCCGGGACGGCGTTTTTTTTGAGGGTGGCTTTCATGACTCAAACCTCCGTCGGGCCACTGGCCTGGGTCAACGGCAGCGATGCCCCGGAAAAAAGCGCGATCAACCTCGGCTTCATGGCCCTGAGCGACTGCGCTTCGGTGGTGGTCGCCGCCACGCAGGGCTTTGCCCAGCCTTACGGCCTGACCCTGAACCTCAAGCGCCAGAGCTCATGGGCCAACCTGCGGGACAATCTGGTCAGCGGTGAACTCGATGCCGCCCACAGCCTTTACGGCCTGATCTACGCAGTGCACCTGGGCATCGGCGGCGTTGCTTCCACCGACATGGCAGTGCTGATGGGGCTGAACCAGAACGGTCAGAGCCTCAACCTGTCCCACGGCTTGCAGGGGCTGGGCGTGACCGGTCCTGAGGCACTGCACCGTCATGTGCACCAAACCCGCGCAAGGCTGACCTTCGCCCAGACCTTCCCCACCGGCACCCATGCCATGTGGCTGTATTACTGGCTGGCGAGTCAGGGGATTCATCCGTTGCAGGATGTCGACAGCGTGGTAGTGCCGCCGCCGCAAATGGTCGCGCACCTGCAGGCCGGTCGCATCGACGGCTTCTGCGTCGGCGAGCCGTGGGCCGCCAGTGCCGTGCAGCAGGATCTCGGTTTCACCCTGGCGACCAGCCAGACCATCTGGCCCGATCACCCGGAAAAAGTCCTCGGCTGCACCCGTGCCTTCGTCGAGCAATACCCCAACACCGCCCGGGCGCTGGTGATGGCGATCCTCGAAGCCAGCCGTTTCATCGAAGAAAGCCCGGAAAACCGCCGCAGTACCGCGCAACTGCTCAGCGCCGCCGAGTACCTCGACGCTCCGGTTCCCTGCATCGAACCGCGTTTTCTCGGCGACTACGACGACGGTCTGGGCAACCGCTGGCAGGATCCGCACGCCCTGCGCTTTCACGGCGATGGTGCGGTGAATCTGCCGTATCTGTCGGACGGCATGTGGTTCATGACCCAGTTCCGCCGCTGGGGTTTGCTGCGCGATGACCCGGACTACCTCGCCGTCGCCCGTCAGGTGCAGCAACTGGCGCTGTACCGCGATGCCGCCAGCGCGGTCGGTTTGCCGGTCGGCACCGAAGATCTGCGCAGCAGTCAGTTGATAGACGGCAAGGTCTGGGACGGCAGCGACCCGGTTGCCTACGCCCGAAGCTTCAAATTGCATGCATTGAGCGACCTCGCTCCTCTTCTCGCCCACCGCTGACAGGAGACCGCGAACATGCTGCGCATTCTGCTGATCAACGACACGGCGAAAAAAGTCGGCCGCCTGAAAGCCGCGCTGACCGAGGCCGGTTTCGAGGTCATCGACGAGTCCGGCCTGACCATCGACCTGCCCGCACGCGTCGAAACGGTGCGCCCGGACGTGATCCTGATCGATACCGAGTCACCGGGCCGCGATGTGATGGAACAAGTGGTGCTGGTCAGCCGCGACCAGCCCCGGCCGATCGTGATGTTCACCGACGAGCACGACCCCGGCGTGATGCGTCAGGCGATCAAGTCCGGAGTCAGTGCCTACATCGTCGAAGGCATTCACGCACAACGCCTGCAGCCGATTCTCGACGTGGCCATGGCCCGCTTCGAAAGCGACCAGGCACTGCGTGCGCAGCTTCAGGCCCGCGACCAGCAACTGGCCGAGCGCAAGCGCATCGAACTGGCCAAGGGGCTGCTGATGAAAATGAAGGACTGCAACGAAGAAGAGGCCTACACCCTCATGCGCCGCCAGGCCATGAGCCGCCAGCAGAAACTGATTCAGGTGGCGGAGCAGATCATTGCCATGAGCGAGTTGCTTGGCTGAGCTGGCACAGATCTCGCTAAGCAATCCCTACAGGTAACCAACGGCGGTTGCCCCACCCACGACAAAGACGTCGCTCACCTTCTTCGCCCCTTTCGGCGATCCGGGTAGCGGCGTTTTTGCGTTTTGGCCCCATTGACCGGGGCCGGTGGTGCGGCCGTGGCGGCGCCCCACTGTGCTGGTTCTGACTCCTTCTCGAGATTCTCTACCGCTGAGGTGCGCGATGAATAAAAGCTTCTGGAAAACCGGCCACACCCCGACCCTGTTCGCGGCCTTCCTGTATTTCGACCTGAGCTTCATGGTCTGGTATCTGCTCGGCCCGCTGGCGGTGCAGATTGCCGCCGACTTGCACCTGACCACCCAACAGCGCGGCCTGGTGGTGGCCACGCCGATTCTGGCCGGGGCCGTGCTGCGCTTTGCGATGGGCATGCTCGCCGATCGCCTGTCGCCGAAAACCGCCGGGCTGATCGGTCAGGTGATCGTGATTGGCGCGCTGTTCGGTGCCTGGAAACTCGGCATCCACAGCTATGAACAGGCGCTGCTGCTTGGCTTGTTCCTCGGCATGGCCGGCGCTTCGTTCGCCGTAGCGCTGCCGCTGGCCTCTCAGTGGTATCCGCCCGAGCATCAGGGCAAGGCGATGGGCATCGCCGGGGCCGGCAATTCCGGCACCGTGTTCGCGGCACTGATCGCCCCGGTACTGGCGGCGGCGTTCGGCTGGAGCAATGTGTTCGGTTTCGCCCTGATTCCGCTGATCCTGACCCTGGTGCTGTTTGCCTGGCTGGCGAAAAACGCGCCGGAGCGACCAAAAGCCAAATCCATGGCCGATTACTTCAAGGCCCTGGGCGACCGTGACAGTTGGTGGTTCATGTTTTTCTACAGCGTCACCTTCGGCGGCTTCATCGGCCTGGCCAGCGCCCTGCCCGGCTACTTCAACGACCAATACGGCTTGAGCCCGGTCACCGCCGGTTACTACACCGCCGCCTGCGTGTTCGGCGGCAGCCTGATGCGCCCGCTGGGCGGCGCGCTGGCCGACCGATTCGGCGGGATTCGCACATTGCTGGCGATGTACACGGTGGCGGCGGTCTGCATCGCGGCCGTCGGCTTCAACCTGCCCAGTTCCTACGCGGCGCTGGCACTGTTCGTCTGCACCATGCTCGGTCTCGGCGCGGGTAACGGCGCGGTGTTCCAACTGGTGCCGCAGCGCTTTCGCCGGGAGATCGGCGTGATGACCGGGCTGATCGGCATGGCCGGCGGCATCGGCGGTTTCGCGTTGGCAGCGGGCATGGGTGCGATCAAGCAAAGCACCGGCAGCTATCAACTGGCGCTGTGGTTGTTTGCCAGCCTTGGTGTGTTGGCATGGTTCGGCCTGCACGGGGTCAAGCGTCGCTGGAGAACCACCTGGGGTTCGGCGGCCGTGACCGCTGCCCGGGTCTGAGGCCCGAATGGCCCTGCAACTGAGCTTTGCCGAAGCCAGCGCCACCGGCCCGCGCACGGAGAATCAGGACGCCTTGCGCCTGGTCACGCCGGCCCCGGCGCTGGCTGCCAGCAAAGGGTTTCTGTTCGCCATCGCCGACGGCGTCAGCCAGTGCGCCGATGGTGGTCTGGCTGCGCGTTCGACCCTGCAGGCGCTGGCGCTGGACTACTACGCCACCCCGCAGACCTGGAGCGTGGCCCAGGCACTGGATCGCCTGTTGCTCGCGCAAAATCGCTGGCTGCAAGCCAATGGCGGCGGCCAGCCGTTGCTGACGACGATCAGTGCATTGGTCCTGCGCGGCAGACGCTTCACGCTGGCGCATGTGGGGGACTGTCGAATCTATCGATGGCACACCGACACCCTGCAGCGGATCACCGAGGATCATGTCTGGGAACAGCCGGGCATGCAGCACGTGCTCAAGCGTGCACTGGGCCTGGATCAGCATCTGGTACTGGATTTTCTCGACGGTGAACTGTGTGAGGGCGAAAGCTTCGTGCTGCTCAGCGACGGTGTCTGGGCCACGCTCGGCGACACGGCCATCGCCGGCATCCTGCGTGATCAACCGGATCTGCACAGTGCGGCACAAACGCTGGTCAACGCCGCGCATCTGGCCGGCAGCCAGGACAACGCCAGCGCCCTGCTGGTGCGTGTGGATGCCGTGGGGGAAGCGAGCATCGGCGATGCGCTGATCCAGTTGCAGCAATGGCCCCTGCCCCCGCCGCTCAAACCGGACCAGAGCTTCGAAGGCTGGCAAGTGCAAGGCAGCGTCGGCCAGAGCCAGCAATCGTTGCTGTATCGCGTCCTCGATGGCCAAGGCCAGGCGTGGCTGTTGAAGACCTTGCCCACACGGCTGGCGGACGATGCCCACGCAGGCCAGGCCTTGCTGGCGGAGGAATGGTTTCTCAAACGCGTGGCCGGGCGACATTTCCCTGAAGTCCATGGCGCCAGTCAGCGTCAGCATTTGTACTACGTGATGCGTGAATATTCGGGGATCACCCTGGCGCAGCTGTTCGAGCAACGCGGGCCGCTACCGCTGGCTCAGTGGCAGGATGTGGCCGAACGCCTGTTGCGGGCCATCGGCCTGCTGCATCGACGGCAGATACTGCACCGCGACATCAAACCGGAGAACCTGCTGCTGGGGGACGACGGCGAGTTGCGCTTGCTGGATTTCGGTCTGGCGTATTGCCCCGGCCTTTCGCAAGACACGCCGTCAACCTTGCCCGGCACTCCTAGCTACATCGCCCCGGAGTCCTTTCGGGGTGATGCACCCGAGGCTCGTCAGGATCTGTATGCGGTGGGCGTGACGTTGTATTTCCTGCTCACCGGACACTTCCCCTACGGAGAAATCGAAGCCTTCCAGCGTCCGCGTTTCGGGGTGCCGGTGAGTGCGGCGCGTTATCGGCCGGATCTGCCGGAATGGCTGGCGCAGTGTCTGGAACGTGGCGTCTCGGCCGATCCGTTGCAACGCTATGAAACCGCCGAGGAATGGTTGCTCACGCTGGAGCAGGGTGAACGCCGCAGCCTGAATGTACGCCCTCGTCCTTTGCTCGAACGGGAACCGCTGAAGGTCTGGCGGACATTGGCGTTACTGGCGCTGCTGGGCAATCTGGTGCTGCTGTTTCTGTTGTTTCATGGCTGACTCGTCGCTCCATTAACGGGCAAGCCGCATCCAATCGGTGCAGAAAACACAATGACTCTCCGGCCAATCTCGGCGCAATCTCAATGAACTCAAGGCTCAGCGCGACTTGGCACAACCACTGCATTATCGTTTTCAACTGACATAAAGCCCGACCTTCAACGACGAAGGCCAGGCTTCCCGAGAGAACGGGACAAGGACAAAGGCGTCCTCGCCAGGTAACTGGCGGGACGCCTTTTTTGTTTGCGCCATTTTTGTCGAGCAAGGCCTGACTGCCCACAAGAGGCAAGCCCGAAGCTCCCCGGAGAACCTGATGAAAAAACTCAAACTGGTGATGATCGGCAATGGCATGGCCGGGGTCCGTACCCTGGAAGAACTGCTCAAGCTGAGCAACGAGCTGTACGACATCACGGTCTTCGGCGCCGAACCGCACACCAACTACAACCGCATCCTGTTGTCGCCAGTGCTGGCCGGCGAGCAGACCTTCGAAGAGATCGTGCTCAACGACCTCGACTGGTACCTGCAAAACAACATCAAACTGCTGCTCAACCGCAAAGTGGTGGAGATCGACCGGGTCAAGCGACGGGTGATCGCCGAGGACGGCACCGAGGCCGAATACGACCGCCTGCTGATCGCCACCGGCTCGACCCCGTTCATCCTGCCGATCCCCGGCAATACCTTGCAGGGTGTGATCGGTTACCGCGACATCGCCGACACCCAGGCCATGATCGACACCGCCAAGACCCACAAGCACGCCGTGGTGATCGGCGGCGGACTGCTCGGCCTCGAAGCGGCCAACGGCCTGATGCTGCGCGGCATGCACGTCACAGTGGTGCACCTCGGTGAATGGCTACTGGAACGGCAACTGGACAAGACCAGCGGCCAGCTCCTGCAAACCGCCCTCGAATCCCGTGGCCTGCACTTTCGTCTGTGCGAACAGACCCAGGCCCTGCACGACGCCGGCAACGGCCGGGTCGGCTCGGTGCAGTTCAAGAACGGCGACATCATCCCTGCCGATCTCGTCGTCATGGCCGCCGGCATTCGCCCCAACACCGAACTCGCGGAAAAGGCCGGCATCCCGTGCAATCGCGGGATTCTGGTCAACGACACCCTGCAGACCTACGACCCGCGCATCTATGCCATCGGCGAATGCGCCAGCCATCGTGGAATCGCCTACGGTCTGGTGGCGCCACTGTTCGAACAGGCCAAAGTCTGCGCCAACCACCTGGCGCAACTGGGTTTTGCCCGCTATCAGGGTTCGGTGACGTCGACCAAATTGAAAGTCACCGGCATCGACCTGTTTTCCGCCGGCGACTTCATGGGCGGCGAAGGCACCGAGACCATCACCCTCTCGGACCCGATCGGCGGGGTGTACAAAAAACTGGTGATCAAGGATGACGTGCTGGTCGGCGCCTGTCTGTACGGCGATACGGCAGATGGCGGTTGGTATTTCCGGCAGATTCGTGAGAATCACGCCATCGGCGAGATCCGTGATCACCTCATGTTCGGAGAAAACGCACTGGGGGATGTAGGACATCAGGGCCAGGACAAAGCCATGAGCATGGCCGACAACGCCGAAGTCTGCGGCTGCAACGGCGTGTGCAAGGGCACCATCGTCAAGGCGATTCAGGAACACGGCCTGTTCAGCGTTGATGAAGTGAAGAAACACACCAAGGCGGCCAGCTCCTGCGGCTCCTGCGCCGGTCTGGTCGAGCAGATCCTGATCAACACCGTCGGCGGTGCGGCGGACGTCAAACCGAAAAGCGAAAAAGCCATCTGCGGTTGCAGCGACCTCAATCATGGCCAGATCCGCCAGGCCATTCGCGAGCAGCACCTGTTGACCATCGCCGGCACCATGAGCTACCTCAACTGGCGCACCCCGAACGGCTGCGCCACCTGCCGCCCGGCCCTCAACTACTACCTGATTTCCACCTGGCCCGGCGAAGCCAAGGACGATCCACAGTCGCGCCTGATCAACGAGCGGGCCCACGCCAACATCCAGAAGGACGGCACCTACTCGGTGGTGCCTCGGATGTGGGGCGGTGTGACCAACCCGTCGGAACTGCGGCGAATCGCCGACGTGGCGGACAAATACCAGGTGCCGATGGTCAAGGTCACCGGCGGCCAGCGCATCGACTTGCTGGGGATCAAGAAGCAGGACCTGCCCGGCGTGTGGAAAGATCTCGACATGCCGTCCGGCCACGCCTACGGCAAGTCGATCCGCACCGTGAAAACCTGCGTCGGCAGCGAGTTCTGCCGCTTCGGCACGCAGAATTCGACCCAGTTGGGCATCGACCTCGAACACGACCTGTTCAACATGTGGTCGCCGCACAAAGTGAAGCTGGCGGTCTCAGGATGTCCGCGCAACTGCTCGGAAGCGGGGATCAAGGACGTAGGAATCATCGGGGTCGATTCCGGTTGGGAGATGTACATCGGTGGCAACGGCGGGATCAAGACCGAAGTCGCCGAGTTCTTCGTCAAGCTCAAGACCGCCGAGGAAGTGCGCGAATACAACGGCGCGTTCCTGCAACTGTACCGCGAAGAAGCCTTCTACCTCGAACGCACCGTGCACTATCTGCAACGGGTCGGTATGGAGCACATCAAGAAAGCCGTGCTGGAAGATCCCGAGCGCCGCAAGGCCCTGAACGAACGCCTGCAATTTTCCCTGTCGTTCGAACAGGACCCGTGGAAAGAGCGCCTCGCCCAGCCGCAACTGAAAAAAGAGTTCGACGTGATTCCCGTGAAAAACCTGGAGGTGCCGGCATGAACTGGCTCGATATCTGTGCCCTGGAAGAGATCAATGCCCTCGGTTCGCGGATCATCGCCGGGCCCAAAGGTGACATCGCGATCTTTCGTACAAGCGACGACGAAGTTTTCGCACTCGATGACCGCTGCCCGCACAAAGGCGGCCCACTGTCCCAGGGCCTGATCTACGGCAAGCGCGTGGCCTGCCCGCTGCACAACTGGCAGATCGACCTGCAATCCGGCGAAGCCCAGGCGCCGGACGTCGGTTGTGCGCACCATCACCCGGCCCGGGTCGAAAACGGCCGCGTACAACTGGCCCTGCGGGACGCCGTCTGATGAACCGCCAGATGACCGCCTCGACCTGCTGTTATTGCGGGGTCGGCTGCGGCGTGCTGATCGAGCATGACGGCGAGCGCATCCTCGGCGTCAGCGGCGATCCGGCGCATCCGGCCAACTTCGGCAAACTGTGCAGCAAAGGCTCGACCCTGCACCTGACCGGTGATCTGGCGGCGCGGGCGTTGTATCCGGAATTGCGCCTGGGCAAAGGCCTTGCGCGCAGCCGCTGCGACTGGGACACCGCGCTGGAACACGCCGCCAATGTGTTCGCCGACACCATCGCCGAACACGGCCCCGACAGCGTGGCGTTCTACATCTCCGGGCAGTTGCTGACCGAGGACTACTACGCCTTCAACAAGCTGGCGCGGGCGCTGGTCGGCACCAACAACATCGACAGTAATTCGCGGCTGTGCATGTCTTCAGCGGTGGTCGGCTACAAACGCAGCCTCGGCGCCGACGCACCACCGTGCAGCTACGAGGACCTGGAACTGAGCGACTGCGTGATGATCGTCGGCAGTAACATGGCCTACGCCCACCCGGTACTGTTTCGTCGGCTCGAAGAGGCCAAATCCCGCCGTCCGCAGATGAAAGTCATCGTCATCGACCCACGGCGCACCGACACCTGTGATTTGGCCGACCTGCATCTGGCGATTCTGCCGGGCACCGATGTCGCTTTGTTTCATGGGATTTTGCATCTGTTGTTGTGGGAAGACTGGATCGACCGCGATTTCATCAAGGCGCACACCGAAGGACTTGCCGAGCTGAAGAGCCTGGTGCGTGATTACACGCCGGCGATGGTTTCGCAGCTGTGCGGGATTACTGTCGAGCAGTTGCAGCAATGCGCCGAATGGGTCGGCACCGCGCCGAGTTTCCTGTCGCTGTGGTGCATGGGCCTGAATCAGTCCACCGCCGGCAGCGCGAAGAACAGCGCCCTGATCAACCTGCATCTGGCCACCGGGCAAATCGGCCGGCCCGGTGCAGGACCTTTCTCCCTGACCGGTCAGCCAAATGCCATGGGCGGGCGGGAAACCGGCAGCCTCTCCAACCTGTTGCCCGGTCATCGTGAGACTGCCAACCCGGAGCACCGCGCAGAAGTGGCGGCGTATTGGGGTGTGGATTCGCTGCCGGAAAACACTGGTCTAAGCGCCATCGAACTGTTTGAACAGGTGCGCAACGGCAAGATCAAGGCGTTGTGGATTGCCTGCACCAACCCGGCGCAATCGATGCCGGACCAGAACGCCGTACGCGCAGCGCTGGACGCCTGCCCCTTCGTGGTGTTGCAGGAAGCGTTTCGCACCACCGAAACCGCAGCGTTTGCCGACCTGCTGTTGCCGGCGGCCAGCTGGGGCGAGAAGGAAGGCTCGGTGACCAACTCCGAGCGGCGCATTTCCCACGTCCGCAAAGCCATTGTCGCTCCGGGTGAAGCGCGACCGGACTGGGCGATCACGGTGGATTTCGCACAACGACTGGAGAAACGTCTGCGCCCGCAACAGCCGGGTCTGTTTGCGTTCGAGCAACCGGGTCAGTTGTTTGACGAGTACAAACAACTGACCCGGGGGCGGGATCTGGATTTGTCCGGGATCAGCCATGGATTGATTGATGAGCTTGGGCCACAGCAATGGCCCTTCCCCGCTGGCGCCCGCAAAGGCACTGCCCGGTTGTATGGCGACGGAATCTTTCCTACGGCCAACGGGCGCGCGCAGTTCGTTACCGATCCCTATCGCGCCGCCAAGGAGCAACGGGACGCACGCTTTCCACTGACCCTGATCACCGGTCGCCTGCGTGATCAATGGCACGGTATGAGCCGCACCGGCACGGCGGCGCAGCTGTTTGGTCATGTCAGCGAAGCCGTGTTGAGCCTGCACCCGGACGAATTGCGCCGGCACCGTTTGCAACCGGGGAATCTGGTGAATTTGAAGAGTCGCCGGGGAGCGATGATCGTGGCGGTCGCCAGCGATGACAGTGTACGTCCGGGCCAGGCCTTTCTGCCGATGCACTGGGGTGACCGCTTTCTCAAGGGCGGCGTGAATTGCCTGACCCTGCCCGCATTCGATCCCTTGTCGAAACAACCGGAACTCAAACACAGCGGTGTACGCCTGGAGCCGGTGAATCTGCCCTGGCAGCTTTTCGCACTGATCGAGGGCGATGTTCAACGGCACTTCGAGGCGCTTCGACCGCTGTGTGAGGCGTTTTCCTACGTCAGCCTCAGCCTTGTCGGTCGCGAGCGTCCGGCGTTGCTGATACGCGCTGCCAGCGTCGCTGCGCCCGATCCGCAATTGCTGCGCGAAATCGACCAGTGCCTGGCTCTGATCGAGGGCCCGGTGCTGGCCTATGACGATCCGCGCCGGGCCATCGGCAAACGGGTACGCATCGAGAGCGGGCGAATCACGGCAATCCGCCTCGCCGGCGAGACCCTCGCCCAGCATTGGCTGCAAGGCCTGTGGCTGGAGGGCCGCGCAGATGAACAACTGCGGCGCTGGCTGCTGGCGCCGATGAGCGCGCCGCCAGGCAATGCCGGCGTGCAAAGCGTTGCCGACAAGACCTTGTGCAATTGCAGGAACGTCAGCCAGAGCGCGGTCTGCGCCGGGATTCGTGAAGGTCTGGATTTGCAGGGTTTGAAAAACACACTGGGCTGCGGCACGCAATGCGGTTCCTGCGTCCCGGAAATCAAGCGTTTGCTGGCCGCCGAAGCACGGCCGGTCGCCGTTATCTGAAGAGGAAAACACCATGAACGCAAAAGTCTGGCTGGTGGGCGCAGGTCCTGGCGACCCTGAATTGCTGACGCTCAAAGCCGTGCGTGCCCTGCACGAAGCGGATGTGGTGCTGATCGACGATCTGGTCAATGACGCAGTGCTGGAGCACTGCCCTGGCGCGCGGATCATTCCGGTCGGCAAGCGCGGCGGCTGCCGCTCGACGCCTCAGGCATTCATTCATCGGCTGATGCTGCGTTATGCGCGCCAGGGCAAATGCGTGGTTCGCCTCAAGGGTGGCGATCCCTGCATCTTCGGCCGTGGCGGCGAGGAAGCGCAGTGGTTGCGTGAGCGCGGAGTTGAAGTGGAACTGGTCAATGGCATCACTGCCGGGCTGGCCGGGGCAACGCAGTGTGATGTTCCGCTGACTTTGCGCGGCGTGGCGCGGGGTGTGACGCTGGTCACCGCGCACACGCAGGACGACAGCCAATTGAACTGGCAGGCCCTGGCACAAAGCGGCACGACGCTGGTGATCTACATGGGAGTAGCCAAACTCAGCGAGATTCGTGAGCAATTGCTGGCAGGCGGGATGGCGATGGAGACGCCGGTGGCGATGATCGAGAACGCATCCCTGCCGCAGCAGCGGGAATGCCGGAGCGATCTGACGGGGATGGAGGAAGCTGCCAGCAGGTTCCAGCTCAAGAGCCCGGCCATTCTGGTGATTGGTGCGGTGGCAGCCTCTGCGGCCCGACCCGGTTTGCTCGCCAGGTCAGCCAATCAGTCAGCCTGATCCTTACGGCTTTCACCAAATCGCAGACAAAGAAAAGCCCGGCATAAGCCGGGCTTTTCTCAAAGCAACGAGCTAATTACTTAGCTTGAGCTTCAACCTGAGCTTCTACGCGACGGTTAACGGCGCGGCCAGCTTCGGTTTTGTTGTCAGCAACTGGACGGGTTTCGCCGTAGCCAATCGACTGAACGCGGGACGATTCAACACCGTACTGGTTAACCAGAACTTGCTTAACGGCGTTTGCACGACGCTCGGACAGTTTCTGGTTGTAAGCGTCAGGACCGACGGAGTCAGTGTGACCTTCAACAGTGGTGTGAGTCGATGGGTACTGCTTCATGAAGTCAGCCAGGTTCTTGATGTCAGCGTAGCTGTTTGGCTTGACGACCGACTTGTCGAAGTCGAACTTCACGTCCAGCTCTACACGAACAACTTCAGCAACTGCCGGGCAGCCATCAGCGTCAACAGTTACGTTGGCCGGGGTGTTCGGGCACTTGTCAACGTTGTCGCAAACGCCATCGTTGTCGCTGTCGGAGCAGACTTCAGCTGGTGCTGGAACTGGAGCAGCAGCAGGCTTGTTGCCGCCACCGAAGTTCACGCCCAGACCGATTACTGGAGCGTAGTTCCAGCGACCGTTGTCCAGTTTGTAGTCAGCGTCTACACCAGCACGGGCGTAGAAGTTTTCAGCGAAGTAGTACTTAACGCCAGCGCCAGCGTTCAGGTAGGTCGACTGGTCGCGACCGGTGTGGCCGTCAGCGGCTACGTTGGTCAGGCTGCCGTGCTTCACACCGCCAGCAACGTAAGGACGCAGAGCGTCACCAGCGTTGTTGAAGTGGTACTGAGCGATCAGGCCGAAGTTGTCGCCATCCAGCTTCTGGCTGCCAGTGCCGTCGTTCGAACGGGTGTGGTTGTTCTTGTCGTAGGTGAAGTTCAACGACACGTCGTCGGTCAAGAAGTAACCGATAGAGGCGCCTGGGTTGAAGCCGTCTTCGACATGGTTAACGCTGTCGTTGTACTGCTTCTTGTAGAACAGTTCGCCTTCAACTGCGCCTTGGCCTTGTGCCAGTGCGCCGAACGAAGTAGCGGCAATCAAAGAACCAATGGCCAAGCCCAAGGTGTTTTTCAGTTTCATCCGTTAAATCCCCATCTGGTGATTGTGAAGCAGTCCCGCAAACCGGGGGACAACTCGGCGGCAAGTCTATCAGAACTTGCCTACACGTAAGAGATATTTGCGCCGAACTAAGTTTCAGCAATGCCTGCAAATTTCTCACGCAATTTATCTAGAGCACGTTTGTACCGCATTTTTGTAGCACTCAAACCCATGTGCATGATGTCTGCGATCTCCTGAAATTCCAGCTCTGCGACAAAACGTAGCACCAGAATTTCACGGTCAATCGGGTTCACATACACCAGCCAGCGATCAAGTCCGCCCTTCTCCTCGGGTTTCGGCGCCTTTTCTTCGGACGCTTCCTCGAGGGGGTCAAGACTCAGTGCGTCCATCAAGCGACGCTTTCGCCGTTCCTTCCGATACTGCGTGATGCATTCGTTGTAAGTGATGCTATATAGCCATGTCTTGAACTTCGATTTCCCCTCGAAGTTCTTCAGGCCGTACAGCACCTTCAGCATCACTTCCTGACAGACATCGTCTGCGTCGCGATCGTTCCCAAGATACCGCGCACAAACGTTAAATAGTGTTCGCTGGTAACGCCGCATCAGTTCTTCATAGGCGCGCGTCACGTGAAACAGCTCGGTATGCGAGCGCGCGACCAACTCCTCGTCAGAGAGCTCGCGGGGGTCGTAGCGCGTGGATAGCGTTTGGGCTTTATTCAAAACAAGTCGTGCCGACAGTCAGGTCAATGTCCACCGCTGCCAGCATCAGCTGGCATTTTGCGGCGGCATACATTAGCAGGGTTTGCCGGATTAGCGGCTACTCACATGCTGTTCCAGCAGGATCCGATTGGAGAGAGAGACTAGCTCACCCTCATCGGTCAGCAATGTGGTCTTAACCGTGCCGATCTCCTCGATCTGGCCTTCGACCTCGCCAACACGCACTTGTTGCCCAACCTGATACAACTCACGCACATAGATTCCCGCAAGAATCTGACCGGCAATTTCCCGGCTTCCCAAACCCATGGCCAGCGCAACCGCCAGACCAACGGTAATCAATACAATGACGATCACATGGTTCAGCAGGTCGGTCTTGACCTCGAGCTGACTGATCGCGACCGAGATACTGATGATGATCACCAGGCCCTGAGCAATACGCCCAAGTCCTGAAGCGTAGTCCAGTCCGACGCCTTCTGCCGCACCGCGCACCAGACCGTTGGCCAGTTGCGCCAGCAATACACCCACCAGCAACACCAGCGCGGCGCCGAAAACTTTCGGCACATATAGCGCCAACATATCCAGCGTAGCTGAAACTCGCTCAAGCCCAAGAGATTCTGCCGCAGAAACCAGGAAAATCAGCAGAACGAACCAGTAGACGATTTTTCCGATCAGGGTTGAGATCGGCACTTGCAGTCCCGCACGGGACATCAATTTGGTCAGGCCGGTGCCGCCCATCAGGCGGTCGAGGCCGAGTTTGGCGAGCAACTTGGACAGCAAGGTGTCCAGCAGCTTGGCCACGACGAAGCCCAACAGCAGCACCACCAGTGCGCCGAACAGGTTCGGGATGAAATTAGCGACTTTGGTCCACAACGCAGTCATTGCCGTGACGAGGCTCTGAGTCCAGAGATCAAGTTCCATATTCAATCAGCCTTATCAGCAGTGCGAGCGTTAGTTTTACGGAGACGGGAAACCGGCGCGACATGAGCCGAGCCGTTGTTCAGGGCGATCATCAGCGCGGGCAGCCAGCGGCCCAGCAGGCTGAACAGATCACCGGCGCCGACCTGGCGGTTGGCGGTTTTGAGTACGCGACCCAGGCAGGCATCGTCGTCGCGACCGGACGGCGAGGCGTTGAGCATGTCGCGCAAAGACTGTTCAAACGGATCGTGCATACGCACCTCTCGTGATGTCTGTGAAAGACGCGGGCAGATTTGGTCGGGTCACATGGCGCATCGTCATACCCAGCGCAAACGGCGGAACAACCACCATTGTCCAAGGGCCACCAGAACCATCAGCAGGCACGCCACCAGGAAGCCGTAAGGGTTTCCGGAAAGCGGAATTCCGCCAACGTTGATCCCCAGCAGGCCGGTGAGAAAACTCATCGGCAGAAAGATCCCGGTGATGATCCCGAAGCGGTACATGGTGCGATTCATGCGCACGCTCAAACGCCGGTCTTCGGTGTCCAGCACAAGCCCCACGCGCTCTCGGGTCAATTCGAGCTCTTCGAGATAGCGGGTCAGGCTGTTGTTCAATTCGTTCCAGTAGTCCGCGTCGTCATCGACGAACCACGGCAGTTTGATCCGCGTCAGCTGTCCGAAAATATCCCGCTGCGGTGCGAGAAAACGCTTCAGTCCGGCCGCCCGGCGACGGATGTGCAAAACGGCTCCGTGCTCGGGGGTATACCGTTCGTCGGCATCCAGCTTTTCTTCCTCGTCATCGACCACTTCCGAGAGGCAAGTGACCAGATCCTGCACCTTGTTGGTGAGGTATTGGGCGAGATAGAGAATGAGTTCGGACGAGGTTTTCGGGCCCTTGCCCTCCCCCAGCATCGCCAGCAGTTCATCGGTGGCGCGCAAGGGGCGCAGACGCAGGGAAATCACACGCTGGGCCGACGCGAAAATCCGCACCGAGACCATGTCTTCCGGCTCGGCACCTGGATTGAGGTTGACCCCGCGCAAAAACAGCAGCAATTCGGAATCGGGCAACGGCAGCAGCCGCGGGCGCGTGTTCTCTTCCAGCAGCAGATCGCAGGTGAATTCGTTGAGTCCACTGGACTTGCGCAGCCAGGTCTGGGTCTGCGGATGACTGCGATCCCAGTGCAGCCACAGGCTTTCATGGGCCTGCAGCTGCAGATCGTCGAGTTCAGTCCGGGCTATCGAACGCGCACCGCCTTTACCGTCCAGCACCAGGGCATGCACCAGCCCCCATTGCGCGTTTTCTTCCTCGAACATCCTCACCCCGGTAGTTGCCGCGTTTTATTCAGGCATTTTCAGCGGGCTCGGCGAGATGATCACGCCGTTGTTGTCCGCATAAATGTATTGGCCCGGATGAAAGGTGACACCTGCAAAGGTCACCGGCACGTTGAGATCGCCGATACCGCGCTTGTCAGTCTTCATCGGGTGGCTGGCCAGTGCCTGCACGCCGAGATCGGTCTGGGCGATGACATCCACGTCACGGATGCAACCGTAGATCACCAACCCCTCCCAACCGTTCTTCGAGGCCTTGTCGGCCAGCATGTCGCCCAGCAGCGCTCGCCGCAGGGAACCGCCGCCATCGACCACCAGCACCTTGCCGTTGCCCTTGAGTTCGACCTGTTCCTTGACCAGCGAGTTGTCTTCGAAGCATTTGATGGTCACGATTTCGCCGCCGAAGGAATCACGGCCGCCGAAATTGCTGAACATCGGTTCCAGCACCTGCACCAGCTCCGGATAGGCGTCGCACAGGTCAGGCGTAAGGTAATGGTTCATCGAATAACTCCTGTAACAAGGAAGACGATCAAGGATGTCGCACTCTTTTGAAACGAGATCCGGCGGTCGCTGTTTACCTTAGTTCATGCAATGGTCGCTGAGCGAACCTGAACACAAGCTGAAACGTAATAGCGAAACAGTCACCAAATGTGACCGGAACCGTCCAATGCGTCATATCTTAGCCGCAAGCCGACTCGAACGAAATGCCCTTTTCAGAGCCCTCCGCTCATCCTGCCGCCGCCAGATCCTCCTTTTCGCCGACCAATGGCGTGTGCTGATCCGCCAGCCAGCGCGCCACCAGCGGCCAGACTTCAGCCTGGGCAGCCTTGCTCACCAGCATTTCGACATGGCCGAAATTTTCGCTGAAGCCCTGCTCGCGCCCCAGATTGATGAATTGCTTGTGCTCGGAGCCAATCTGCTCGAACAACTTGCGACAGGCCCAGGCCGGGTCCTGATGATCCCCAGCCGCCGTCACCGCCAACACCGGCACCTGGACGTCGGCAAGCCCTGCCCACCAATCCTTGTCCTTGTCACCGAAGCGCCCGAACAGGCCGTACCAGCGCATGCTTTCCAGCGCCAGACCGATCGGTTCGTCTTCCGGGCCACGCTTGAGCCGCGAGCCGGACAACTGGGCAAAACGCTTGAGAATGAAGCGCCCGCTCCACTCCACCGGTGGAATCTTCAGCGGCCAGTAAGTGCGACTGACCTGCGTGCCGAAAAACGCTGCCGACGCCACGGCCGGCTCACCGAGGTATTCGCCGCCCAGCGCTGCCGCAAGCGTAATGCCGCCCAGCGAATGACCGATCCAGTGCGGAATCTGCCCGCTCTGTTCACGCACGAACGCGGCGATGGCCGGCAGATCGTAACGGGCGTAGTCGGCGACGCGGTTGCGGCGATAGTCCTCGTTACGCTGGGACATGCCGTGGCCACGCATTTCCGGGATCCACACATCGAAACCCAGTCGGGTCAGATAGGCGCCCAATCCCAGGCCTTTCGGGGAAAACCAGAAGCGTCGGTTGGAGAAGCTGCCATGCAGCAGGATCACCGGCACACCGCGTGTCGCCGGCTCATCGGCCATGCCGAGACGGGTTACCGCGATTTCCACGGACCAGTCGGGGCTGTTGCCCGGTTTCAAACGGTAGATGTCTTCGCTCAGATCACCGCGGCGTTCGGCGCTGATCAGAGCGACAGGAAAAAGGTTGCTGCTGCTTTGCATAATGCTCTTGCACAAAAAAGGGCGGCATCCGGAGAGCTCGCCCTGTTTCAATCTTAAAGCCCCGGCCCGGTTCAGCAGGCCGAGGCTTCATTCACGGCTTATTCCGCCTGACCTTCGGCCAGGAAGAACCAGGTTTCCAGCACGGTGTCCGGGTTCAGGGAAACGCTTTCGATGCCCTGTTCCATCAGCCACTTGGCCAGGTCCGGGTGGTCCGAAGGACCCTGACCGCAGATACCGATGTACTTGCCGGCCTTGTTGCACGCGGCAATCGCGTTGGCCAACAGCTTCTTGACCGCCGGATTACGCTCGTCGAACAGGTGCGCGATGATCCCGGAGTCACGGTCCAGGCCCAATGTCAGTTGGGTCAGATCGTTGGAACCGATCGAGAAACCGTCGAAGAATTCGAGGAATTCTTCAGCCAGGATCGCGTTGGACGGCAGTTCGCACATCATGATCACGCGCAGGCCGTTATCGCCGCGCTTCAGGCCGTTTTCGGCCAGCAGATCGACCACCTGGCTGGCTTCGCCCAGGGTACGGACGAACGGCACCATGATTTCGACGTTGGTCAGGCCCATCTCGTTGCGCACGCGTTTCAGTGCGCGGCACTCGAGTTCGAAGCAGTCACGGAACGATTCGCTGATGTAACGCGAAGCGCCACGGAAGCCCAGCATCGGGTTTTCTTCTTCCGGCTCGTACAGCTTGCCGCCGATCAGGTTGGCGTATTCGTTGGACTTGAAGTCCGACAGACGCACGATGACCTTCTTCGGTGCGAACGCAGCGGCCAGAGTGCTGATGCCTTCGACCAGTTTCTCGACGTAGAAGCCGACCGGATCGTCGTAACCGGCGATGCGCTTGTCGACGCTTTCCTTGATGTCCTGCGGCAGGCCGTCGTAGTTCAACAGCGCTTTCGGGTGCACGCCGATCATGCGGTTGATGATGAATTCCAGACGGGCCAGGCCCACACCGGCGTTCGGCAGCTGCGCGAAGTCGAAGGCGCGGTCCGGGTTACCGACGTTCATCATGATCTTGAACGGCAGCTCCGGCATGGCGTCCACGGAGTTCTTCTTGATGTCGAAGCCCAGTTCGCCTTCGAAGATGTAACCGGTGTCGCCTTCGGCGCAGGACACGGTCACGCCCTGGCCATCCTTCAGCAGTTGGGTGGCGTTGCCGCAGCCGACGACTGCAGGAATGCCCAGCTCACGGGCGATGATCGCCGCGTGGCAGGTACGGCCGCCACGGTTGGTGACGATGGCGCTGGCGCGTTTCATGACCGGTTCCCAGTCCGGGTCGGTCATGTCGGAGACCAGCACGTCGCCCGGCTGCACTTTGTCCATTTCCGACACGTCGCGGATGATCCGCACCTTGCCCGCGCCGATGCGCTGACCGATGGCACGACCTTCCACCAGCACGGTGCCGGTTTCCTTCAGCAGGTAACGTTCCATGACGTTGGCCTGGGTGCGGCTCTTCACGGTTTCCGGACGGGCCTGCACGATGTACAGCTTGCCGTCGTCACCGTCCTTGGCCCATTCGATGTCCATCGGGCAGCCGTAGTGCTTCTCGATGATCATCGCCTGCTTGGCCAGTTCGCTGACTTCGGCGTCGGTCAGGCAGAAACGTGCGCGGTCGGCCTTGTCGACATCGACGGTCTTCACGGAACGACCGGCCTTGGCCTCGTCGCCGTAGATCATCTTGATGGCCTTGCTGCCCAGGTTGCGACGCAGGATCGCCGGACGACCGGCCTCCAGCGTGCCCTTGTGGACATAGAATTCGTCCGGGTTCACCGCGCCCTGTACGACAGTTTCACCCAGGCCGTAGGCGCCGGTGATGAACACCACGTCACGGAAGCCGGATTCGGTGTCGAGGGTGAACATCACGCCGGCGGTGCCGGTTTCCGAACGCACCATGCGCTGCACGCCAGCCGACAGGGCGACCAGTTTGTGGTCGAAGCCCTGGTGCACGCGGTAGGAGATGGCACGGTCGTTGAACAGGGAAGCGAACACTTCCTTGGCGGCGCGGATGACGTTTTCCACGCCGCGGATGTTCAGGAAGGTTTCCTGCTGACCGGCGAACGAAGCGTCCGGCAGGTCTTCGGCAGTGGCGGAGGAACGCACGGCCACGGCCACATCGGGATTGCCGGCGGACAACGCGGCGAACGCGGTGCGGATCTCGGTGTTCAGTTTTTCAGGGAATTCGGCTTCCATGATCCATTGGCGGATCTGGGCGCCGGTCTTGGCCAGCGCATTGACGTCATCGACGTCCAGGGCGTCGAGAGCCTTGTGGATCTGGTCGTTGAGGCCGCTCAGCTCGAGAAAGTCGCGATAGGCCTGCGCGGTGGTGGCGAAACCGCCGGGGACCGACACACCGGCACCGGCCAGGTTGCTGATCATCTCGCCCAGGGATGCGTTCTTGCCCCCCACATGCTCAACATCGTGTTTGCCGAGCTTATCGAGGGAAACTACGTACTCTACCAAGGTGATCTCTCCACTAACTGTGTTGGAAAAGCTCAGAAACCGGCGGCTCGGGGGAGCATCGGCCGGTTGTATGGCCTGGACCTGGAAAATAAGTGAGAATGCGGGCCATCGGCGGCCGACAAATCGCGCCTATCATATCCAGAAATACTCATTAGCTTAAGGCCCAAGGTGCAAATGAAACGATCTGCTTTCTTTATCTCCGATGGCACCGGCATTACTGCCGAAACCCTGGGTCAAAGCCTTCTGGCGCAGTTCGAAAACATTACCTTCACCAAACTCACGCGGCCCTACATCGACAACGCGGACAAAGCGCGGGCCATGGTACAACAAATCAACAAAGCCGCTGAAACCGATGGTTTCCGGCCGATCATCTTCGACACCATCGTCAATCAGGACATCCGTGAGATTCTCGCAACCTCCAATGGTTTCATGATCGACATTTTCTCGACGTTCCTCGCCCCGCTCGAACAGGAACTGACCGAGCATTCTTCCTACACCGTCGGCAAATCCCACTCGATCGGCCACAACTCCAACTACATGGAGCGGATCGAGGCGGTGAACTTCGCCCTCGACAACGACGACGGCGCGCGCACCCACTATTACGACAAGGCCGACCTGATACTAGTGGGGGTGTCGCGTTGTGGTAAGACGCCGACGTGTCTGTACATGGCGATGCAGTTCGGCATCCGCGCGGCCAACTACCCGCTGACCGAAGACGACATGGAACGCCTGCAATTGCCAGCCGCCCTGCGCGCCCACCAGCACAAGCTGTTCGGCCTGACCATCGATCCGGACCGCCTCACCGCGATCCGCAACGAACGCAAGCCGAACAGCCGCTATTCGAGCTACGCCCAGTGCGAATTCGAAGTGCGTGAAGTGGAAAACCTGTTCCGCCGCGAAAACATCCCGCACATCAACTCCACGCATTTTTCCGTGGAAGAGATTTCGGCGAAGATCCTCGTGGAAAAAGGCGTGGAACGGCGGTTCAAGTAACCCCGACGCACCCAACCTGTCCGCAGGCTGAATGAAGTCTCACAAGCCCGGCCCCGGGCCGTGTTTTTTACGCCTCTGTAACATTCCGAAATATACAATCCGCGCAAGTTGCGTATCCGGCCACAAACCGGATGCGCCAACCCTCTCGGCCCGTTGAATTCAGCGGGCCCGCAGCATCCAGCCTCCCCATTGAAGTCAAGGAGTGAGCGTCCGTTCATTCCCGGGTGCGCCGTGCAGTCTGAAGCTACGCTCAGACTGCCGCGACTCCATTCAGAGCACTGCAGGAATCACTGCTTATGAATAAAGTGTTCCGTCACTACATACCGGCCTCGACCCGACGCCTGCTGCCCAATCGCTGGGACTTGATCGCCATGCCGCTGGTGATCGGCTTCCTGCTGTTTTTCTCGATCGGCGCCCGGGAAACCTGGGCCCCGATCGGCACGCTGCAAAGTGAGGTGGTCTCACTCGACCCGGCCAACCTGCCGGAATACGCCATGCGCACCACTTTGCGCATGCTTGCGGCGATGGTCGCGGCACTGGTGTTCACGCTGCTCTACGGCACGCTGGCCGCGAAAAGCCGCCGGGCCGAAAAACTCTTGGTGCCGGTGCTGGACATCCTGCAATCGGTGCCGGTGCTGGGTTACATCTCCTTCACCGTGACCTTTTTTCTGTTGCTGTTTCCCGGCCGGGTTCTGGGCGCGGAATTCGCCGCGATTTTTGCCATTTTCACCAGCCAGGCGTGGAACATGACGTTCAGCTTCTATCAGTCGCTGCGCATGCTGCCGGGGGATCTGGTGGAGGTGTCGACCAACCTGCAACTGTCCGGCTGGCAGAAATTCTGGAAGCTCGACGTGCCCTTCGCGATGCCCGGACTGGTCTGGAACATGATGATGAGCATGTCCGGCGGCTGGTTCTTCGTGGTGGCCTCGGAAGCGATCACCGTGGGTGACCAGACCATCACCCTGCCGGGGATCGGCTCGTTCCTGGCATTGGCCATCGCGCAAAAAGACATGCACGCGGTGGGCTACGTCATCCTGACGATGATTGTGGTCATCCTGATCTATGACCAGTTTCTGTTCCGCCCGCTGGTGGCCTGGGCCGACAAGTTCCGCATGGAAAACACCGCCTCGCAGACCGCTGCGCCGGAGTCCTGGGTACTTAATCTGATCCAGCGCACCCGGATGATCCAGCGCATTCTGCGTCCGATCAGCCGCGCCATCAGCCGCCTCGGCAACATGCGCCTGAACCTGCCGCGCACGGCGCGCAAGGTCATGACCTCGGAAAGCCCTGCCACCACCAAGGCCATCGACTGGATCTGGGGCTCGTTTATCGCACTGCTGACCGCTTATGCGCTCTATCACATCGTGCTGTATGTCGGCACGGAAGTGACGTTCGCCGAAGTCGGGCATGTATTGCTGCTAGGGCTGTACACCCTGTTGCGGGTCGCCGGGCTGATCTTTATCGCCTCGCTGATCTGGGTGCCGCTGGGCGTGATGATCGGTCTGCGTCCGGCCCTGGCGGAAAAGATCCAGCCGCTGGCGCAGTTTCTCGCGGCATTTCCGGCGAACCTGTTGTTCCCGGTATTCGTCATCGTAATCCTGCGCTACCAGTTGAACCCGGACATCTGGCTGAGCCCGCTGATCGTGCTCGGGACGCAGTGGTACATCCTGTTCAACGTGATCGCCGGGGCCAGCGCCTTCCCCAATGACTTCAAGGAAGCCGCCGCCAACTTCCGTATTCGCGGCTGGCTGTGGTGGCGCAAGGTGATGCTGCCGGGGATCTTCCCGTACTACGTGACCGGCGCCATCACCGCTTCGGGCGGCGCGTGGAACGCCAGCATCGTCTCCGAATTCGTTTCCTGGGGACAGGACAAGGTGGTCGCCCATGGCCTCGGTGCCTATATCGCGCAAACCACAGCCGCTGGTGACTTCCCGAAAATCACCCTCGGCGTGGTGGTCATGGCGTTCTTCGTCGTGGCCTTCAATCGCCTGGTCTGGCGGCCGATGTACGCCATGGCCGAAAACAAACTTCGCCTGAACTGACGGGATTCGATGTGATGAATACCTATACCGAACACACTGGCGCCACACCCGAAATCTACTCGCTCACCGACGTGAACCGGGTGTTCGGCAAGGGCAAGGACGAGCTGCAAGTGCTCAGCGGGGTCAACCTGGCCCTGCACGAAGGCGAAATCGTCGGCATGCTTGGCCGCTCCGGCTCGGGCAAGTCCACCCTGCTGCGGATCATCGCCGGCCTGATCGAGCCCTCATCCGGGGAAGTCCTGTACAACGGCAAACCGCTGGACGGCCCGGCCGAAGGCGTGGCCATGGTGTTCCAGACCTTTGCCCTGTTCCCGTGGCTGACGGTGCTGGAAAACGTCGAGGCCGGCCTGCAAGCCTTGCAGGTCGAGCGCAAGGAAGCGCGCAAGCGTGCGCTGGCGGCCATCGACCTGATCGGCCTGGACGGTTTCGAAAACGCCTACCCTCGCGAGCTGTCCGGCGGCATGCGCCAGCGCGTGGGGTTCGCTCGCGGGCTGGTGGTCAACCCGACGCTGCTGTTGATGGACGAACCTTTCTCGGCGCTGGACGTGTTGACCGCCGAAACCCTGAGAAACGATCTGCTGGACCTGTGGAGCGGCAAGCAACTGCCGATCAAATCGATCCTGATCGTGACCCACAACATCGAAGAAGCGGTGCTGATGTGCGACCGCATTATGGTCCTGTCGTCCAACCCCGGACGGCTGGTGGCGGAAATCAAGGTGCCCTTCGCCCACCCACGCAATCGTCTGGACCCGGCGTTCCGGCAGATGGTCGATGACATTTACGCGCAGATGACCGACCGCCGCAGCGCCGACGCCAGCACCGGCAAACCCGAACTGAAAATCAGCAGCCCGCTGCAGGAAGTGTCCACTAACCTGATGGCGGGCCTGATCGAAACCCTGGCGGCCGAGCCCTACAACGGCCACGCCGGCCTGCCCACCGTGGCCGAGCGGCGTTTGCTGGAAGTGGACGACCTGTTCCCGGTGGCCGAGATGCTCGAATACCTGGGCTTCGCCGAACTCAAGGGCGCGGACATCACCCTGACCGACGCCGGCAAACTGTTCGCCGACTATGGCACCCAGGAACGCAAGACTCTGTTTGCCGAACATCTGATCCGCTACATACCGCTGGCCGCGCGGATCCGCCAGGTGTTGCTGGAACGCAATGGCCACCGGGCGCCACGGGTGCGTTTCGAGCAGGAACTGGAAGACTCGCTGACCGAAGCCTTCGTCGAGAAAAACCTGGAAATCGTGATTGCCTGGGGTCGTTATGCGGAGATTTTCTCCTACGACGACCACACCGAAACGTTCAGCCTGGAGGATGTCGAGGGCAGCCTGTAGCCCTCGACAATCCCGGTGTTTCAGATCACGAACAGATCGACAAAACGGTTCACCGGCGTCGCCGCAAGCCGAGCCTGATCCTTGCACAGCGCAAGGATCTCGGCGCTGCGCTGGCCGGTGAAACGCGTGGCCAGGTTCGCCCTGAACTTGTCCTCCAGCAACGGAATGCCCTCGGCCCGGCGCCGGCGGTGGCCGATCGGG
The DNA here is from genome assembly GCF_023242405.1 of Pseudomonas sp. MWU12-3088. NCBI lineage: Bacteria > Pseudomonadati > Pseudomonadota > Gammaproteobacteria > Pseudomonadales > Pseudomonadaceae > Pseudomonas > Pseudomonas sp. MWU12-3088. Next base: position 166,744 of record NZ_JALJEA010000012.1, read on the forward strand.
TATTCCACCACCACGTTTTCGGTGCTGGAACCGTCCTTGAAAAACACCTGCACCGCATTGGCAATCGAGCGCTTGTCGGCTTCGAGGTATTCGCGGGTGAAGCGCGGATCCTCGACGATGACCATTTTCTCGCGCAGCACATCAATGATCGGATGGGCCGCGTGGAAATCATCTTCGTACTGCTCGGCCACCAGATTGCCGAACGCCAGCGGCACGGCGGTCATGTACTGGATGCAGTGATCGCGGTCGGCGGCGTTGGCCAACGGGCCGACCTTGGAAATGATACGGATCGCCGATTCGTGGGTGGTGATGACGATCCGGTCGATCTCATGCAGACGATTGCGCACCTGCGGGTGCAGGGTCACGGCGGCTTCGCAGGCGGTTTGCGCATGGAATTCGGCGGGGAAGCTGATCTTGAACAGCACGCTTTCCATCACATAACTGCCGAACGGACGCGAGAAGCTGAAGGTGCGTTTGTCTTCTGCCTTGAGCGCCAGATCGTTGTTGGTGTGGCTGAACAGCACGTCGTAGAAACCCCACTGTTTTGCCGTCAGCACACCGGGAATGCCCATTTCGCCGCGCATCGCGATATCCGCCAGACGCACCCCGCGACTCGACGCATCCCCTGCTGCCCAGGATTTGCGCGAACCGGCGTTCGGCGCATGGCGATACGTGCGCAGCGCCTGACCATCGGCAAACGCATGGGACAACGCCGACAGCAGTTGCTCGCGATTGGCACCCATCAGCCTGGCGACAACGGCGGTCGAGGCCACTTTCACCAGAATCACATGGTCGAGGCCTACACGGTTGAAGGAGTTTTCCAGTGCAATCACACCCTGAATCTCGTGGGCCATGATCATCGCTTCAAGCACATCGCGCACCGTCAGCGGCGCCTCGCCATTGGCCAGACGCTTTTGCGAAAGGTGATCGGCCACCGCGAGAATCCCGCCGAGGTTGTCCGACGGATGCCCCCATTCGGCGGCGAGCCAGGTGTCGTTGTAATCGAGCCAACGCACGATGCAGCCGATGTCCCACGCGGCTTTTACCGGGTCGAGTCGAAAGGAGGTGCCCGGCACCCGGGCACCGAACGGCACGACGGTGCCTTCGACGATGGGCCCGAGGTGTTTGGTGCATTCGGGGAAACGCAGGGCCAGCAGGCCGCAGCCCAAAGTGTCCATCAGGCAGTTGCGGGCGGTGTCGAGGGCTTCGGTGGATTCGATTTTGTAAGTGAGGACGTAATCGGCGATGTCTTGCAGGACATGGTCGTAGTCGGGGCGGTTGTTCAGGTCGACGTTGGCGCTCATGTTCGATTCACTCTTGGAAGTGGTTCGTTGATGGGACCTCGGTTCAGGGCTAATTTTTCTTGTTATTGAACTGCATAAAGCGCTGAGAGCGATCAGGTTCGCTCTCAGCGACTGTGCGTTAGAACGAATCTCCAGGCACGCGGACGAAACCTTCCATCAGTACCCGCGCACTACGGCTCATGATCGCTTTCTTCACAACCCATTCGCCATTTTCAAGGCTGGCCTCAGCCCCCACACGCAACGTCCCGGACGGATGCCCGAACCGCACGGCATTGCGTTCAACGCCGCCGGCCGCCAGATTCACCAAGGTGCCGGAAATGGCTGCGGCGGTGCCAATCGCCACCGCCGCCGTACCCATCATCGCGTGGTGCAACTTGCCCATCGACAACGCCCGTACCAGCAGATCCACATCCCCGGCGGCAATCGCCTTGCCACTGGACGCCACGTAATCCGCAGGTTTGGCCACGAAAGCCACCTTCGGCGTGTGCTGACGCTTGGCGGCTTCATCGAGGTTGGAAATCAGGCCCATGCGCAACGCACCGTAGGCGCGAATGGTCTCGAACATCTGCAACGCTTTCGGATCGCTGTTGATCGCGCTCTGCAATTCGGTGCCGGTGTAACCGATGTCTTCGGCGTTGACGAAGATCGTCGGGATACCCGCGTTGATCATGGTCGCCTTGAACGTGCCGACACCCGGCACTTCCAGTTCGTCGACCAGATTGCCGGTGGGGAACATCGAACCACCGCCGCCCTCTTCTTCCGCCGCCGGGTCCATGAATTCGACCTGCACTTCGGCGGCCGGGAAGGTCACGCCGTCGAGCTCAAAATCGCCGGTTTCCTGAACTTCGCCGTTGGTGATCGGCACGTGGGCGATGATGGTCTTGCCGATGTTGGCCTGCCACACGCGAACCACTGCCACGCCGTTGTGCGGAATGCGGCTGGCGTCTACCAGACCGTTGCTGATGGCGAACGAGCCGACCGCCGCCGACAGGTTGCCGCAGTTGCCGCTCCAGTCCACGAACGGCTTGTCGATGGACACCTGACCGAACAGGTAATCGACGTCGTGATCGGCCTTGATGCTTTTCGACAGGATCACGGTTTTGCTGGTGCTGGAGGTGGCGCCGCCCATGCCGTCGATCTGTTTGTCGTAGGGGTCGGGGCTGCCGATTACCCGCAGCAATAAAGCATCGCGTGTCGGGCCGGGAATCTGCGCGGCTTCGGGCAGATCTTTCAGGCTGAAGAACACGCCTTTGCTGGTGCCGCCACGCATGTAGGTGGCGGGGATTTTTATTTGCGGTGCGTGAGCCATGGTGCTCCTTAACGAAGACATGGGACTTGAAGTCCCATGCCCACATCAGTTGATTTAAACGGCAACCGCCGACTCTTCGAGGAAGTCCTGAGCGAAGCGCTGCAACACGCCGCCGGCCTCGTAGATCGACACTTCTTCGGCGGTGTCGAGGCGGCAAGTCACCGGCACTTCGACGCGTTCGCCGTTCTTGCGATGGATCACCAGCGTCAGGTCGGCGCGCGGCGTGCGCTCGCCGATCACGTCGTAGGTTTCGCTGCCGTCGATGCCCAGGGTCTTGCGGTCGGTGCCCGGTTTGAACTCCAGCGGCAACACGCCCATGCCCACCAGGTTGGTGCGGTGAATGCGCTCGAAACCTTCGGCGGCAATCGCTTCCACACCCGCCAGACGCACGCCTTTGGCCGCCCAGTCCCGGGACGAACCCTGGCCGTAGTCGGCGCCGGCGATGATGATCAGCGGCTGCTTGCGTTCCATGTAGGTTTCGATGGCTTCCCACATGCGCATCACTTGGCCTTCCGGCTCCACACGGGCCAGCGAGCCCTGCTTGACCTTGCCGTTTTCCACGACCATTTCGTTGAACAGTTTCGGGTTGGCAAACGTTGCGCGCTGTGCGGTCAGGTGGTCGCCCCGATGGGTCGCGTAAGAGTTGAAGTCCTCTTCCGGCAGCCCCATTTTCGCCAGGTATTCGCCGGCGGCGCTGTCGAGCATGATCGCGTTCGACGGCGACAGGTGATCGGTGGTGATGTTGTCCGGCAGCACCGCCAGCGGGCGCATGCCCTTGAGCGGACGCGCCCCGGCCAGCGCGCCTTCCCAGTACGGCGGACGGCGGATGTAGGTGCTCATTTCGCGCCAGTCGTAAAGCGGCGTGACTTTCGGGCCGGTGTCTTCATGGATGGCGAACATCGGAATGTAGACCTGACGGAACTGCTCCGGCTTCACCGACGACTTCACCACCGCGTCGATTTCTTCGTCGCTCGGCCAGATGTCCTTCAGGCGGATTTCCTTGCCGTCGACCACGCCGAGCACGTCTTTTTCGATGTCGAAACGGATGGTGCCGGCAATCGCGTAGGCCACCACCAGCGGCGGCGAAGCGAGGAATGCCTGCTTGGCGTACGGGTGAATCCGGCCGTCGAAGTTGCGGTTGCCGGACAGCACGGCGGTGGCGTACAGGTCGCGGTCGATGATCTCTTGCTGGATCACCGGATCCAGCGCGCCGGACATGCCGTTGCAGGTGGTGCAGGCGAAAGCGACGACGCCGAAACCGAGTTGCTCCAGCTCCGTGGTCAGCCCCGCTTCATCGAGGTACAGCGCCACGGTTTTCGAGCCCGGCGCCAGCGACGACTTGACCCAAGGCTTGCGGGTCAGGCCGAGCTTGTTGGCGTTGCGCGCCAGCAGGCCGGCAGCGATCACGTTGCGCGGGTTGCTGGTGTTGGTGCAACTGGTGATGGCGGCGATGATCACGGCGCCGTCGGGCATCTGGCCGGGCACATCTTCCCATTTCCCGGAGATGCCTTTGGCCGCCAGATCCGACACCGCCACGCGGGCGTGCGGGTTGCTCGGGCCGGCCATGTTGCGCACCACCGAAGACAGGTCGAAGGTCAGCCCGCGCTCGTATTGCGCGCCTTTCAGGCTGTCGGCCCACAGGCCGATCTGCTTGGCGTATTGCTCGACCAGTTGCACTTGCTGGTCTTCACGACCGGTCAGTTTCAGGTAGTCGATGGTCTGCTGGTCGATGTAGAACATCGCTGCAGTAGCGCCGTATTCCGGGGCCATGTTGGAGATGGTCGCGCGGTCGCCGAGGGTTAGCGCGGAAGCACCTTCGCCGAAGAATTCCAGCCACGCGCCGACCACTTTCTGTTTGCGCAGGTACTCGGTCAGCGCCAGCACCATGTCGGTGGCGGTGATGCCCGGTTGCAGCTTGCCGGTCAGTTCGACGCCGACGCTTTCCGGCAGGCGCATCCACGACGCGCGGCCGAGCATCACGCTCTCGGCTTCAAGACCACCGACGCCGATGGCGATCACGCCCAGCGCATCGACGTGCGGGGTGTGGCTGTCGGTGCCGACGCAGGTATCCGGGAATGCCACGCCGTCGCGCACCTGGATCACCGGAGACATTTTCTCCAGGTTGATCTGGTGCATGATGCCGTTGCCCGGCGGGATCACGTCGACGTTCTTGAACGCCTTCTTGGTCCAGTTGATGAAGTGGAAACGGTCTTCGTTGCGACGGTCTTCGATGGCGCGGTTCTTCTCGAACGCCTGCTTGTCAAAACCGCCTGCCTCGACTGCCAACGAGTGGTCGACGATCAGTTGCGTCGGCACCACCGGGTTGACCTGCGCCGGGTCGCCGCCCTGTTGGGCAATGGCGTCACGCAGGCCGGCCAGATCCACCAGCGCGGTCTGGCCGAGAATGTCGTGGCACACCACGCGGGCCGGGAACCACGGGAAGTCGAGGTCGCGTTTGCGCTCGATCAGTTGTTTCAGGGAATCGGTGAGCGTGGCCGGGTCGCAGCGACGCACGAGGTTTTCCGCCAGCACGCGAGAGGTGTACGGCAGGGTGTCGTAGCTGCCCGGCTGGATCGCATCGACAGCCGCGCGGACGTCGAAAAAGTCCAGCGGCGTGCCGGGCAGGTTCTTGCGAAATTCTGTGTTCATCGGTCAGGACTCGGTCACGGTAGTTTCAAAGAGGGGGCGCCTGTACCGGCGCCCTCCCCGGTCAGCGCTGTTCGATCGGCACGAACTTGCGCTGTTCGACGCCGACGTACTCGGCGCTTGGACGGATGATGCGGTTGTTGGCGCGCTGCTCGAACACGTGTGCCGCCCAGCCGGTCAGGCGCGAGCAGACGAAGATCGGGGTGAACAGCTTGGTCGGGATGCCCATGAAGTGGTACGCCGAGGCATGGTAGAAGTCGGCGTTGGGGAACAGTTTCTTCTGCTCCCACATGGTCTTGTCGATGGCTTCCGAAACCGGAAACAACACCTTGTCGCCCACTTCGTCGGCGAGTTTTTTCGACCAGCCCTTGATTACCTCGTTGCGCGGATCGCTGTCCTTATAGATCGCGTGGCCGAAGCCCATGATCTTGTCCTTGCGCTCCAGCATGCCGAGGGTGCCCTTGATCGCCTCTTCCGGCGACGAGAAGCGCTCGATCATTTCCATCGCCGCTTCGTTGGCGCCGCCGTGCAGCGGGCCGCGCAGCGAGCCGATGGCTGCGGTGACGCAGGAATACAGGTCGGACAGGGTCGAAGCACAGACGCGAGCGGTGAAAGTCGAGGCGTTGAATTCGTGCTCGGCGTAGAGAATCAGCGAGACGTTCATCACCTTGACGTGCAGTTCGCTCGGCTTCTTGTCGTGCAGCAGGTGCAGGAAGTGGCCACCGATGGACGGCTCGTCGCTCACGCAGTTGATGCGTTTGCCGTCGTGGCTGAAGCGATACCAGTAGCACATGATCGCCGGGAATGCGGCCAGCAGGCGGTCGGTCTTGTCGCGTTGTTCGGAGAAGTCTTTCTCCGGCTCGATGTTGCCCAGGAACGAGCAACCGGTGCGCATCACGTCCATCGGGTGGGCGTCGGCGGGGATGCGTTCCAGCACTTCTTTCAGCGCTTGCGGCAAATCGCGCAGCTTGCTCAGTTTGCCTTGATACTCGGCGAGCTGCGCCTTGGTCGGCAGCTCTCCGTAGAGCAGCAGGTAAGCCACTTCTTCAAACTGTGCGTCTGCCGCCAGTTCGCGCACGTCGTAGCCGCGATAGGTCAGCCCGGCGCCGGCCTGGCCCACGGTGGACAGTGCGGTTTGCCCGGCAACCTGGCCCCGGAGCCCGGCGCCACTGAGTACTTTTGCTTCGGCCATTGTTGTCTCCAATCTTGAATTTGTTAGGGAGTACGGTTGCGGCTTACTTCTTCGCCGCAAACAACGCGTCGAGCTTCTGCTCGAAGGTGTGGTAATCGATGCGATCGTAGAGCTCCATGCGAGTCTGCATGGTGTCAATGACATTCTGCTGGGTGCCGTCGCGGCGGATCGCGGTGTAGACGTTTTCCGCCGCCTTGTTCATCGCACGGAACGCCGACAGCGGGTAGAGCACCAGCGACACATCCGCTCCGGCCAACTGCTCGGTGGTGTACAGCGGCGTCGAGCCGAATTCGGTGATGTTGGCCAGGATCGGCGCTTTCACACGGTTGGCGAACAGTTTGTACATCTCCAGTTCCGTGATGGCTTCCGGGAAGATCATGTCGGCGCCAGCCTCGATGCACGCGGCGGCGCGATCCAGTGCCGATTCCAGACCTTCAACGGCCAGCGCGTCGGTGCGGGCCATGATCACGAAGCTGTCGTCGGTGCGGGCATCGACGGCGGCCTTGATGCGGTCGACCATTTCCTGCTGGGTCACGATCTCTTTGTTCGGACGGTGACCACAGCGCTTGGCACCGACCTGGTCTTCGATGTGAATCGCCGCGGCGCCGAACTTGATCATCGACTTCACGGTACGGGCCACGTTGAACGCCGAGGCGCCGAAACCGGTATCGACGTCCACCAGCAGCGGCAGATCGCAGACGTCGGTAATGCGGCGCACATCGGTCAGCACGTCATCCAGACCGGTGATGCCCAGGTCCGGCACGCCGAGGGAGCCGGCAGCCACCCCGCCACCCGACAGGTAAATCGCCTTGAAACCGGCGCGCTTGGCCAGCAGCGCGTGGTTGGCGTTGATCGCGCCGACCACTTGCAACGGATGTTCGCTGGCGACCGCATCGCGGAAACGCTGGCCTGGAGTGCTCTTGTTGGAACTCATGACTCACCTCGTTCAGTGGCTGTCTTATTGTCGGCGCCGTCCTGGTAATGACGGGCGATGTTGCGTTTCGAGGCGCCGATGTGGCGGCGCATCAACAATTCCGCGAGCTCGCCGTCACGGTCGGCGATGGCATCGAGAATCCGGTGGTGTTCGGCAAAGGCCTGGCGCGGGCGGTTGGGCGTGGTGGAAAACTGGATGCGGTACATGCGCACCAGTTGATAGAGCTCGCCGCAGAGCATCTGGGTCAGGGTGCGGTTGCCGCTGCCCTGGATGATCCGGTAGTGAAAGTCGAAATCGCCTTCCTGCTGGTAGTAGCCGACGCCGGCCTGGAACGCTGCATCGCGCTCGTGGGTTTCCAGCACCCGGCGCAGTTCGTCGATTTCTTCGACGCTCATGCGTTCGGCTGCCAGACGGCAGGCCATGCCTTCGAGGGATTCGCGGATTTCGTAGAGTTCGAGCAGTTCGGCATGGCTCAACGAGACCACTCGCGCGCCGACATGCGGTACCCGCACCAGCAGGCGCTGGCCTTCCAGACGATGAATCGCCTCGCGCAGCGGCCCGCGGCTGATGCCGTAGGTGCGCGCCAGTTCCGGCTCGGAGATCTTGCTGCCCGGGGCGATTTCGCCTTTGACGATGGCGGCCTGGATACGCCGGAAGACGTTTTCGGACAGGGTTTCCGAATCGTCACCGCTGATGACCGGGGGATCGAGTTGATCCAGCATATTGTCGACACCTTTAAATCCAATGCGGCAAAAACTAGCGAATCAGCCGGCACCAGTCAAAGGATAAATGGATATTGTCGACAATCGTCTAATAACGCCCAATAACAACCCCAAGGGTTATAGACCCGCTCGGGCGCTGGCGCCATAAAACCACCGTGCTAGAATGCCGCCCGCATTTGCCAGTCACTTGCACGGCTTGTCATAAAAAGCTGATAGGCACACGAAGGCGCGCGCAGACAGGACCTCCTGATGCCGTGGCCCTGAACCGAGAACGGAACGCTGCTCGCCAGGATTTATGAGACTCAAGCCCTTCCCCACCTTTTTCTATCTGTTTTGCCTGCCCGGCCTGGCTGTGGCGGGGGAAAAGACTGTGTACGGCCTCAACGAGTACGCCGCCCTCGACGGGATCAACCTGGAAGTGGCGGCGAAACTTGACACCGGGGCCAAGACCGCCTCCCTGAGCGCCCGCGACATCAAACGCTTCAAGCGCAACGGCGAGTCCTGGGTGCGTTTCTACCTGGCCATCGACGCCGCGCATTCGCACCCGATCGAACGGCCGCTGGCCCGGGTCAGCAAGATCAAGCGCCGCGCCGGCGACTACGACCCGGAAGAAGGCAAGAAGTACACCGCACGCCCGGTGATCGAGCTGGATATCTGCATGGGTTCGGCGATGCGCAGCATCGAAGTGAACCTGACCGACCGCAGTGCGTTCCAATACCCGCTTTTGATCGGCTCCGAGGCGCTGAAACGCTTCGATGCGCTGGTCGATCCCAGTCTTAAATACGCTGCCGGCAAACCCGCCTGCGCCATCGCCGCTCATACCGCCGAGTAATTTCCATGCGTTCTCTAACCTTCCACCTGAAAATCCTGATCACCATCCTGGTGCTCCTGGGCGTTTCGGTTACGGCCTATCAGATTTTCGTGCTCGGCATCCCGGTGACCGAAGACGCCACCGACGACTTGTGGAACATCGACGCCAAGGTCGAGTTCGTCGCCAGCACCAAGGATCCGGTGAAGATCCAGATGTTCGTGCCGCCCCTGAGCCGCGATTACGTCAGCCTCAATGAAAGCTTCATCTCCAATAACTACGGTGTGGCGGTCAACCGTGTCGACGGCAACCGCAAGGTCACCTGGTCGGCGCGCCGGGCCAAGGGCAACCAGACCCTTTATTACCGTCTGGTGCTGACCAAGCGTTACACCGCCGAGAAAACCAAGGTCAAAGGCCCGACCTTCCGCGACAGCATGGCCATCGAAGGCCCGGAAAAAATCGCCGCCGAAGCGCTGCTCGCGCCGATCCGCCAGCACTCGGCCGACGTCGAAACCTTCATTGGCGAAGCCATCAAACGTGTCAACAACACCAACGACGACAACGTAAAACTGCTGCTGGCCGGCGACCCGTCGACCGCCCACAAGGCAAAAATCGTCGAACTGCTGCTGTCCATCGCCCACGTTCCTGTCGAGAAAGTCCACACCATCCGCCTCGTCGCCGATCAGCCGCAAACCCCTGAACTGTGGCTGCGCAGTTTCAACGGCAACGACTGGCTGTACTTCAACCCGGAAACCGGCGAACAAGGCCTGCCGACCGACCGCCTGCTGTGGTGGACCGGCGATGAAAACCTGATCACCGTCGACGGCGCGAAGAAAGCCAACGTGACGTTCAGCCTGAACAACAGCGAGATGAATGCGATTCGTCTGGCCAAGCTGACCGACGAAAACACCGACGCCAACTTCCTCGAATACTCGCTGTACGGCCTGCCGCTGCAAACCCAGCAGACGTTCATGATCATGGTGATGATCCCGATCGGCGTGCTGGTGATCCTGATCCTGCGCAATCTGGTCGGCCTGCAGACTCTCGGCACATTCACCCCGGTGCTGATCGCCCTGGCCTTCCGCGAGACGCAGCTGGGCTTCGGCATCCTGCTGTTTACCGTGATTACGGCGCTGGGGTTATCGCTGCGTTCATATCTGGAACACCTGAAGCTGCAAATGCTGCCGCGTCTGTCGGTGGTGTTGACGTTCGTGGTGGTGCTGATCGCGGCGATCAGCCTGTTCAGCCACAAGCTCGGTCTGGAGCGCGGCCTGTCGGTGGCGCTGTTCCCGATGGTGATTCTGACCATGACCATCGAACGCCTGTCGATCACCTGGGAAGAGCGCGGCGCCAGCCATGCGCTGAAAGTGGCGATCGGCACGCTGTTCGCGGCGTCCCTGGCACACCTGATCATGACCGTTCCGGAGCTGGTGTACTTCGTGTTCACCTTCCCGGCGATCCTGCTGATCCTGGTGGGCTTCATGCTGGCCATGGGTCGCTATCGCGGTTATCGCCTGACCGAACTGGTGCGCTTCAAGGCTTTCCTGAAGAAGGCTGACGCCTGATGTTCGGTTTCTGGAAGACCTGGAAGGCCCTGGAAGCCCGGGGCATCATGGGCATCAATCGGCGTAACGCGGACTACGTGCTCAAGTACAACAAGCGCAGTCTGTACCCGATTGTCGATGACAAGATCATCACCAAGGAGCGCGCGATCAAGGCCGGCATCCATGTGCCGGAACTGTATGGCGTGATTTCCACGGAGAAGGAAATCGACAAGCTCGACGAGATCATCGGCGGGCGTAACGACTTCGTGATCAAGCCGGCCCAGGGCGCCGGCGGTGACGGCATCATCGTCATCGCCGACCGCTTCGAGGGCCGCTATCGCACGGTGTCGGGCAAAATCCTCACCCACGAAGAGCTGGAGCACCATATCTCCAGCATCCTCACCGGCCTTTATTCGCTCGGCGGACACCGCGACCGGGCACTGATCGAATATCGGGTGACCCCGGACCAGATCTTCAAGAGCATCAGCTACGAAGGCGTGCCGGACATCCGCATCATCGTGCTGATGGGCTACCCGGTGATGGCCATGCTGCGCCTGCCGACCCGGCAGTCCGGCGGCAAGGCCAACCTGCACCAGGGCGCCATCGGCGTCGGTGTCGACCTGGCGACCGGCCTGACCCTGCGCGGCACCTGGCTGAACAACATCATCGCCAAACACCCGGACACCACCAATGCGGTGGACGGCGTGCAACTGCCCTACTGGGACGGCTTCATGAGGCTCGCCGCCGGTTGCTATGAGCTGTGCGGCCTGGGCTACATCGGCGTGGACATGGTGCTGGACCAGGAGAAAGGCCCGCTGATTCTGGAACTCAATGCGCGGCCGGGGCTGAATATCCAGATTGCCAATGACTGCGGGCTGACGGCACGGACCCATGCGGTGGAAGCGCATCTGGAAGATCTCAAGACCCGCGGCGTGACTGAAACGGTTGAAGAGCGCGTGGCGTTTGCTCAGGAACTGTTCGGGCATATTCCGGTGGTCGAAGGCTGAGTCGCGTTACCGGCCCCCGATCTGCCAATCCCCGACATCCCCTCTAGGAGCAATTCCCCGAGGGGACTACAATCCCCACCCCGCCTCGATGGCCGATCTGCCCCGCCCATGTTGACCTGTTCCGTACACCCGCTGCCCTACCACGGCAACCCCGCCGACTATTTCGCGGCAATCCGCCATGCGCCCGGCGCCGTGCTGCTCGACAGCGGCCGGCCGAGTGCCGACCGTGGCCGTTATGACTTGCTCAGCGCCTGGCCGCTGGAACAACTGGCGGTGATGCCGGACGAGCGTGGCGACGATTTCCTGCAACGTCTGCGGGAAAATCTGGCGCGCCTTGGCGAGGCACAGCTGCCTTCGGAATACGAGCTGCCGTTCGCCGGTGGCCTGATCGGTTACCTGAGTTACGACTTCGGTCGGCATCTGGAAAATCTGCCAAGTCAGGCGCTGGACGATCTGCAACTGCCGGATGCGCGATTCGGCCTGTATGACTGGGCATTGATCAGCGATCACCAGAAAGCCACCAGCCAACTGGTGTTTCACCCGTCGGTAAGCGACAGCGAGAAACAACGGTTGATCGATCTGTTCAGTCAACCGGTAGCCGCCAAGCTGACGCCGTTCAAGCTGAACACGGCGATGACCGCCGACCTTTCGGCCGACGACTATCGCCAGGCGCTCGAACGCATTCATCAATACATCCAGGCCGGCGACTGCTATCAGGTGAACTTCGCCCAGCGTTTCCGCGCGCCGTGTGAAGGTGACCCATGGCTGGCCTACTGCAAATTGCGCGAGGCCTGCCCGACGCCGTTTTCCGGGTTCCAGAGCCTGCCTGACGGCAACGCGGTGCTGAGTCTCTCGCCCGAGCGCTTTGTCAAAGTCAGCCAGCGTCAGGTGGAGACACGCCCTATCAAAGGCACCCGCCCCCGTGGCGCGACCCCGGCCGAAGACGCCGCCAACGCCGCCGAACTGCTGGCCAGCCCCAAGGACCGCGCGGAAAACCTGATGATCGTCGACCTGCTGCGCAACGATCTGGGTCGCACCTGCCGCATCGGCTCCGTGCGGGTGCCGGAGCTGTTCAGCCTGGAAAGTTATCCGAACGTGCATCACCTGGTCAGCAGCGTGACCGGTGAGCTGGCGGATGATCGCGATGCCCTGGACCTGATCGCCGGCAGCTTCCCCGGCGGCTCGATCACCGGTGCGCCGAAGATTCGTGCGATGCAGATCATCGATGAACTGGAGCCGACCCGACGTGGTTTGTATTGCGGCTCGTTGCTGTACCTGGACGTGCGTGGCGAGATGGACAGCTCCATCGCCATTCGCAGTCTGCTGGTGAAGGATGGGCAGGTGTGCTGCTGGGGTGGTGGCGGGATCGTCGCCGATTCGGACTGGCAGGCGGAGTATCAGGAATCGATTACCAAGGTCAGAGTTCTGCTCGAAACCTTGCAGAACCTCTGACGCTTGCGGCGAGGGCGGTTGCGCCCTCGCCATAGCATGACTTACAGGCTCAAATCGCGGTTCGAAGCCTTGAGAAACTCCTGCTTCAACTCGGCAAACGTATGCACCGCCGGAAACTGCGGGAATTCCCGGATCACGTTATCCGGCGCATGGAACAGAATTCCCGCATCCGCTTCGCCCAGCATGCTGGTGTCGTTGTAGGAATCCCCTGCCGCAATCACCCGGTAATACAGGCTCTTGAAAGCCAGGACCGACTGACGCTTCGGATCTTTCTGACGCAACTGATAGCCCGTGACCCGCCCGCTGTCGTCAGTGATCAGTCGGTGGCAGAGCAAGGTCGGGAAACCCAGCTGGCGCATCAACGGCTGGGAAAACTCATAAAACGTATCCGACAGAATCACCACCTGAAACCGCTCGCGCAGCCAGTTGACGAACTCCACCGCGCCGTCCAGCGGCTTGAGGGTGGCGATCACTTCCTGAATATCCGAAAGCTTCAGGCCATGTTCGTCGAGAATGCGCAGGCGTTGCTTCATCAGCACGTCGTAGTCGGGAATGTCCCGGGTGGTGGCCTTGAGCGATTCGATTCCGGTTTTTTCGGCGAAGGCGATCCAGATTTCCGGTACCAGCACTCCTTCAAGATCAAGACAGGCAATTTCCACAGAACACTCCGTTTGTAATGTTTATTGAGTCGAGCGAGCCCGAACTCTAGCGGCTTGACCTGGACCATGCAACGCAGAGGCCGCCCCGGCGGGCGTTGCTTTTTGTTAACATCGCCGCCATATAGAGCGCCCAGCGCCACCGACCTGTAGGAAGCCGCCCTGATGAGCCCAACGTTCGACGTCGTGGAACTCGCCACGACCTATGCCAACAAATCCGCCCAGGACATCCTCAAGCTCGCATTCACCGAGTTCGGCGATGACCTGTGGATATCTTTCAGCGGCGCCGAGGATGTGGTGCTGGTGGACATGGCCTGGAAGCTGAACAAGAACGTCAAGGTGTTCAGTCTCGACACCGGCCGTCTGCACCCGGAAACCTACCGTTTCATCGATCAGGTGCGCGAGCACTACAAGATCGAGATCGAGCTGGTGTCGCCGGACTACACGAAACTTGAACCGTTCGTGAAGGAAAAAGGCCTGTTCAGTTTCTACAAGGACGGCCATGGCGAGTGCTGCGGCATCCGCAAGATCGAGCCGCTGCGCCGCAAACTGTCCGGCGTCAAAGCCTGGGCCACCGGCCAGCGACGCGACCAGAGCCCCGGTACCCGCAGTGCCGTCGCAGTGATGGAAATCGACAGCGCGTTCTCCACCCCGGAGCGCACCCTGTACAAGTTCAACCCGCTGGCGCAGATGACCAGCGAGGAAATCTGGGGCTACATCCGCATGCTGGAGCTGCCGTACAACAGCCTGCATGAGCGCGGTTTCATCAGCATCGGCTGCGAACCCTGCACCCGCCCTGTCCTGCCAAACCAGCACGAGCGCGAAGGCCGCTGGTGGTGGGAAGAAGCGACCCAGAAAGAATGCGGGTTGCACGCCGGGAATATCATCAGCAAGGCGTAAACCGCTCGTCCCACAGTTGTCTCTGCCAGACATGAAAAATGTGTACACACGAATGTCACCATCGGTGCCATTTATGTGTGCACTTTTCATTTCCGCGCCCTGAAAAGTTACATCCCGCTGCCAAAGCGATCCCTTCCGGCGTCCGCCAAAATCCCTTCCGAAAAATAAATACCTGTTCAATCGGTCAATTTATAACCACTTATTTTCAACCACTTAGTGATCTTCGATAACTTTTCGAAATGAGAGTGGCTGCGCATAGATCACCAACTGGCACAGATCTGGCTTAAGTGCATACATGTTTTGTATACAAAACTGCAAAACATGAACCCACACTTTCGATCCGCAAGCCTGAAGCGCCCTATCCCGTACAGGCTGCAGATGCCCCGTAACCAGTGATGTTTCACCGCCGCGACGAAGATCTGCCGAGCCTGAGCGCTCATGCACAGTCATCGCGGCCCGAACATCAGGAGCCTGCCGGAATGCGTACGAGTCTTTCGAACAACAACATCGCGCTGAATCTGCCCTCCTCCTCAACCCTCGACCACACCGCGCCCGGTGACGGCATCGCCGAACCGCTGCAATTGAGTCCACGCCTGCACAACAGCGACCTCGCACCGACCAAGGTCGAAGGACGGCGCTGGGGCAAATACAGCATCTTTGCCCTGTGGACCAACGATGTGCACAACATCGCCAACTATTCCTTTGCCATCGGTCTGTACGCCCTGGGCCTGGGCGGCTGGCAGATTCTGCTGTCGCTGGGGATCGGCGCGGCGCTGGTGTATTTCTTCATGAATCTGTCGGGCTACATGGGGCAGAAAACCGGCGTTCCGTTTCCGGTGATCAGCCGGATCAGTTTCGGCATTCACGGGGCGCAGATTCCTGCGTTGATCCGGGCGGTGATCGCAATCGCCTGGTTCGGGATTCAGACGTACCTGGCGTCGGTGGTATTCCGCGTACTGCTCACGGCGATCCATCCCGGATTTGCCGACTACGACCACAACTCGATCCTTGGCCTGTCGAGTCTGGGCTGGGTGTGTTTCGTAGCGATCTGGTTCGTGCAACTGGGAATTCTGGCCTATGGCATGGAAATGGTCCGCCGCTACGAAGCCTTCGCCGGTCCGGTGATTCTGCTGACCGTCGCCTGCCTCGCCGGGTGGATGTACACCCAGGCCAACGCGACCATTGCCTGGTCGATCCGCGAGCCGCTGACCGGCGGCGAGATGTGGCGCAACATCTTTGCTGGCGGCGCCTTGTGGCTGGCGATCTACGGCACGCTGATCCTCAACTTCTGCGACTTCGCCCGCTCTTCGCCGTGCCGCAAAACCATCAAGATCGGAAACTTCTGGGGCCTGCCGGTAAATATTCTGGTGTTCGCCGGGATCACCGTCCTGCTGTGCGGCGCGCAATTTCAGATCAACGGGCGGATCATCGAAAGCCCGACCGAGATCATCGCGTCGATCCCCAACACGTTCTTTCTGGTGCTCGGTTGCCTGGCGTTCCTGATTGTCACCGTGGCGGTGAACATCATGGCCAACTTCGTCGCCCCTGCCTTCGTACTGAGCAATCTGGCGCCGAAGTACCTGACCTTCCGCCGTGCCGGGCTGATCAGCGCAACGATTGCGGTGCTGATCCTGCCGTGGAACCTCTACAACAGCCCGCTGGTGATCGTGTATTTCCTGTCCGGCCTCGGCGCCCTGCTCGGCCCGTTGTACGGCGTGATCATGGTTGACTACTGGCTGATCCGCAAAGGCCGGATCCACGTCCCGCAGCTGTACAGCGAAGATCCGAACGGCGCGTATTTCTACAGCCGCGGGGTCAATCTGCGGGCGGTGGCGGCGTTCATTCCGGCCGCGCTGATCGCCATCGTCCTGGCGCTGGTGCCGGGCTTCCACAGCGTTTCGCCCTTCTCCTGGCTGATCGGTGCCGGCATCGCCGGGATGCTTTACCTGATCGTCGCCAAACGCCAGCCGCACTACGCCGACGTGGACGGTGAAGCCATCGCCGTCGACAACGTCAGCCACTGAATCTTTTGGCGGCCCTTCGCGGGGCCGCAGAACCAACCGTAATAAGGACTTCCCATGCGTATTCTCGTGGTCAACGTCAACACCACCGAATCCATCACCCAGGCCATCGCCCGCTCTGCGCAAGCTGTCGCCTCCCCCGGCACCGAGATCGTCGGTCTGACGCCGTACTTCGGCGCTGATTCAGTCGAAGGCAATTTCGAAAGTTACCTGGCGGCCATCGCCGTGATGGACCGGGTGATGTCCTACGACCAGCCGTTCGACGCAGTAATCCAGGCCGGCTACGGCGAACACGGTCGCGAAGGTTTGCAGGAATTGCTCAACGTGCCGGTGGTGGACATCACCGATGCCGCCGCCAGCACCGCGATGTTTCTGGGTCACGCCTATTCGGTGGTCACCACACTGGATCGCACCGTGCCGTTGATCGAGGATCGCCTGAAACTCTCAGGCCTGTGGGACCGCTGCGCCTCGGTGCGGGCCAGCGGCCTGGCGGTTCTGGAGCTGGAACACGAACCTCAGCGAGCGCTGGAGGCCATCGTGCATCAGGCCGAACTGGCGGTGACGCAGGATAAAGCCGAAGTGATCTGCCTCGGTTGCGGCGGCATGGCAGGGCTCGATGAAAAGATCCGTCAGCGCACCGGGGTGCCAGTGATCGATGGCGTCACTGCTGCCGTGACCATCGCCGAGTCGCTGGTTCGACTGGGCTTGTCGACCTCCAAGGTGCGCACGTATGCGACGCCACGGCCGAAAACCATCATCGGTTGGCCAGCACGTTTTGCGCGTTGAACCGCTCTGCAAGACCCAGGGTTGAAAACTGTTCGATGATGAAATCGACAAACGCCCGGGTCTTGCCCGGCAACAGTTTGTGTTCGGCGTAATAGATGGAGATGTTGCCGTCGTCGACGTACCAGTCGGGCAAGACCCGCTGTAACGTTCCCGCCTCCAGATAGCCGACGGCAAACGGCATGCTCACCAACGCAATCCCCAGTCCCTGCGCCGCCGTGGCGCAGGCGGCTTCGGAATCGCTCATGGTCATTCGCGCCGTGAGGGTCAACGGGCTGTGTTGCCGGGTGCGATGGGTCAACTGCCAGGAACGCACACGACCGGTCTGCGGCGAGCGGATCAGGATGCCCTCGTGCAACTTGAGGTCGTCCGGTTCGCTGATCGGCGCGTGCCGATCCAGATAATCCGCCGAAGCCACCAACACCCGATGCGCCGGCGTCAGCCTGCGCGCCACCACGCCTTGGGGCAGCTCGAAGCCGCCGCCAATCGCCGCATCGAATCCCTGGCCGATCAGATCGACCTGTCGGTTATCGAAGTGCCAGTCCGGGTTGATCGCCGGAAACCTTGTCAGGAATTCCCCCAGCAGCGGCACGATGTACAAGCGGCCGAACACCGTGCCCATGCTGACTTTCAGCGTACCCGCCGGTTGACCGCCGGCGCTGGCCAGATTGCTCACGGCATTCTGGATGGTGGTGAGACTGCCGCTGACCTCACTCAGAAACAATTGCCCCGCTTCCGTCAGGGTCAACCGACGGGTGCTACGCTGGAACAGCCTCACGCCAAGGCGCGCTTCCAGTTTCGCCACGCTTTTACCCACGGCGGCCGGTGTCAGGCTCAGGCGTCGCGCGGCCTCGGCAAAGCTGCCGACTTCGGCGCTGCGAACGAAGCATTCGATACTGCTGAAGGTTTCCATGGCCGCCATTCCAAACTTTTGGTTTACACAGACTATAGCAACCACGGTCTACTCGCCCGGTGGCGAGGGGCAGATACTCGACACCACACCAAGGCAGCCTGCCTTGAAATTTCTGGAGATCGAACATGACCACTCAACACCTCAACGGTAAAGTCGCTCTGATTCAAGGCGGCTCTCGCGGCATCGGTGCCGCCATCGTCAAGCGTCTGGCCGCCGAAGGCGCCGCGGTTGCCTTCACCTACGTCAGCTCCGCCGCCAAGGCTGAAGAACTGCAAAACAGCATCACCGCCACCGGCGGCAAAGCTCTGGCGATCAAGGCCGACAGCGCCGATGCCGGTGCCATCCGCAACGCCGTGAACGTGACCGTCGAAACCTTTGGCCGCCTCGACATTCTGGTCAACAACGCCGGTGTACTGGCCGTCGCCCCGCTGGAAGACTTCAAACTGGAAGACTTCGACCAGACTCTGGCAATTAACGTGCGCAGTGTGTTCATCGCCAGCCAGGAAGCCGCCAAACATATGGGCGAAGGCTCGCGCATCATCAACATCGGCAGCACCAACGCCGACCGCATGCCCTTCGCCGGTGGCGGCGTGTATGCGATGAGCAAATCCGCGCTGGTGGGCCTGACCAAAGGCCTGGCCCGCGACCTCGGCCCACGGGGCATCACCATCAACAACGTGCAGCCCGGCCCGGTGGACACTGACATGAACCCGGCCCACGGCGATTTTGCCGAAAGCCTGATCCCGCTGATGGCAGTCGGTCGTTACGGCAAAGCCGAGGAAATCGCCAGCTTCGTCGCCTACCTCGCAGGCCCGGAGGCCGGTTACATCACCGGGGCCAGCCTGAGCATCGACGGTGGTTTCGGCGCCTGATTGATCAGATTCTCGATAACGAAAAACGCCGCCCCTCCTTTAACAGAGGGGCGGCGTTTTTATGTTTGCGGTTTGATCAGGCCCAGTCCAGCGCCGGCAACCCACAGGCACTCGGCGTGAACGCTTTCAACGTACGAAGAATCCCGTCGGCGTGTGCGTATTTTTCATCGGCCATGGCGGCATCGGGAATCGCGATGGCGGTCATGCCTGCCGCTTTCGCCGCCGTCACGCCGAACGGCGAATCCTCGAACACCAGACAATCTTCCGGCGCCACACCGAGGCGGCGAGCGGCGGTGAGGAAAATGTCCGGCGCCGGTTTGGCCGCGCCGACTTCCGGGTCGTCAGCGGTGACGATGAAGTCGAACAACGCAAACCAGTCGCGGTGCAACGTGGTTTTCTGACCGAACGACTGGCGCGACGAACTGGTACCGACGGCAATCGGAATGTTGTGCGCCTTGAGGTGACGGATCAATTCCTCGGCGCCCGGCATCGCTTGCGCGGTGGGAAAACGCTCACGCATCAGCGGCTCGCGAATCACCAGAAACTCTTCGGCGGTGATCGGCAGATCCAGCGCTTCGACCACATAGCGCGCCAGATCGCCGGCACCGCGACCGATGATGTTCTGCTTGATGCTCCAGTCGAAGGTGCGCCCATAACGCTCGGCAATCAGCGAGGTGACCTCGGTGTAGATGCCCTCGGTGTCCAGCAGCAAACCGTCCATATCGAAAATCACGGCCTTGATCGGGCCGAACGCCTTCAGCGGTGCATTCATCATCGGATCCGTTATCAAAAACATCCCAGGCGGCATCGGGTACCGCTGCTCGGATCTGATTAAAGGGTTCAGCAGCATAACGATCGCGGCCGAGATTGAGCAACGGGCAATGTCGGTTGTCCGCCGAATCGCATTTAGAGAATTGCCCTACAGACATCGCCTACTTGCCTGACGAATT
>NZ_JALJEA010000013.1:0-160691 GCF_023242405.1 Pseudomonas sp. MWU12-3088
AAAGCTATATCAAGGACCGTGCCAGGTTTTCCAAAGTCTCCGTGATACGGGGGTGAAACTGCTGTTTAGTGCATGTTTCAAGATGTTTCATGCCAAATTAAGCCCAAAAGTGCGCAACTTCTTGCGCAGTGGTGTGCAAGAAGTTGCGCACTTGGCTACAGGCGACGGAACCCGGGGGCTGTAGCGAAATCAGGCGGCGATTTTGCGAAACAAGTGCGCAAGAAGTTGCGCACCATGGCACATGGCTATGTCGGTGCCAGACCTCTCCGTTGCAGAAATGGCCAATCCATCGCCCCTTTTTGCCATTGCGCCACTGGCACGTTGCCCCGCGATTCCTTGAAAGTCCTTATCCAGAGCCCGTCACGTTTACGCTCGGGCGGCGCGAGCGCGGCAAACCGTCTTATAAATGAAACACCGCCCTCAGCTATACTCCCCCGCAATTTCGATCTGGCCCCGAGGACTGACTGTGAAGAACTGGACGTTGCGCCAACGCATTTTGGCGAGCTTTGCGGTGATTATCGCCATCATGCTGTTGATGGTGGTCGTCTCGTATTCACGGTTGTTGAAGATCGAAGCCGGCGAGCAGAGCGTGCGTCAGGACGCGGTGCCGGGTGTGTATTTCAGCTCGATGATTCGCAGTGCCTGGGTCGACAGCTATCTGCAGACTCAAGAGTTGCTGGGCCTGAAAAAAGGCCAGGGCATCAGTGCCGAAGACGCTGCGGACTTCAAGTCTTTCGAGGCGCGTCTCAACGAGCAGATGGGCAACTACGAAAGCACCGTCACCACTGCAGAAGACCGGGCCGAGTACACCGTGTTCAAGCAGGACGTGCTCAACTACAACAAGATTCAGGCGCAGGTGCTCGACCTGCATGTGCGCAACCAGGAGGACGCGGCCGCGAAGTTGTTCAATGAACAGCTGACCCCGGCCTGGACCGCCGGCCGCATGAAACTCAACGACATCATTCGTGAGAACAAGGCCGTTGCCGATGAAGCCATGAACAACATCGACGACGCGGTCGCGGCGGCGAAAGTCAGCATGGGCATCTCCCTGCTGGTGGCCGTGCTGGCCGCCGGCCTGTGCGGTCTTCTGCTGATGCGCGCGATCATGGCCCCGATGAACCTGCTCGTGCGGATTCTCGACACCATGCGCACCGGCGATCTGAGTTCGCGCCTGAACCTGGGCCGCAAGGACGAATTCAACGCCGTGGAAACCGGCTTCAACGACATGATGACCGAGCTCACCTCGCTGGTGTCCCAGGCCCAGCGCTCGTCGGTGCAGGTCACCACCTCGGTGACCGAGATTGCCGCTACCTCCAAACAACAGCAGGCCACCGCCACCGAAACTGCCGCCACCACCACTGAAATCGGCGCGACGTCCCGAGAGATTGCGGCGACCTCCCGTGACCTCGTACGCACCATGACCGAAGTTTCCACCGCCGCCGATCAGGCCTCGGTGCTGGCCGGTTCCGGGCAACAAGGCCTGGCGCGCATGGAAGACACCATGCACTCGGTGATGGGCGCAGCGGATCTGGTCAACGCCAAACTGGCGATCCTCAACGAGAAGGCCGGCAACATCAATCAGGTCGTCGTGACCATCGTCAAGGTCGCCGACCAGACCAACCTGCTGTCCCTGAACGCGGCGATCGAAGCGGAGAAGGCCGGGGAGTACGGTCGCGGTTTTGCCGTGGTCGCCACCGAAGTGCGGCGTCTGGCGGATCAGACCGCTGTCGCCACTTACGACATCGAACAGATGGTCCGCGAGATTCAGTCGGCGGTGTCCGCCGGGGTGATGGGCATGGACAAGTTCTCCGAAGAAGTGCGTCGCGGCATGGCCGAAGTGCAGCAGGTCGGCGAGCAACTGTCGCAGATCATCCATCAGGTGCAGGCGCTGGCGCCGCGAGTGTTGATGGTCAACGAAGGCATGCAGGCCCAGGCCACCGGTGCCGAGCAGATCAACCACGCGCTGGTGCAACTGGGTGATGCCAGCAGCCAGACGGTCGAGTCGTTGCGTCAGGCCAGTTTCGCCATCGACGAACTGAGCCAGGTGGCCGTGGGCCTGCGCAGCGGCGTTTCGCGATTCAAAGTCTGATGAGCGAAATCATCGCCAAACGCAGCGCTGCACCGGCGGCGAAGCAGGCGTTGTTCCTGCTGTTTCGCATCGGCAGCGAACGCTACGCTCTGCGCGCTACGGAGGTGGCGGAAGTGCTGCCACGCCTGCCGCTGAAACCGATTGCCCGGGCGCCGCACTGGGTGGCGGGGGTGTTCGCCTATCGCGGTTCGGTGGTGCCGGTGATCGACCTCAGTGCCCTGACGTTCGGCCAGCCTGCCGAAGCGCGCACCAGCACACGACTGGTGCTGGTGCATTACCGTGCCGACGACTCGCAACCCTCGCAATGGCTCGGGCTGATCCTCGAACAGGCCACCGACACCCTGCGTTGCAACCCGGAAGAATTCCAGCCTTACGGCCTCGACAATCGTCAGGCGCCGTACCTTGGGCCAGTGCGCGAAGACGCTCGCGGGCTGGTGCAATGGGTTCGGGTCAATGACCTGCTGGACGAAACGGTGCGCCCGCTGTTGTTCCCGACGCCGCCGCTGGACCCGGCGCGGCTTGAGGAGCAGCCATGAGCAGCGACCAGCGCTTCTTCGATTTCCTCAAGGAACGCATCGGGCTCGACGTCGCTTCGGTAGGGCCGGCAATCATCGAGCGGGCGGTGCGCCAGCGGATCATCCTGGCGCAAATGGTCACGGCCGATGAATATTGGCAAACGCTGCAAGGCTCACGGGACGAACAGCAGGCGCTGATCGAGGCGGTGATCGTCCCCGAAACCTGGTTTTTCCGTTACCCGGAATCCTTCGCCACCCTCGGGAAACTGGCGCGCAAACGCCTGGCCGAGCTGAACAACATGCGGGCGCTGCGCATCCTCAGCCTGCCGTGTTCCACCGGTGAAGAACCCTATTCGATTGCCATGGCGTTGCTCGATGCGGGCCTCAAGCCCCATCAGTTCAAGGTCGACGGCATGGACGTCAGCCCTTTGTCGGTGGAGAAGGCGCGGCGGGCGTTGTACGGCAAGAACTCGTTTCGCGGCCAGGAGCTGGACTTTCGCGAGCGGCATTTTTTCGCCGAGAACGAGGGTTATCGGGTGAATGAAATCGTCCGCGAGCAGGTGCGTCTGCAGGTCGGCAACGTGCTCGATCCCGCGTTGCTGGTCAACGAGCCGCCGTTCGATTTCGTGTTCTGCCGCAACCTGTTGATCTATTTCGATCAGCCGACCCAGCAGCAGGTGTTCGCCGTGCTCAAGCGCCTGACCCATGTCGACGGCGTGCTGTTCATCGGCCCGGCTGAGGGCAGTCTGCTCGGAAGGCTGGGCATGCGTTCGATCGGGATTCCGCAGTCTTTCGCGTTCAGTCGCCACAGCGATCCGCAGCCCGAACCGCTGCCGATGCCGGTCGCTCTCCCGACCCCGTTGCCCGTGCGCCAACCGGTGCGCAGCACGCCACCGCCGCCGGTGCGCAATCGCCCGTTTGCCGCTGTGACGCCGTTGCCCGCCACTGCCAAAAGCCCGAATCCCGACGCGGCGACCCTGCTGGCCAACATCGCCGCCCTGGCCAACGAAGGCAAAAGCGCCGAGGCCCGTGCCGCGTGCGAACAGTATTTGCGCAGTCATGAACCGGTGGCCCAGGTGTTTTACTGGCTCGGGCTGCTCAGTGATGTCGCCGGCTCTGCTCTCGAAGCCCAGAGCTACTATCGCAAAGCCTTGTACCTCGAACCGCAACACCCCGAAGCCTTGATGCACCTGGCCGCACTGCTGCAGGCCCAGGGCGACACGGCCGGTGCCAGACGATTGCAGGAGCGCGCCGCCCGCAGCGGCCGCATCGCCGACAGTGAGCGTAAACGATGATCCCGTCCGACACCTTGAACGTCACCCACGAAGACGCCCGGGCCATCGACGATTGCTGGAACCGCATCGGCATCCACGGCGACAAGTCTTGCCCGCTGCTGGAAGAACACATTCATTGCCGCAATTGCTCGGTGTATTCCGCCGCTGCCACGCGCCTGCTCGACCGTTATGCGTTGCAGCAGGACGAGCGCGACCCGGTGGCGACCCAGGCCGAAGCCGAGCTGAAAACCCGTTCGCTGCTGATGTTCCGTCTTGGCGAAGAATGGCTCGGCCTGGCCACCCGCAGTCTGGTGGAGGTCGCACCGTTGCAGGCGATTCACTCCTTGCCGCACCAGCGCTCCCGGGCCTTGCTCGGCGTGGCGAACGTGCGCGGAGCGCTGGTGGCGTGCCTGTCGCTGGTCGAACTGCTCGATCTCGACGGTAACGCCGCCCCGGCGACCGGCGCGCGGATCATGCCGCGCATGCTGATCATCGCGGCCAAGGGCGGGCCGGTGGTGGTGCCGGTGGACGAAGTCGACGGGATTCACGCCATCGACGAACGAATTCTCGATGCCGCGTCGCGTTCCGGGGCGCAGGCCAGTGTCAAATACACCCGAGGCGTGTTGCCATTCAAAGGTCGCAGCCTGCGTTGGCTGGATGAAGAACAGCTGTTGTCCGCCGTGTCCCGGAGCCTTACATGACCCCCGAGCAAATGCGCGACGCCTCCCTGCTGGAGCTGTTCAGCCTTGAAGCCGAAGCCCAGACCCAGGTCCTGAGTGCCGGGCTGCTGGCGCTGGAACGCAATCCGACCCAGGCCGATCAGCTTGAGTCGTGCATGCGGGCGGCGCACTCGTTGAAAGGCGCGGCGCGGATCGTCGGCATCGACAGCGGCGTCAGCGTTGCCCACGTGATGGAAGATTGTCTGGTCAGTGCGCAGGAAGGGCGGCTGTTCCTGCGCCCCGAGCATATCGACGCGTTGTTGCAGGGCACCGATTTGCTGATGCGAATCGCCACCCCGGCCAATGGCCCGCAACCGGCGGATATCGAGGCTTACGTGGCGTTGATGGGTGGTTTGCTCGATCCGGCGGCGCCGGCCGTGGTGGCCACCGCTCCGAGCGCGCCACCGATGGCCGAGTTGCAGCTTCAGCCACCGCCAGTGGTTGAGCCGGCACCCGTTGAAACCCCCGTCGAGGTGGCCGAGCCGGAGCCTGCGCCGCGCAAGAGCAAACGCACCACCGAAGGTGGCGAGCGGGTGCTGCGGGTCACCGCCGAGCGCCTGAACAGCCTGCTCGATCTGTCGAGCAAATCCCTGGTGGAAACCCAGCGTCTCAAACCGCACCTGGCCACCATGCAGCGCCTCAAGCGCATGCAGAACAACGGTCTACGGGCGCTGGAAAGTCTCAATGTGCATCTCAAGGAACATGCCCTGAGCCTCGAAGCTCAAGAAGCGCTGGAAGATGCGCGGCGCCTGCTCGCGGAATCCCAACAATTGCTGGCGGAGAAAAACGCCGAACTCGACGAGTTTGCCTGGCAAGCGAGTCAGCGTGCGCAGGTGCTCTATGACACCGCTCTGGCCTGCCGCATGCGGCCGTTCGCCGACGTGCTGTCCGGTCAGGTGCGGATGGTGCGCGACCTCGGTCGCAGCCTCGGCAAGCAGGTGCGACTGGAGGTCGAGGGCGAGAAAACCCAGGTCGACCGCGATGTGCTGGAAAAGCTCGAAGCACCGCTAACGCACCTGCTGCGTAACGCGGTCGATCACGGCATCGAAACGCCGGAAGAGCGCCTGCTCAAAGGCAAGCCCGAAGAAGGTCTGATCCGTCTGCGCGCTTCACACCAGGCTGGATTGCTGGTGCTTGAGTTGAGCGATGACGGCAATGGCGTGGATCTGGAAAAAGTCCGCCGCAGCATTGTCGAGCGCCAATTGTCGCCAGCGGAAACCGCCGCGCAATTGAGTGAAGAAGAACTGCTGACGTTCCTGTTCCTGCCGGGTTTCAGCCTGCGAGACAAAGTTACTGAAGTCTCCGGTCGCGGTGTCGGCCTTGATGCGGTGCAGCACATGGTGCGTCAGCTGCGCGGCGCAGTGGTGCTGGAGCAGACGGCAGGCGAGGGCAGCCGCTTCCATCTCGAAGTGCCGCTGACCCTGTCGGTGGTGCGCAGTCTGGTGGTGGAAGTCGGCGACGAGGCCTACGCCTTCCCGCTGGCGCACATCGAGCGCATGTGCGATCTGGCGCCGGAGGACATCGTGCAGGTCGAAGGCCGCCAGCACTTCTGGCACGAGGGCCGGCATGTCGGTCTGGTTGCGGCCAGCCAATTGCTGCAGCGCCCGGCGAGCCAGAACAGCGGCGACACGCTCAAGGTCGTGGTGATCCGCGAGCGCGATGCGATTTACGGCGTGGCGGTCGAACGCTTCATCGGCGAGCGCACGCTGGTGGTGTTGCCGCTGGACGAGCGGCTGGGCAAGGTGCAGGACATTTCTGCCGGGGCTTTGCTCGACGACGGTTCGGTGGTGTTGATCGTCGACGTCGAAGACATGCTGCGCTCGGTGGACAAGTTGCTGAACACCGGGCGTCTGGAACGCATCGCCCGCCATGGCAATCAGGCCGCAGAAGCCGCGCGCAAACGGATTCTGGTGGTCGATGACTCGCTCACCGTGCGCGAGCTGCAACGCAAGTTGCTGCTCAATCGCGGCTACGACGTCGCCGTCGCGGTTGACGGCATGGACGGCTGGAACGCGTTGCGCTCCGAGGATTTCGATCTATTGATCACCGACATCGACATGCCGCGCATGGACGGCATCGAACTGGTGACGCTGTTGCGCCGCGACAATCGCCTGCAATCGCTGCCGGTGATGGTGGTGTCCTACAAGGATCGCGAAGAAGATCGTCGCCGTGGACTGGATGCCGGGGCGGACTATTATCTGGCCAAGGCCAGTTTTCATGACGATGCCCTGCTCGACGCAGTGGTTGAGCTCATCGGAGGAGCGCGGGCATGAAGATCGCAATCGTCAACGACATGCCCCTGGCGGTGGAGGCCCTGCGCCGGGCGCTGGCCTTCGAGCCGGCGCATCAGGTGGTATGGGTCGCCAACAACGGCGCTGAAGCGGTGCGCCTGTGCGCGGAGAACACCCCGGACCTGATCCTGATGGACCTGATCATGCCGGTGATGGATGGCGTCGAGGCCACCCGCCGAATCATGGCCGAGAGCCCCTGCGCCATCGTCATCGTCACGGTCGACCGCCAGCAGAACGTGCACCGCGTGTTCGAAGCCATGGGCCACGGCGCGCTGGACGTGGTCGACACTCCGGCCCTTGGCGCCGGCAATGCCCAGCAGGCGGCCGCGCCACTGTTGCGCAAGATTCTGAATATCGGCTGGCTGATTGGCGAGAAAACCGCTCGCGCCCGCCCGGCCCAGACAACGCCGCGCAGTTCGGCGTCGTGCCAGCGGCTGGTGGCGATCGGCTCGTCAGCGGGTGGTCCGGCGGCGCTGGAGGTTTTGCTCAAAGGCCTGCCACGCAACTTTTCTGCGGCCATCGTGCTGGTGCAGCATGTCGATCAGGTGTTCGCCGCCGGCATGGCCGAATGGCTCGCCAGCGCCAGTGGCCTCGATGTGCGTCTGGCCCGGGAAGGCGAGCCGCCGCAGGCCGGCGCGGTGTTGCTGGCCGGCACCAATCATCACATTCGATTACTCAAGAACGGCACGCTGGCCTACACCGCCGAGCCGGTCAACGAGATCTACCGCCCCTCGATCGACGTGTTTTTCGAAAGCGTCGCCAATTACTGGAACGGTGACGCGGTAGGGGTTTTATTGACCGGGATGGGACGCGACGGGGCGCAAGGGCTTAAGCTCATGCGCCAACAGGGTTACCTGACCATCGCGCAGGATCAGCAAAGCAGTGCGGTGTACGGCATGCCCAAGGCCGCCGCGGCCATCGATGCAGCCGTAGAAATCCGTCCACTGGAAAAGATAGCGCCACGATTGCTGGAGATTTTCCCCAAATGAACGCATTACTCCGCAATCCAGGCCCCCGCAGCACTCAGGTGACCGCCCATGAATGACTTACAGATCGATGACATCAAAACCGACGAGAACGCCGCCATGGTGTTGTTGGTGGACGATCAGGCGATGATCGGCGAAGCCGTGCGCCGCGGGCTGTCGAATGAAGAGAACATCGACTTTCACTTCTGCTCCGACCCGCATCAGGCCGTGGCCCACGCCGTGCGGATCAAGCCGACGGTGATCCTGCAGGATCTGGTGATGCCCGGCCTCGACGGCCTGAGCCTGGTGCGCGAATACCGCAATCATCCGGCGACCAAGGACATTCCGATCATCGTCCTCTCGACCAAGGAAGACCCGCTGATCAAGAGCGCGGCGTTCTCGGCCGGGGCCAACGATTACCTGG
This sequence comes from Pseudomonas sp. MWU12-3088, assembly GCF_023242405.1. Lineage (NCBI taxonomy): Bacteria > Pseudomonadati > Pseudomonadota > Gammaproteobacteria > Pseudomonadales > Pseudomonadaceae > Pseudomonas > Pseudomonas sp. MWU12-3088. The sequence goes on from NZ_JALJEA010000013.1 coordinate 8,278, forward strand.
TGAAACTGCCGGACAACATCGAACTGGTGGCGCGCATCCGTTATCACTCGCGCTCCTACATGACCCTGCTGCAACGGGACGCGGCCTATCGCGCGTTGCGGGTCAGCCAGCAGCAATTGCTCGACACCAATCTCGTCCTGCAGCGGCTGATGAACTCCGATGGCCTGACCGGGCTGTCCAATCGCCGGCACTTCGACGAGTACCTGGAACTGGAATGGCGCCGCTCGCTGCGTGACCAGAGCCAGTTGTCGTTGCTGATGATCGACGTCGATTACTTCAAGTCCTACAACGACACCTTCGGTCACGTCGAAGGCGACGAGGCCCTGCGCAAGGTCGCCACGGCGATCCGCGAGGCCAGCGCCCGACCGTCCGACCTGCCGGCGCGTTATGGCGGCGAAGAATTTGCGCTGGTGCTGCCCAACACCTCGCCGGGCGGTGCGCGGCTGGTGGCGGAGAAGCTGCGCCAGACGGTTGCGGCGCTGAAGATTCCGCACAATGCTCCGGCCGAAGGGGCGAGCCTGACCATCAGCATCGGCCTGGCAACCATGGTGCCGGAGGCGGGCAGCGACTGCCGGTTGCTGATCTCGGCGGCGGACCGTGGCCTGTATCTGGCGAAGAACAACGGGCGCAACCAGGTGGGAATCGAGTGAACCATCGGGTTCATTCGCCTCAAGAGCCGCCAGACGGGCTGCCGTGACAGCTTGATTACGTTATACTCGCCGGCTTTCAAAAGTTCGCCAACGAGTGCTGCCCGTCATGGAAATCAACCCGATCCTGAACACCATCAAGGACCTGTCCGAGCGCTCCGAATCTATTCGGGGGTATCTTTGACTACGATCAAAAGCATGAGCGTCTGATCGAGGTCAATCGCGAGCTTGAAGATCCTGCAGTCTGGAACAAACCTGAATACGCCCAGGAACTGGGCCGCGAGCGCTCGGCGCTGGCGCAGATCGTCGACACTCTGGACGAGCTGGCCACCGGCCTGGCCGACTCCCGCGAGCTGCTCGACATGGCCGTCGAAGAGAACGATGAAGGCGCCGTGAACGACGTCGTCGAAGTCCTTCAAGGTCTCGAAGAGTCCCTGGCCAAACTGGAATTCCGTCGCATGTTCAGCGGCGAGATGGACCCGAACAACGCCTACCTGGACATCCAGGCCGGTTCCGGCGGCACCGAAGCCCAGGACTGGGCCAACATCCTGCTGCGCATGTACCTGCGCTGGGCCGACAAACGCGGTTTCGATGCGACCATCATGGAACTGTCGGCCGGTGAAGTCGCCGGTATCAAGGGCGCGACCGTGCACATCAAGGGCGAATACGCCTTTGGCTGGCTGCGCACCGAGATCGGCGTGCACCGTCTGGTGCGCAAGAGCCCGTTCGACTCCGGCAACCGTCGCCACACCTCGTTCTCCGCTGTTTTCGTCTCGCCAGAGATCGACGACAAGGTGGAAATCGAAATCAACCCGGCAGACCTGCGGATCGACACCTATCGTTCCTCCGGTGCCGGTGGTCAGCACGTAAACACCACCGACTCGGCCGTACGTATCACCCACGTACCGACCAACACCGTGGTGAGCTGCCAGAACGAACGTTCCCAGCACGCCAACAAGGACACCGCCATGAAAATGCTGCGGGCCAAGTTGTACGAGCAGGAAATGCAGAAGCGCAACGCGGCGTCCCAGGCGCTGGAAGACACCAAGTCGGATATCGGCTGGGGTCACCAGATCCGTTCGTACGTGCTCGATGCCTCGCGGATCAAGGATCTGCGTACCAACATCGAACGCAGCGACTGCGACAAGGTGCTCGACGGCGACATCGACGAATACCTGGAAGCCAGCCTGAAATCGGGGCTGTAAGCTTTCACCCGACCTCAAGTCCCCCGCCATCGGCGGGGGCAACGAACCTGTGATGGAATATTTAAAGACATGAGCGACCAACAACTCGACCCGCAAGCCCTGCAACAGGAAGAAAACTCCCTGATCGCCCTGCGCAAGGAAAAGCTTGCTGCCGAGCGCGCCAAGGGCAATGCCTTCCCGAACGACTTCCGCCGCGACAACTACTGCGAAGCACTGCAGAAACAGTACGCGGATAAGACCAAGGAAGAGCTGGCAGAGGCTGCGATCCCGGTCAAGGTTGCAGGTCGCATCATGCTCAACCGTGGCTCGTTCATGGTGATCCAGGACATGACCGGTCGCATCCAGGTCTACGTCAACCGCAAGACCCTGTCCGAAGAAACCCTGGCCGCGGTGAAAACCTGGGACATGGGCGACATCATCGCCGCCGAAGGTACCCTGGCCCGTTCCGGCAAGGGCGACCTGTACGTCGAGATGACCAGCGTGCGCCTGCTGACCAAATCCCTGCGCCCGCTGCCGGACAAGCACCACGGCCTGACCGACACCGAACAGCGCTACCGTCAGCGTTACGTTGACCTGATCGTCAACGAAGACGTGCGTCAGACCTTCCGCGTGCGTTCGCAAGTGATCGCGCACATCCGCAGCTTCCTGATGAAGCGCGACTTCCTCGAAGTCGAAACGCCGATGCTGCAGACCATTCCTGGCGGCGCCGCAGCCAAGCCGTTCGAAACCCACCACAACGCGCTGGACATGGAAATGTTCCTGCGTATCGCCCCGGAGCTGTACCTCAAGCGTCTGGTGGTTGGCGGCTTCGAAAAAGTGTTCGAGATCAACCGCAACTTCCGTAACGAAGGCGTTTCGACTCGTCACAACCCTGAATTCACCATGTTGGAGTTCTACCAGGCTTACGCCGACTACGAAGACAACATGGATCTGACCGAAGAACTGTTCCGTGAACTGGCGCAGCTGGTTCTGGGCAGCACCGACGTGCCGTACGGCGACAAGGTGTTCCACTTCGGCGAGCCGTTCGTGCGCCTGTCGGTGTTCGACTCGATCCTCAAGTACAACCCTGAGCTGACCGCCGATGACCTGAACGACATCGACAAGGCGCGCGACATCGCCAAGAAGGCCGGCGCCAAGGTGCTGGGCTTCGAAGGCCTGGGCAAGCTGCAGGTGATGATTTTCGAAGAGCTGGTCGAACACAAGCTGGAACAGCCGCACTTCATCACTCAGTACCCGTTCGAAGTGTCGCCGCTGGCCCGTCGCAACGACGACAACCCGAACGTCACCGACCGCTTCGAGCTGTTCATCGGCGGCCGTGAAATCGCCAACGCCTACTCCGAGCTGAACGACGCTGAAGACCAGGCCGAGCGCTTCATGGCCCAGGTGGCCGACAAGGACGCCGGCGACGACGAAGCCATGCACTACGACGCCGACTTCGTTCGCGCGCTGGAGTACGGCATGCCGCCAACGGCCGGTGAAGGTATCGGTATCGACCGTCTGGTGATGTTGCTGACCAACTCGCCGTCGATCCGCGACGTGATCCTGTTCCCGCACATGCGGCCGCAAGCGTAAGTGTTTCAATAAAAAAGCCGCCTGAAATGGGCGGCTTTTTATTGCCTGTCTGGTACAAACGTATCAAATGGTTACTTTTGAAAAAAACAACAGAGGAAGTCCTGTCGTGATCGGTGCAATGGCTCAAGAGGGTGCAGCGGGTATCGCCACTGCGGTCGCTGAAAGTGTTCAGTACCAGGGCCGCAAGGCCAGCCGACAGGGCAGCGAGCAGCGTCGGCAGGACATTCTCGATGCGGCGATGCGCATTGTCGTGCGCGACGGCGTGCGCGCGGTGCGCCACCGGGCTGTGGCGGCCGAGGCCGGTGTGCCGTTGTCGGCCACCACTTATTACTTCAAGGACATCGATGACCTGCTCACCGATACCTTCGCCCAATACGTCGAACGCAGCGCGGCCTACATGGCCAAGTTGTGGATCAACAACGAAGGCCTGCTGCGGGAAATGGTGGTCAGCGGCGACGGCAGCCCGGAATCTCGCTCGCAACTGGCCGACGATATCGCCCGGCTGATGGCCGACTACGTGCACCGGCAACTGGTCAACCGCCGCGAGCATTTGATGGCCGAACAGGCGTTCCGCCAGGAAGCGCTGCTCAACCCGCGTCTGGCGGAACTGGTGCGTTCCCACCAGCAGATTCTGTTGCAGGGCACCTGCCAGTTGTTCCAGGTGCTGGGCTCCCGCGAGCCGCAGCAGGATGCCAAGGTGTTGACGGCGATTATCGGACGGATGGAATATCAGGGCCTGCTCAACGACGCCGAGCCTTTGGCCGAAGAGGACATGCTCGGCATTCTGACGCGTTATATGCATCTGGTACTTGCGTCGGTGTAACACCAAACCCTGTGGGAGCGAGCCTGCTCGCGAATGCGGTCTGGCATTCAACATCTTTGTTGCCTGACACCCCGCTTTCGCGAGCAGGCTCGCTCCCACAAGGGATCATGGCGATTTTCAGGGCCGTGTATTCATAGGGAGTGTTGAATGAAAGCCTGGCGTGGCGCGTTGATCGCGCTGTCGTTCCTGCTGCTCAGCGGTTGTCTGGTGACCTTCAAGGATCCGCTGCCCGCCCGTGAGCCGGCGCCCAGGGGCTTGCTCGGCGAATGGGCGAGCACCAATGCCTGGGGCGAGCCGATGAACCTGGAACTCACGCGCCTGGGCAATGACCGCTATCAGGCGGTCACTTGGTTCAAGGCCCATCCCCATGAGCGGGAAGCTTATCCGTTCACCGTGTCGCGCCACGGCAACCGCTGGTATCTGTCGGCGAAGGTGCCGGCGCAGTATGGCGGGCACTTCACTATCGCCGGTTTCGAGATCACCGATAAGCACGAACTGGTGATCTACAACCTCGATCTCGAACAGATCAACCAGGCCATCGCCCAGAAAAGCCTCGACGGCCAGGGCTTCCCGACCGATGACGGTCAGGGCGTGCAGGTCGACAGTCCGCTGGATAAGGTCTTTGCTTACCTCGACGACCCGGCCAACTCAGACGTTTTCGTCGAAGCGGCGCGCTACCAGCATCAGGCCAAGGCCAAGGCCAAATAATCCAGTACGTCATGTTTTCTACAGGAGTTTCGGGTGGACGATTACCAGCAGACGATACGCACGCTGTCCGATCGCATTGTGCTGGCGCAGACGCCGATTCGCGTGCTCGATGCGGTCAAGTGGGACGAGAACATCCGCAAGGGGTTCCTCAAGGCCAAGGGCAAGGAATTGCCGGCGGTGGATCGCGACTACTACCTCAACCGGCCGCTGTCCTTCGATTCGAGCAAGGTCAAGCTGGAGTTCCAGAACATCGAACGGGACATCACCCGCCAGCTCGGCCAGTTCAACCCGGTCGGCCAGATCATGCGGCGCATGTGCAAGGAATACCGGATGGTGGTGCGCATGCTCGAAGCGCGCGGCACCGAGGATTTCGGCCTGATTTCTCAGGAACTGTACGGCGCCGCGTCCGACGCGTTTCACGCCGGTGACCCGACGCTGGCCGACCTCGGCCTGATGATGTCGGACTACCTGAACAACATCGACGGCCGTGGCGACCTGAAGGATGAACCGAAGATCCTCACCGCCAAGGATGCCGTGCACCTGCTGCAAACCCGTCTGAACAAGGTGTTCGGCGAGGCCGAGGAAACCATCCGCGTGTTCGAGTCCGACGGCATCGTCGCCGACGCGGCAGCGGGCGCCGACTACATCAAGATCCGCACCGACGCGATGTTCAACGACCGCGACGTGCGCGCGCTGGAAGTCCACGAAGGCCTGGTGCACGTCGGCACCACGCTCAACGGTCTGAACCAGCCTATCTGCACTTTCCTGTCCAAGGGCCCGCCCTCGTCGACGGTGACTCAGGAAGGTCTGGCGATCCTGATGGAAATCATCACCTTCGCCTCCTACCCGAGCCGCCTGCGCAAACTGACCAACCGCACCCGCGCCATTCATATGGTGGAGGAGGGCGCGGACTTCCTGCAGATTTTCGAGTTCTTCCGCGAGCAGGGCTTCGAAATGGCGGAAAGCTACGGCAACGCCAGTCGGGTTTTCCGTGGATCGACGCCGACCGGTCTGCCATTCACCAAAGACTTGTCCTACCTCAAGGGCTTCATCATGGTTTACAACTACATTCAGTTGGCCGTGCGCAAGGGCAAGCTCGAGCAGGTCCCGCTGTTGTTCTGCGGCAAGACCACGCTGGAGGACATGCGAACCCTGCGGCAGCTGGTGGATGAAGGCCTGGTGGTGCCGCCGAAGTATCTGCCGGACCAGTTTCGTGACATGAACGCGTTGTCGGCGTGGATGTGCTTCTCCAACTTCCTCAATCACTTGAGCCTGGACCGGATCGAGGCCGATTACTCCAACATCCTGTAGGCCCATTGATCATTCCCGCGCTGAGCGCGGGAATCCGAACCTTGCGAGGTTTCACCGGATGAGAATCCTCGGCATCCTCTGCCTGCTCCTGACCCTCGGCGGTTGCAGCTCTTTGCTGTTCTATCCAGAGCCGGGCCAGATATTCACCCCGGAAAAGGCCAAACTTGAATACCGCACCGTCACCCTGACCACCGCCGATGGCCTCAAGTTGAACGCCTGGTGGCTGCCGGCCAAACCCGGGGTCGAGGTCAAGGGCACGGTGCTGCACCTGCACGGCAACGGCGGCAACCTGCCGATGCACTTGGGCGGCAGCTGGTGGTTGCCGAAAAACGGCTATCAGGTGCTGCTGGTGGACTATCGCGGTTACGGCCTGTCCGAAGGCAAGCCGAGCCTGCCGGCGATCTATCAGGACATCGACGCCGCATTTGCCTGGCTGGACAAGGCGCCGGAAGTCAAAGGCAAACCGCTGATCCTGCTCGGCCAGAGTCTCGGCGGCTCGATGGCGGTGCATTGGCTGGTGCAACATCCGGAAAGACAAAAACAGCTCAAGGCCTTTGTGCTCGACGGGGTTCCGGCCAGTTACCGCAGCGTCGGCCAATATGCCCTCAGCACATCGTGGATGACCTGGCCATTCCAAGTGCCGCTGTCGTGGCTGGTGCCCGACAGCGACAGTGCGATCAACTCGATGCCGCAGCTCAAAGGCGTGCCGAAACTGATCTTCCACAGCATCGACGATCCGCTGGTGCCCCTTTCCAACGGCATCCGCCTGTATCAAGCTGCGCCGCCACCGCGCGTGCTGCAACTGACTCGCGGCGGCCATGTGCAGACCTTCGGCGATCCGGTGTGGCGTCAGGTCATGCTGCGTTACCTTGACGATCCCGAGCATTTCAATGGTCTGCGCCGCCTCGGCGAAGTCCCGAATTACCCGCCACCTCCGAATTCTGAAAACGAGAGTCCGCAATGAGTGAAGAACGCAACGCCATCCCGCTGATCATCACCGGTATCTGCAGCATCCTCGGCACCGTCGGCGCCCTGTGGTACTACGGCTACCTGCACTTCGCCAAACCCGAGGATGCGCTGCTGCTCAACGAATTCACCATGCTCAAGACCATTCCCGGCGAAGACTACAAGGTCTCCCTGGACCCGGCGCCGCAAGTGGCGCAGTGCATCGATGGCGTGCTGGTACTGTTCGACACCGAACAGAAAGGCCTGACCGGGGTGCTGATCAACGCGCAGAAAAAGGCTGTGCGCTGCATGGGGCAGGAGACGCCGCAGAAGCTGGAAGAGTAAACCTGCGACAAACAAAAGCCCCGCCTGATCAAATCAGGCGGGGCTTTTTCGTTAACGCGTGAAGCTTAGTTCGAGCTGACTGCCGAACGTGGCATCACCGGCTGGTTGTCGTTGGAAATGGTCACTTCCACCCGACGGTTCATCGCACGGCCCGAGACGCTGCCGTTATCCGCGACCGGGTATTCCTTGCCATAACCCTGTACCACGATGCGCGACGGATCGACGCCCATCTTGATCAGCGCAACCTGCACCGAGGTCGCACGACGCTCGGACAGCGACTGGTTGTACGAAGCGGCGCCGGTGCTGTCGGTGTAGCCCTCGACGATCACCTTGCGGTCCGGGTTTTCCTGGAGGAACTGCGCCAGTTTGTTGATGTTCACCAGACCGCTGGATTTCAGGTCGGCCTTGTTGGTGGCGAACAGCACGTCACCGAAGGTCACCAGGGTACCGCGATCGGTCTGCTTGGCATTGAGGCTGTCCTGCAGCTGTTTGATCTGTTGATCGCGGGCATCCAGACGGGCCTGGGCACGTTGGGCAGCGGCGTTCTTCAGGTTGTTTTCAGCGGTGCGCAGGGCGATGGTCTGCTTGGCCACTTCCACACGCTGGTTGGTCAGGTACGCCAATTGATCGACTTTGGACGCGTTTTCCTTGTCCAGATAGGCCTTGTCAGCCTTGTCCAGGTAATCGCTGGCGTCCTTTGTTTCCAATGCTGCAACCTTGCTCGCCTGCGGGTTGGCCTGCAGGCCGGCGTAGTTGGTGCGCGCCTGTTCCAGGTTCGGGTTCGGCGGCGTCGAGCAGGCAGCCAGGGCAACGCTTGCGGCCAGGAGAGCGGGGATCATCAGTTGTTTACGCATAATCGTTCGTCCTTTCTATCGATAAGAGATTCAGCCTTGCGGTCGGGATGCGCGCTTATTGCACGGTGCGCTGACTTTCCTGACGCAGTTCCTGAACACCTTTCTGGGAATCCTTCACAGCCTGTTCGGCCTTCATCGCCTGAGCCTTGCGTTCGGCAACGCGGGCGTCCCACTCGGCTTGCTCGGCGAGCGTGCGAGCCTCGTCATACTTTTTGTCGTGCATGGCGATTTCGGCTTGTTTGAGCTTGTCCTGCGCCTGCTTCATTTCCACGGCGGCGAACTCGGTACCGCCGGCGCTGACCGCGCTGTTGACGGCCGATTGAGTCACCGCGTATTGCTCGGTCGGTGGATTGCCGGCACAACCGGCCAGCACGAAGCTGGTGCCGATGGCCAGGGCGGCCAGTTTCAGACCGCGCAGGTGGGAGAACGAGGTTTGGGTCTTCATGGTCTTCAACTCCATTGGTTAACTCCTTGGAAGCTTCGAAATCCATCCTGGTAGCGGAGCCGCAACCGTCATGTGCAAGTGCGTTTTGAAACGCTCGTTCCAGGCGTGGTTACCTGTTCCGACCGAAGGCTTTTTTTAAAAGTTCAGAAAAGATGGCTCATCGCCAAAAAATATTCTGACCGAATGGACAGGGCTCTAAACCGGGAACTTTGGCGGGGGAGAGTGGTACGCGCGGGGGTAATAAGGCGTGTGATTTTTGAATTTGAATACAGTCAATGTGGGAGCGAGCTTGCTCGCGATAGCGTCGGATCAGTCACCACTACAGTGCCTGACAAACCGCTTTCGCGAGCAAGCTCGCTCCCACGTTTCGATTTATGTTGTGTCAGTGTTTTTGCTTGCCGGCAGCCGTCGACAGGTCCTGCAGATGCCGACGCGACAACGCGAGAAAACGCGGCGTCGGGCCAACGTCTTCATACAGCGGATCACCTTCTTCATCGGTGGCAACCACGGTCGAACCTTTCACATACGGCAGGCTCGCCTCGAACTCTTCAAGCGCCGCGCCGATCAATTCGCCGAGCAGTTCTTCGGCATGCCGTTTGGGGTACATCTCGGCAATCGCCGCAAGGCGCGCGGCAGCTTCCACATCCAGATGAATCGTGTAGCCGGTATCGGTCAGGCGACCCTTGGCGGTTTCTTCCCAATGCTGGGCGAGTTCACGGATTTTCATGATGACCTCATGTCGTACCTGCTCGTGGCAGGTCTGGGTGAGTGTCCGCCGTCAGCCGGCGGCAAGCCGTTGTGGGGCTTACTGTTGAGACTAGCTTCAGGGCGCAAGGTTTAAAGTCCCTTCGTCGTCTGCTTGTAAGAAGCGTTGCAGAGCGGCACTCTCTGTTCATCCACTCACTTGCGATCCGTTACCGATTACTGCTGGAGAGATGCTGATGACCGATATTGATGCACGCTTGCGCGAAGACGTTCACCTGCTCGGTGAGCTGTTGGGCAACACCATCCGTGACCAGTACGGCGAGGCGTTTCTCGACAAGATCGAGCAGATCCGCAAGGGCGCCAAGGCCGACCGACGCGGCTCGATGGACGCCGAACTCAGCGCCAGCCTCAATCAGTTGAGCGAAGACGAATTGCTCCCGGTGGCGCGTGCGTTCAACCAATTTCTCAACCTGGCGAACATCGCCGAGCAGTACCAGCTCATTCATCGCCGCGAAGAGTCGCAAGCCGCGCCGTTCGAATCCCGCGTGCTGCCGGAATTGCTCGCCCGTTTGCGCGAGGAAGGGCACAGCGCCGACTCCCTCGCCCGGCAGTTATCACGACTGGAAATCGAACTGGTGTTGACCGCGCACCCGACCGAAGTGGCCCGGCGCACGCTGATCCAGAAGTACGACGCGATCGCCGCGCAACTGGCGGCCCAGGATCACCGCGACCTGACCAGCGCCGAGCGCGAGCAGATCCACAACACCCTGCAACGCTTGATCGCCGAAGCCTGGCACACCGAAGAAATCCGCCGCACCCGCCCGACCCCGGTGGACGAAGCCAAGTGGGGTTTTGCGGTGATCGAACATTCGCTGTGGCAGGCGATTCCCAACCATATGCGCAAAGCCGATCAGGCACTGTTCGCCGCCACCGGTTTGCGCGTGCCACTGGAAGCCGCACCGATCCGCTTCGCTTCGTGGATGGGCGGCGACCGCGACGGCAACCCGAACGTGACCGCTGCCGTGACCCGCGAAGTGCTGTTGCTGGCGCGCTGGATGGCGGCAGATCTGTACCTGCGGGATGTCGATCACCTGGCCGCCGAACTGTCGATGCAGCAGGCCAGCGAGGCGCTCAAGGCCAAGGCCGGCGACAGCGCCGAACCCTATCGCGCGGTGCTCAAGCAATTGCGTGAACGCCTGCGCGCCACGCGCAACTGGGCTCATGCTTCCTTGACCGCAACCACCCCGGCACCGGCCGATGTGTTGCACAACAACCGTGATCTGCTTGATCCGCTGGAGCTGTGCTACCACTCGCTGCACGAGTGCGGCATGGGCGTGATCGCCGACGGACCGTTGCTCGATTGCCTGCGTCGTGCCGTGACCTTCGGCCTGTTCCTGGTGCGCCTCGATGTGCGTCAGGACTCGTCGCGGCACACCGCCGCCATGACCGAAATCACCGACTACCTCGGCCTCGGTCGTTATGAAGACTGGGACGAAGAACAGCGCATCAGCTTCCTGACTCGCGAACTGCAAAACCGCCGGCCGTTGCTGCCGGCGCATTTCAAGCCATCGGCCGACACCGCCGAAGTGCTCGCCACCTGCAAGGAAATCGCCGCCGCGCCGGGGGCTTCGCTGGGTTCCTATGTGATCTCCATGGCCGGTGCCGCCTCCGATGTCCTCGCGGTGCAACTGCTGTTGAAGGACTCTGGTGTGCTGCGGCCGATGCGCGTAGTGCCGCTGTTCGAAACCCTGGCCGACCTCGACAACGCCGGCCCGGTGATCGAGCGCCTGTTGCTGCTGCCGGGTTACCGCGCACGTCTGCAAGGCCCGCAGGAAGTGATGATCGGTTATTCCGACTCGGCCAAGGACGCGGGCACCACGGCGGCGGCCTGGGCGCAATACCGGGCTCAGGAGCGGCTGGTGGAAATCTGCCGCGAGCAGCAAGTCGAACTGCTGCTGTTCCATGGTCGCGGTGGCACCGTGGGCCGTGGCGGCGGCCCGGCTCACGCGGCGATCCTGTCGCAGCCGCCGGGTTCGGTGGCCGGACGCTTCCGCACCACCGAGCAGGGGGAAATGATTCGATTCAAATTCGGCCTGCCGGACATCGCCGAGCAAAACCTCAATCTCTATCTCGCTGCCGTGCTCGAAGCGACCCTGCTGCCACCGCCGCCACCGACGCCGGAGTGGCGGCATCTGATGGACGAACTGGCCGCCGACGGTGTGGCTGCTTACCGCGCCGTGGTGCGGGAAAATCCGCAGTTCGTCGAGTATTTCCGCCAGTCGACACCCGAGCAGGAGCTGGGACGTTTGCCGTTGGGCAGCCGTCCAGCCAAGCGTCGCGCCGGTGGCATAGAAAGTCTGCGGGCGATTCCATGGATCTTCGGCTGGACCCAGACGCGTTTGATGCTGCCGGCCTGGCTCGGCTGGGAAACTGCACTGAGCAAGGCGCTGGAGCGCGGCGAAGGCGAGCTGCTGGGGCAGATGCGCGAGCAGTGGCCGTTCTTCCGCACCCGCATCGACATGCTGGAAATGGTCCTGGCCAAGGCCGACGCCGACATTGCGCTGTCCTACGATGAGCGACTGGTTGAGTCGGACTTGTTACCTTTGGGTGTGCACTTACGCGACCTATTGTCGCAGGCATGTTCCGTGGTCCTCGGCCTGACCGGTCAGTCGCAACTGCTGGCACATAGCCCGGACACCCTGGAATTCATCCGTCTGCGCAACACCTATCTCGACCCGCTGCATCTATTGCAGGCCGAACTGCTGGCGCGTTCGCGACAGCCGAACGTCGAGCAGGACAGCCCGGTAGAACAGGCGTTGCTGGTGTCTGTGGCGGGGATTGCCGCCGGTTTGCGAAATACCGGCTAAGGTTTTCTGCGTGGGGCGGGGCACCCGGGGCAAACGTCGGGTGCCGTTTATCGAGCGTGGGAAAAATGCGGGCAAGCGACAGTTAATGATGGGGTTGCGACTTGGGGAACCGCGTCGCAAGGTCGCGGCAGGCGCCGGTTTCTCCGACTTTTGGCGTCTTGTGTGGGCGCAGCCTGCTGTGTATCTTGGTCAGCCTCTGGCCGTTTGGGCGGTCACGACCCTATTTCCAGGATTTCGCCCCATGAGGCGAATCCGTTGTTTTGCAAAAGCTTTTTATAAAAAAATTGAGGAGCACATCTAATGCGCGTCATTCTGCTGGGAGCTCCCGGGGCCGGTAAAGGTACTCAGGCTAAGTTCATCACCGAGAAATTCGGCATTCCGCAAATCTCCACCGGCGACATGCTGCGTGCTGCGGTCAAGGCCGGCACCGAACTGGGCATCAAGGCCAAGAGCATCATGGATGCCGGCGGCCTGGTGTCGGATGACCTGATCATCGCACTGGTAAAAGACCGCATCGCTCAGGCTGACTGCGCCAACGGTTTTCTGTTCGACGGTTTCCCGCGCACCATTCCTCAGGCTGAAGCGCTGGTGACTGCCGGTGTCGAGCTGGATGCCGTGGTTGAAATCGCCGTTGAAGACGAAGAAATCGTTCAGCGTATCGCTGGCCGTCGCGTTCACGAGGCCAGCGGCCGCGTGTACCACATCGTCTACAACCCGCCGAAAATTGCCGGCAAAGACGACATCACCGGTGAAGAGCTGGTGCAGCGCAAGGACGACACCGAAGAAACCGTGCGTCATCGCCTGTCGGTCTACCACTCGCAGACCAAGCCGCTGGTGGATTTCTACCAGAAGCTGTCGGCTGCCAACGGCAAGCCGAAGTACAGCCACATCCCGGGTGTCGGTTCGGTTGAAGCGATCACCGCCAAGGTTCTTGAAGCGCTGAGCTGAAAAACCTGATCCGCTGCATCATCCACGGCCCGCTTGCGGGCCGTAGTTGTTTATACTGGCGCACTTTTCCCCACCTGATTTACGGACACATCGATGAGCACCTTGCTGGCCCTGGACACCGCGACTGAAGCTTGCTCCGTTGCCTTGCTGCATGACGGCAAGGTCACGAGCCATTACGAGGTGATCCCGCGCCTGCATGCGCAGAAGCTGCTGCCGATGATCCAGCAACTGCTGGCCGACGCCGGCACCACGCTGCAAGCGGTGGACGCGATTGCCTTCGGTCGCGGCCCGGGTGCTTTCACCGGTGTGCGCATCGCCATCGGCGTGGTGCAAGGCCTGGCGTTCGCGCTGGATCGTCCGGTATTGCCGGTGTCGAACCTGGCGGTGCTGGCGCAACGCGCTTATCGCGAACACGGCGTGAGCCAGGTCGCGGCGGCCATCGATGCGCGCATGGATGAAGTGTATTGGGGCTGCTATCGCGAGACGGCCGGGGAGATGCGTCTGGTCGGCACCGAGGCGGTGTTGCCGCCGGAAGTCGCTGCGCTGCCGGACGACGCGTCTGGCGACTGGTTCGGTGCCGGCACCGGTTGGGGCTACGGCGAGCGCATCGCTGTCAACCTGAGCGGTTCCGACGCAGGCATGCTGCCCCACGCCGAAGATCTGCTGACGCTGGCGCGATTCGCCTGGGAACGTGGCGAGTCGATTCCGGCCGACGATGCCCAGCCGGTTTACCTGCGCGATAAAGTCGCCACGCCGAAAGTCCGCTGAAGACAATCACCCTGTGGCATCCGCCACAGGGTCCCGCCAGTTCCTGCCAATCGTCAGTTTCCAACGCCCCGCTTTAAACCTTTTGTCTTTTATGTGTTCTAGTTATCACTCGGCGATTTGCTAAGTCGGTCAGGTGCCGCTAAATTGCCATCATCGATACCGAGCATGACTTTATGCGTATAGACGGCGTTTCCACTCATTCCTACCCCATCAAGCGCAAGCCTCGCAAAGGCAATCCGGCGCTGGATGAATCCGTCGAGGATATTGAAGGCGAGCTGGAATTCCCCACCGAAGCGCAACTGGCTGCCCGCGCCGCCAAGGCCTCCGCGCAACGCCTGAGCAATCTGCCCGCCCGCCAACAAGACATGATTTATCACCGTGCGATGAAGAAAAGCGTGGCCATGGCCCTGGCCAGCTACCTGAGCACCGCCGGTTTTGTCGATTGGGACGCAGACGTGCTGGGCCTCGACCTGTACATCTGATGGATCTGCCTTACTACCTCGGTTGCCCGTCCTGGAGTGAAAACGCCTGGCGCGAGTATCTGTATCCGGTAGACGCCAAGACCTCCGATTTCCTCGGTCTGTATTCGCAAGTGTTCAACGCGGTGGAAGGCAACACCACTTTCTACGCCAGCCCGTCGCCGGCCACCGTGCAGCGTTGGGCCGAGGTCATGCCCGAGCACTTTCGTTTCACCGCCAAATTCCCCGGCGACATCAGCCACGGCGGTGACCTGCGCGATCAACTGACCGCCGCCGAAACCTTCATCCAGTTGCTTGGCCCGCTCGGCGAACGCGTATCGCCACTGTGGCTGCAACTGTCGAAAAGCTTCACTCCGCAACGTTTGCCAGAGCTCGCAGCCTTCATCGACGCGTTTGATCGCCCGCTGGCGGTGGAAGTGCGCCATGAGCAGTTCTTCGCCAAGGGCGAGAGTGAACGCCTGCTCAATCGCCTGTTGTTGGATCGCGGTGTGGAGCGCATCTGCCTCGACCCGCGCGCGTTGTTCAGTTGCCTGTCCACCGAGTCTTCGGTGATTCACGCGCAATCGAAAAAGCCCCGGGTGCCAACCCGCCCGGCAGCGTTCACCCAATTCCCGCAGGTGCGTTTCATCGGCCATCCCGAGCTTGAGGCCAACGATCCGTTTCTGGTGCCGTGGGTGGCGAAGATTGCCGAGTGGATCGAAGAGGGCCGCACGCCGTACATCTTCCTGCACACCGCCGATAACATTCTCGCGGCGAAGCTGGCGCAACGTTTTCACGCACAACTGATGCAACGTTTGCCTGGCCTGCCATCGCTGCCTGAGCTATACAGAGAACCCGCCGCCGAGCAACTTGGCTTGCTCTGAGGCGGTTTTTTTCTGCCCAGGAGCCTGCCGATGGACGCCCAAGCCCGCAAAGAACAAGTCCGTAAAGCCGAAGTCTTCAAAGCCTTGCATGAGCGTCCCGGGATTTTCGTGATTCCCAATCCGTGGGATGCCGGTTCCGCGAAGATGCTTGCCAGCCTGGGTTATCAGGCGCTGGCGACCACCAGTGCCGGTTATGCGTTTTCCCAAGGCACGCCCGATGGCGCGCTTGGCCTCGAAGAAACCTTGAACAATGTTCGGGCAATTGCTGCAGCCACGGACTTGCCGGTGGCGGTGGATCTGGAAAACGGTTTTGCCGACGCTCCGGCCGAGTCGGCGCAAAGCCTGCTGCGCGCCGCCGAAGCGGGCGCCGTGGGTGGCTCGATCGAAGATGCCACTGGCCGTCCGGACGCGCCGATCTACTGTTTCGAACATGCCGTGGCACGGATCGAAGCCGCCGTTGCCGCTGTTCGAACCTTATCGTTTCCCTTCACCCTGACGGCCCGCGCGGAAAACTACCTGCACGGCAATCCGGATATCAACGACACCATCCGCCGCCTGCAGGCGTTCGCCGAAGCGGGCGCAGACGTGCTCTATGCTCCGGGCCTGAGGACGGCTGAAGAGGTGTTGGCGGTGGTGCGAGCGGTGGCGCCGAAACCGGTCAACGTGTTGATGTCCGGTGGCCTGAAACTGACCGTGCAGCAACTGGAAGAAATGGGTGTGAAGCGCATCAGTACCGGCTCGGCACTGGCGCTGGCGGCGTTTGGCGAGTTCTTTCGGGCTGCCGAGGAAATCCAGCAATCGGGCACGTTCGGTTTCACCACGCGTTCGATGCCGTACGCGAAGGCCAATCAGTTTTTCAAGGGCTGAAGCAGGGCGGAATCAGGCGGCGATGCGCAGGTTCTGCTGGACGATCGGGCGCACCCAGCCGTTATCGAAGTCCAGGGCTTTCTGCTGTTCGACGATCTCTTCCGGCGGGAACGGCGGGTAAGGCTGCAGCAGATCCAGGTCGAACTCGGCGATCGGCAGGTACAGCGGCTTTTTCTGCGGAGCAGGGCCCGGTTCCGGAATCGGCTGGCCGTTGTTGATCACGACAGGACGAACCCAGCTGCTGTCGAAATCCTGCTGTTTTTGCTGAGTCTTGATGTCTTCCGGCGGGAACGGTGGGTACGGCTCGGCCAGGTTCATGTCGATTTCGGCAATCGGCAGGAACAGCGGTTCGGGTGGGCGTACCTGGGTTTCCACTACATCGCATTCGCGCTGGTCGATGATGTGCGCGTGCAGCTCGCTGCCGATAGTCGGCTCTTCAGGGCTTTCCAGATCGACCGGTGGAAAAGTGCCACAGGCCGGCACCACATCACTCGATTGTTCGGCCAGTGCCTGGGCGAAGAAATCCTGCCACAGGTGGCTGACGCCGCCCAATGCTTGAGTGTTATGACGGCTGAAATCGCCTGTGGGCGAAATGTAGCCAATCGATGTGGGAAGAATGCCTGACATTTTTTTCGGTCGACGCTCAGCTCTGGCAAAATGCGCGTTGATTGGGTTATCGGCGGTTTTTGCCGATCCTTAACTTTTTTGAGCGTGTTTTCCATGATTGATCAACCTGCGGCCTGCCGCATCCATGTCGAAGCCCTCGGCCCGACGTTCGAAGCGCAGGCCGAGCAGTGGGCGCAGCGCCTGAATCTGCCGTTGCAGGTGGCCGACGGCGAGTTTGCCTTGCAAGTCGGCGAGCAGGGCTTGCAACTGCAACAACTGGGGCCGGATGCGCCGGGGCCGGTGCGGGTCGACTTCGTCGAGGGCGGCGCGGCCCACCGTCGGTTGTACGGCGGTGGCAGCGGACAGATGATCGCCAAGGCGGTCGGTATCGCCCAAGGCGTGCGTCCGCGGGTGCTGGATGCCACGGCGGGGCTCGGGAAGGATGCGTTCGTGCTGGCGAGCCTGGGCTGCGAGATGAGCCTGATCGAGCGTCAACCGCTGATCGGCGCGTTGCTGGAGGATGGTCTGGCCCGGGCGGCGGAAGATTTCGAGGTGGCACCGATCGTGGCGCGGATGACCCTGCTCAAGGGCAACTCCATTGAGGTGATGCGCAGCTGGGAAGGCGAGCCGCCGCAGGTGATCTACCTCGACCCGATGTTCCCGCACCGTGAGAAAACCGCCCTGGTGAAGAAGGAAATGCGCCTGTTCCGCCCGCTGGTGGGCGATGATCCGGATGCACCGGCCTTGCTGGAAGCGGCGTTGGCGCTGGCCACGCACCGGGTGGTGGTCAAGCGCCCGCGCAAGGCGCCGTGCATCGAAGGGCCGAAGCCGAGCCATGCGCTGGATGGCAAATCCAGCCGCTACGACATCTACCCGAAGAAAGCGCTCAAGCCCTGAGCCGGCTCATAAGAAAATCCCACGCATGGCGTGGGATTTTTGTTTTCAGGGGCGATAGGCACGCATGAACAGCCCGACCACTTCCTGCACATGGCTTTCCGCCGCCTCGCCGGTCAGTGGTTCGCCGCAGCCATACAGCAACCGGAAATTCCCCGCGCCCTTGATCAGGCAGAAGAAGTGTTCGGCGGCGTTGTGCGGGTTGTCGATGCGCAGCGCGCCAGTCTCATCGACCCGCCGCAAAAGCCGCTCCATGCCTTGCACCATGCGCTGCGGGCCGGCCTCGAAGAAGATCAGCGACAGCTTCGGGTCCTGACTGCCCAGCGCCATGATCAGGCGATGCAGATTCACCGACTCATCGCTGTTGATCAGGTGATGAAAGCCTCTGGCAATGTTCAGCAACACATTTTCCACCGCGATGCCGTCCGGCAATTCGAAGAACAGCGGTGGCAATTGCTCCTCGCATTTGGCCACCACGGCGGCCGAAAACAACGTCTCCTTGTCATTGAAATGGCTGTAGACCGTCAGCTTCGACACGCCAGCCTCGGCGGCCACCGCGTCCATGCTGGTGTTGGCATAGCCGTGACTCAGGAACAGGATTTTCGCCGCTTCGAGAATGGCCTGGCGCTTGGCCGGATCCTTCGGGCGGCCGGGGCCGTTTGGAGCTGAATGATTGTTCGACATTCTTCGCTTTTAATACTGGACTGGTGAGTTTGCTATTAATAACATACCGGCCAGTATAAATATTCCAAGCCTCCTTAGCGAAAGGTCCTTAACCATGTTCCGCCATGCGTTGTCCTTTGCGGTGCCAGTCACTCTGGCGTTTTTATTGTCGGCATGTGGCAAGGAAGAGGTGACGCCAGTCAGCGTGCGACCGGCCATGGTGGTGCAGCCAGAGCCTTCGGCGCAGGCGATGGAAAGTTATCCGGGCGAGGTTCGCGCCCGCTACGAACCGGATCTGGCGTTCCGCATTGGCGGCAAAGTCAGCCGACGACTGGTCGAGGAGGGCCAGCGCGTGAAGGCCGATCAACCCCTGGCGGAACTCGACCCGCAGGACGTACGCCTGCAACTGGAAGCCACCCGCGCCCAGGTCACCGCCGCCGAAGCCAATCTGAATCTGGTGCGCGCCGAGCGTGACCGCTACAAGACCCTGATGGAGCGGCAGATGGTCAGCCGCTCGGCCTACGACAATGCCGAAAACCTCTACCGCTCCGGTGAGGCGCGCCTCAAGCAGATCAAAGCCGAATTTAACGTCTCGACCAACCAGGCCAGTTACGCCGTGTTGCGCGCGCCTCAGGACGGTGTAGTAGCCAAGCGTTCGGTTGAGGTCGGGCAAGTGGTCGCCGCCGGACAGACCGTATTCACCCTCGCCACCGATGGCGAGCGCGAAGTGTCGATCAGCCTGCCGGAGCAAAGCTTCGGCCGGTTCAAGGTCGGCCAGCCTGTGTCCGTGGAGCTGTGGACGCAACCGAACCAGCGCTTCGCCGGCAAAATCCGTGAACTGTCGCCAGCGGCCGATCCGAAATCCCGCACCTTCGCCGCCCGCATTGCCTTCACCGCCGGCAACGTGCCTGTCGAACTCGGCCAGAGCGCCCGGGTGTTCGTGCAGACCGCCGACGTGATTCCGCTGTCGGTGCCGCTCTCGGCCCTGACCGCCGAAAACGGCGCGACCTACGTCTGGGTCGTCAGCGCCAACAACACCTTGAAAAAGACGCCCGTGCGCATCGGCCCGTTCGGCGAGAAAACCGTGCCGGTGCTCGAAGGCCTCAACGCCAGCGACTGGGTCGTTGCCGCCGGCGTGCATGTGCTGCTGGAAGGGCAACAGGTGCGTCCCGTGGATCGCTCCAACCGTGTGGTCAATCTGGCGGACAAGGAGTAAGTCCCGATGCGCTTCAACCTTTCCGAATGGGCGTTGCGTAATCGCCAGATCGTACTGTTCCTGATGCTTCTGCTGGCCATCGTCGGCGCCTTGTCCTACACCAAGCTCGGCCAGAGTGAAGACCCGCCGTTCACCTTCAAGGCCATGGTCATCCAGACCCGCTGGCCCGGCGCCACGGCGCAGGAAGTCTCGCGTCAGGTCACCGAGCGCATCGAAAAGAAACTGATGGAAACCGGCGAGTACGAACGCATCGTTTCGTTCTCCCGTCCCGGCGAATCCCAGGTCACCTTCATCGCCCGCGACTCGATGCATTCGGTGGAGATTCCGGACCTCTGGTATCAGGTGCGCAAGAAGGTCGGTGATATCCGCCAGACCCTGCCACCGGGCATTCAGGGCCCCTTTTTCAACGATGAATTCGGCACCACGTTCGGCAATATCTACGCCCTGACCGGCGACGGTTTCGACTACGCCGTGCTCAAGGATTACGCCGACCGCATCCAGATCCAGCTGCAACGGGTCAAGGACGTGGGCAAGGTCGACTTGCTCGGGCTGCAGGACGAGAAGATCTGGGTCGAGCTGTCCAACGTCAAACTCGCCACCCTCGGCTTGCCGCTGGCGGCCGTCCAGCAGGCGCTGGAAGAGCAGAACGCGGTGTCCACCGCCGGCTTCTTCGAAACCGGCAGTGAGCGATTGCAGCTACGGGTTTCGGGGAATTTTCAGACAGTCGACGAGATCAGAAACTTCCCGATCCGGGTCGGTGATCGTACGTTCCGCATCTCGGATGTCGCCGATGTCCGGCGCGGTTTCAATGACCCGCCGGCGCCGCGCATGCGCTTCATGGGTGAAGACGCGATCGGACTTGCGGTAGCGATGAAGGACGGCGGCGACATTCTGGTGCTGGGCAAGGCCCTGGAAGTCGAATTCTCCCGCCTCCAGAAAAACCTCCCGGCCGGCATGCAACTGCGCAAGGTCTCCGATCAGCCAGCGGCGGTGAAAAGTGGCGTCGGCGAGTTCGTCCAGGTCCTGGTCGAAGCGCTGGCCATCGTGTTGCTGGTGAGCTTCTTCTCCCTCGGCGTGCGCACCGGCATGGTGGTGGCGCTGACCATTCCGCTGGTGCTGGCGATGACGTTCGCCTGCATGTATTACCTCGGGATCGGCCTGCACAAGATTTCCCTCGGCGCGCTGGTGCTGGCGCTGGGCTTGCTGGTGGACGACGCGATCATCGCCGTGGAAATGATGGCGATCAAAATGGAGCAGGGCTTTGACCGGATCAAGGCGGCCAGTTACGCCTGGACCAGCACCGCGTTCCCGATGCTCACCGGTACGCTGATCACCGCAGCAGGTTTCCTGCCGATCGCCACGGCGCAGTCCGGCACCGGTGAATACACCCGCTCGATCTTTCAGGTCGTCACCATCGCGTTGCTCGCTTCGTGGGTGGCGGCGGTGATGTTTGTGCCGTACCTCGGTGAAAAACTCCTGCCGGATCTGGCGAAAATTCACGCGGCCAAACACGGCAGTGGTGACGGTCAGCCGGATCCTTATGCCACACCGTTTTACCAGCGGGTTCGACGCCTGGTGGAGTGGTGCGTGCGTCGGCGTAAAACGGTGATCGTGCTGACGGTGGGGCTGTTCGTCGCCTCGGTGATGCTGTTCAAGTTCGTCCCGCAGCAGTTCTTCCCGGCCTCCAACCGGCTGGAGCTGATGGTCGATTTGAAACTGGCGGAAGGCGCTTCTCTGGCTAACACCACCGCCGAGGTCAAGCGACTGGAAGCGATGCTCAAGGATCATGCCGGCATCGACAATTACGTGGCCTACGTCGGCACCGGCTCGCCGCGTTTCTATCTGCCGCTGGATCAACAACTGCCGGCGGCGAGCTTTGCCCAGTTCGTGGTGTTGGCGAAAACCATCGAGGAACGCGAAGCCCTGCGCACCTGGCTGATCGATACCCTCAACGAACAATTCCCGGCCCTGCGCTCGCGGGTCACGCGTCTGGAGAACGGCCCGCCGGTTGGCTATCCGGTGCAGTTCCGCGTCACCGGTGAACACATCGAGGAAGTCCGTGCGCTTGCCCGGAAAGTCGCGGCCAAGGTGCGTGAGAACCCGCATGTGGTGAACGTGCATCTGGACTGGGAAGAACCGAGCAAGGTCGTGTACCTGAACATCGATCAGGACCGCGCCCGGGCGCTGGGGGTGAGCACGGCGAATCTGGCGAAATTCCTTCAGAGTTCGCTGACCGGTTCCAGTGTCAGCCAGTACCGCGAAGACAACGAGCTGATCGAAATCCTCCTGCGCGGCACCGTGCATGAGCGCACCGAACTGTCGCTGCTGCCGAGTCTGGCGGTGCCGACCGACAACGGTCGCAGCGTTGCGTTGTCGCAGATTGCCACGCTGGAATATGGCTTCGAGGAAGGCATCATCTGGCATCGCAACCGACTGCCGACCGTGACGGTGCGGGCCGATATCTATGGCAAGGAGCAACCGGCAACGCTGGTGAAACAGATTCAGCCGACCCTCGATCCGATCCGTGCCGAATTGCCTGACGGTTATCTGCTGGACGTCGGCGGCACCGTAGAAGATTCCGAGCGCGGGCAGAAGTCGGTGAACGCCGGCGTGCCGATGTTCATTGTTGTAGTGCTGACGTTACTGATGGTGCAGCTGCGCAGTTTCTCGCGCACGGCGATGGTGTTTCTGACGGCGCCACTGGGGTTGATCGGCGTGACGCTGTTTCTGCTGGTGTTCCGTCAACCGTTCGGGTTTGTGGCGATGCTCGGGACGATTGCGCTGTCGGGGATGATCATGCGCAACTCGGTGATTCTGGTGGATCAGATCGAGCAGGATATTGCGGCGGGGCTCAAGCCCTGGCAGGCGATCATCGAGGCGACTGTGCGCCGGTTCCGGCCGATTGTGTTGACGGCGCTGGCGGCGGTGCTGGCGATGATTCCGCTTTCACGCAGTGTGTTTTTCGGGCCGATGGCGGTGGCGATCATGGGGGGGTTGATTGTGGCGACGGCGCTGACGCTTTTGTTTTTGCCGGCGTTGTATGCGGCCTGGTTCCGGGTGCGTAAGGAGGCTTGATTGGGTTTGGTGAGCGTGGCGGCCTTCGGGCCGGCCAGGCTCCTGGGGTTTGGGTGAATATCCGTTTTTGCGGGTGCTGCGGCTGGCGGTTCCGCTCTTACAGCGGGTCACTTTTGACAAACGCCTCAAAAGTAACCAAAAAGTCTTGCCCCAACGTTCGGCGCCTCGCTGTGGCTCGGCGTCCCTTCGCTCCGGGATTCATCCGGGGGCATCGCCTACGGTTTGCTTCGCTGCACCTCCTCTCGATGTGTTTGGCTTCGCCAAACGGCGCTTCGCGCCCACCCCCGGATAAATCCCTCCACTCAGCCTCTCAACGGGGCCGGTACGTCAAAAGCTTTACTCGAGCTAACGCTCATCGTGTTTTATGGGTTATGGGTTATGCGTTATGGGCTGTGGTGTCTCCTACAGCTTTTTCAGAATTCTCTGATATTGAGGCTGTCTGGTCTGGAGTGTTGTACTCGGTTCTCTGTTTTTATGAGTGATCGAGAGGTTTTTGTGAAGAAGCCGCCAGTGTTGAAAGGACGGTCCGATCCGGTGTTCGACTTGTTGGCGCGGGCGCCGCACAAGCAGCATCTGGAGGATTATCTGGCGCTGCTCAAGCCTCTCGATGATCGGGGGCGTTATTTGCCTTTTGAGGATTTGCGCTATCGCTGGGCGCCGGGGCTGGATGCTCGTTTGTGTTGGGCGCTGGTGAAGAGGGCGAGGGCTGCGCAGTACATCAATCTCCTGCCATTGGGGGAGCCGCCGCAGTGGGGCAAGTATTTGCTGACACCCTCGGCACGGAAAACCCTTTCGGCCGTCGATCTGCAGACGACTTCCGCTTCGCTGGAATGCATGACCGGGCAGATCGGCGAACGGTCGCATTTCAGTTATTTGCTCAATGATCTGATCGAAGACGAAGTGATCGCCAGCAGCCAGTTGGAAGGTGCGGCAACGACCACGCGAGTTGCCAAGGACATGCTCAAATATCAACGGCAGCCGCGCACGCCGGATGAGCGCATGGTCATGGGCAATTACAGGATGATGAATTTCGCCTGGGAAAACCGTTACCAACCCTTGAGCGTCGACTTGATCGCGGCAATGCATCGGGTGGGCGTCGAGGGGATCGATGACGCGCAATATAGTCCCGGTTTGTTCAGGACGAACGATGAAGTGGTGGTACAGGATGGCGAGGGCAACACGGTGCATACACCGCCGCCCGCTGTCGGGCTGGTAATGCGTTTGCAGAGGCTCGTGCGCTGGATCAATCAGCCACTCGGTTCACCTCAGGAAAAGGACTACCTGCACCCGTTGATCAAGGCGATCACGCTGCATTTTTCTCTGGGCTACGAACATCCGTTTCGCGATGGCAACGGACGGGTTGCGAGGGCGTTGTTCTACTGGTTCATGTTCAAGCACGAGTTTTCGGCATTTCGCTACATTGCGATCAGTCCTTTGCTGCGCAATGCGCCGGTGAAGTACGGGCGGTCGTATTTGCATAGCGAGGCCGATGAACTGGATCTGACGTATTTCATCGAGTTTCAGTGTTCGGTGATTCAGCGTGCGGTCAGTCGCTTCACGGATGTCTACCGCAAAAGCCTGGCGTACGTGGAAGACTTTGAGCGCTGGCTGATGGCGTCGGGTTTTTTCGAGCGGCTGACGCAAAGGCAGCGGGCGCTGTATCAGGTGGCCAAGAGCGGAGTGGCGAAGGAGTTTACGGCGAGCAATGTGAGGGAACACTTGGGTTGTTCTTGCAGCACCGCGATGTCGGCCCTGAATGGACTGGTCGAGTTGCAGGTCTTCGAGAAAAGGAAAATGGGCAGCGGGTGGGTGTTCTTTTTACGCAGTCCAGCCAGTGTGTTGAAGGACGGGAGCGAGTTGCCTCGCTCCCGTGCAGCGTTGGCCTAGAGGCTGCCGAACACCTTCTTCGCCAGACTCGTCGCCGCAGCGGCCGGGTTCTTGCGGATGGTTTCTTCCTGTTTGCCAATCATCTCGAACAGGCCGTTCAGCGCTTGTTCGGTGACGTAGCTTTCGATGTTCGCGCTCTTCGCGTCGACCACGCCCAGTGTCGCAGCCTGGCCGGCGAACGAGTTGTACTTCTGCGCCACGCCTACCTTGTCGGTCGCCTGTTTGACGATTGGCAGGAACTTGGCGCGGATCTGTTCGCGGCTGGATTTGTCCAGGTATTGGGTGGCGGAGTCGCTGCCGCCGCTGAGGATGCCTTTGGCGTCGGCCACGCTCATTTTCTTCACGGCGTCGACCAGGATCGGCTGGGCCTGGGTCACGGCGGTTTCCGCGGCCTTGTTCATGGCGGTTTCCAGTTCATCGACCTGGGCGCCCATGCCGAACGCTTTCATCTTGCCGGCGACTTTGCCGAGTTTGCCCGGCAGTTCGATTTTTACGTCCGGGTTGTTGCTGAAACCACCCGGCGTGCCGAGTTGTTTGACGGCCAGTTGCGCACCCTGGGTCAGGGCATCCTTGAGGCCGCCGGTGGCGTCGCCTTGCGACAGGTCGCTGAGGGACAGGGCCATGGCGCTGGCGGAGATCATCAGGCCCGCGCACAGGCCGGCGAAGCGAAGAGTAGGGCGGAGCATCAAGGCTTCCTTGTTCATAAGAGCGTTAGCGGGCGGCGTCGACGCGGATCTTCAGCGGCTGGGGATCCTTGCCATCAAGCTGCACGGCATGGTTTTCGGTGGTGATGAACATCAGCTCGCCGTTGACCTCGATGCGTGCGCTGACCGAGTAGCGGTGGCCGGGTTTGACCTGGGCCGGATCGTAGCTCAAATGGAACGGCAGCGGCACTTGTCCCTTGATCGGGCCTTTCTGTTCATCGAGCACGACAGCCGGAGCATCGGCCAGCGAAACGTCCTGCAGGCTCACACTCAAGGTCGCGCTTGGTGGCAGGGCGATGCGTTGCAGGTAGAACACTTCGCCGTCGAGGCTCGCTTTACCGCTTGGTGTGGTGGACTGGCAGGCGCTCAACAGAGTGGCGGCGGCGAGAAGAGAAAGTTTTTTCATGGGGACCTCAAAAGACTTGGGCGCCAGAGGGGCGCCCAGAGAAATCTAGCGGATTTTGGAAAGTGAGTCAGTGAACAAACGTAACGGTTCATTCAGCCACTGATCGATTACCCGCAACAGGCGCGATCGAGGCAGACGGGTCGCTGGTACAAGTTCGATAGCTTCAGGGAATACAGAAAGCCGTTGGTGGTATCTGTTTTCTATACCGGTAAGTGCATAGCGTTTGCCCGGCACCACATGTTCCGGATCATATTCAAGATAAAAGGAAGTGGCCGTTTCCTCATCGTGAGAAACGCGCGCCAGTTCGACATCGGGACTTTCGTTTTCATGCAGGCTGATGGTGATTGCCTGTTCGGGGGGAATCATTTCGGGTTCCTGCACTTCAACGTACAAGTAACCGATCGGACTCAGATGCAGTGTCTGACGATGAGGCGCCTGATAAACAATGACGAAGTGATCCTGTTCCAGCAACAAGGGCTGCCCGTTATGAAACAGCTGGATGATGACGCGGTATTTGACGCTCACATCGCTATATCGATGGGGAAAACTGAAATTCCACTGGCCGTCGACAATGGAGGGATGTTTCCAGTGTTTGATGCTTAACGGTTGCCGGTTATTGATCACTTGAACGTCTACAACGGTTTCATTGTCTCCGTCGAGAGGGACACTGAATTCTGCTGGAAGGCTAAACGTTACGGTGATGTTTTGAAGAGACTCGTTTAACAGGCTCATCTCGATTTCCTTATCGATTAAAAAGAGCCCATTAATTCATAAAACAACTAACCGGAAAACAATCCGGTTTGCCGGTTAGTTGTCTTCAAGTTTCAGGAAGTCGGCGAGGTTGCAGTTTCCGCCGCATCCTCACTGCGATGTAGCGCCACCTGACGGATCGACAAACGGATCTCCGCCGGCAACACCCGTTTCGCTGCGCCTTCGGCCAGTTCTCCAAGCAGTTCGTGATAACTCAACTTGCCCGCTTCGTCGCGACGCAGCACGTCAAGATCGAGCATCGTCTGGATGAAGTGGCGGAACAGGCTCTTGTCGAAGAACTCCGGTGCGTTCAGGCCATGCAGGATCGACAGGCGCTGGGCCATGACTGTGCACAGGTCTTCCAGTTCTTCAGCGCTGATGGTGTTCTGGCCGGCGTTTAGCAGCAACGACACGGTCATGTAGAAGCGCTGCAGGGTCTGGGCGATGCTCTTCGACAGCAGGGTCAGCAGCACGAAATGCCGCGAACTCGGCGCCGGGCGCAGGTAGACGTCTTTCTCGAAACGCAGCAGGCCTTGTTCGACGAAAGCCTCCAGCCACTGATCGATCACCGCATCCAGTTCGTCCAGGCTCCAGCGGATGAACAGCTCCGCTTGCAGGTACGGATACAGCGCACGGGTGTAGCGCAGGATCTGCTCGCGGCTCATGCGCGAAGTGCTCTGGAAGAAACTCGCGAGCAACGCCGGCAGGGCGAAGATGTGCAGCACGTTGTTGCGGTAGTAGGTCATCAGGACGGCGTTCTGCTCGTCCAGATAGAGAATCTTGCCCAGTGCGTCGTTCTGCTCGGACAGCAGATCCATGTCCTTCACATGCTCGATCAACGCCCGGCCATCGCCTTCCGGCAATGTGGTGTGCGGCGAGTACGGGACTTTGCGCAACAGCGCCAGATACAGATCCAGCACCCGCGCCATGGCCCGGTCATCCAGTGCCAGACGAGTGGTCGACAGCAGCGCCAGCGCCACCAGGTTGACCGGGTTGATCGCCGCCGCTTCATTCAGGTGCTGCGCGACTTTCTCGCCGAGGCGATTGGTGGTTTCGTTGAGCCACGCCGGTTTGAACTGCGGGCCCAGCTCTTGCTGGCGCCAGCCCGGCTGCTCGCTGTCGAGGAATTCCGCCAGTTTGATCGGCTCGCCGAAGTTCACCGCCACCTGGCCGAAACGCTGTTTGAGCGCGCCGATGACTTTGAAGATGTCGAAGATCGACTCTTTCTTCTTGCTCGCGCCGCGCAGTTCGCCGAGGTAAGTCCGGCCTTCAAGCACGCGCTCGTAACCGATGTACACCGGCACGAACACGATCGGCATCCGCGAGGAACGCAAGAAGCTGCGCATCGTAATCGCGAGCATCCCGGTTTTCGGTTGCAGCATGCGCCCGGTACGCGAGCGGCCGCCTTCGACGAAGTATTCGACCGGGAAACCTTTGGTGAACAGGGTGTGCAGGTATTCGTTGAACACCGAGGTGTACAGCGGATTGCCCTTGAACGTGCGGCGCATGAAGAACGCGCCGCCACGGCGCAGCAGACTGCCGATCACCGGCATGTTGAGGTTGATCCCGGCGGCAATGTGCGGCGGGGTCAGGCCGTTGCGGAACAGCAGATACGACAGCAGCAGATAGTCGATGTGGCTGCGGTGGCACGGCACGTAGATCACTTCGTGACCCTGGGCGACCTTTTGCACGCCTTCGATGTGGTTGACCTTGATCCCGTCGTAGATCTTGTTCCAGAACCAGCTCAGCACCACTTCCAGAAAACGGATCGCGGTGTAGGTGTAGTCCGAGGCGATCTCGTTGCCGTAGCGCAGCGCCTGAGCCTTGGCTTTTTCCGGGGAAATATTTTCGCGCTCGGCTTCGTCGAGGATCGCCTGCCTGACCAGCGGCTGGTTGAGCAGACCTTTGACCAGGTTGCGTCGGTGGGAGATGTCCGGGCCGATCACCGCAGCCTTGAGGTTGCGGAAGTGCACCCGCAGGATTCGCTGGGCCATGCGCACGGTACGCTCGTGGCCCTTGTTGTGCTCGATCAGTTCGCGCAGGTGGATCGGCGCGGAGAACTGCACGCGGGTCTTGCGCCCCAGAATCATGATGCTCAGCAGGCGACGCAGGCGTCCGGTGACGGCCCAGCTGTCGGCGAACAGCAGTTTCCACGGGCTGTTTTCGCTGTCCGGCGACTGGCCCCAGAACACGCTGACCGGAATGATCTGCGCGTCTTCGGCGGCGTTCTGGCTCAGGGCGCTGACCAGTCGGGTCAGGGTCGGCGGTGCGCCGCGCTTGTCCTGGCGGCCGAGCCAGTCCGGGTCCGGCGTCAGATAAAAGAACGCCGCCGGTTCGATCAGCGAACCCACGGACACCGGCAGCACCGGGCGCGGCAGACCGGCCTTGGTGCACTCGGTGTCGACCACCGCCAGATCAGTCAGCGATGGGTTTTGCAGGACGTAGAACACCGGACGACTGCGGTCGAGGTTGAGGGTGAACGACGACTGGTTGATCGTCTCGGAGCGAACCCAGAGATACAACAGTCGGCGCAGGGTGCCAAACACAAGACGGCGGAACGGGGAACGGGTCATACGGCTTCTGCGTGAGTGGATAAACCGAGCGTTTGCTCGGGCGGTCGATAGTGTGCCGGATTCGTGGAAAATCGGCAAAAAAGCGGCGAAGTAATCTCCTGTTGAGAGTTTTGCCGCCTGTCATATACTCGGCGGTCTGTCGCCGGGGCCCTTTTATGGACGTCGGACGCAGGCTGACGTTCCGCAAAGGCTTTCCTGCGAAAAGCCTGTTCAATAATAAAAAAGGAGTATGAACAGATGGCAACACGTGAAACCGGCAACGTGAAGTGGTTCAACGACGCCAAGGGCTACGGCTTCATTCAGCGCGAAGACGGGGTGGACGTGTTCGTGCACTACCGCGCGATCCGCGGCGAAGGCCACCGTTCGCTGACCGAGGGTCAGCAGGTTGAATATGCGGTGGTGGAAGGGCAGAAGGGGTTGCAGGCGGAGGATGTTGTAGGCCTGTAACGCAAATCTTCAGAACACCAAAAACACTGTGGGAGCGAGCTTGCTCGCGATGGGGCCCTTTCAGTCAACATTGATGTTGAATGTCCGACCGCAATCGCGAGCAAGCTCGCTCCCACAGGATTTGTGCATTGTCTGTTACGCAGTTTTCCAGGTGATCTCTTCTTCACCATCGGCGCTGATGCGAATCCAGCGATCGGCCGTTTCCTCACCTTCCTCTTCGACCCACGTCCCCGGCGCGCAGCGCACTTCGACGTTCAGCGCGGCAAACGCTGCGCGGGCGCAGGCGATGTCGTCGTCCCATGGGGTCTGGTCGCTTTCCAGGTACAGGCTGTTCCACTTGCCCACGGCTTTCGGCAGCCAGGTCACCGGGATGTTGCCGGCCTTGCATTTGTAGGTCTGACCTTTCTGTACCCAGTCGCTGCAAGGGCCGAGGGCTGCGCCCAGCCAGGCGGAAATGGCCTTGTGGTCGACGTCGGCGTCTTTCAGGTAAATCTCGATGTCCGGTTGGCGCATGGATATCCTCACTGCGGGTCTGAAAAATCCATTCGCGGATTTAGCCGGCCCCGGGCTGCTTGCCCGAGTCCAAAAGTTATTGAAGAACGAAATAATCGTAGCGCATCGACACGGTGGTCACGAACGGTTCGGCCTGCTCGATCACCGCCGCACGGCGCTCGGCACTGGCGCGCCAGCCGTGAGGTGTCATCGCCAACAGGTTGGCGCGATCCTCGGGCTTGTCCAGCGTCAGTTTGAATTCCAGCGTTTCGCTGTGGGCCAGCGCCATGCCTCCCGGCACCAGGGCCAGGTGCTTGTCGTCGGTGTACTCACGCACTTCGTCGTACAGGCGTTCGCGCAGTTCCATCAGATGGCCGCTGGTCGGACCGACTTTCATCAGACCGCCGCCGACGCTGAGCAGGCGCTTGGCTTCTTCCCAGTCCAGCGGACTGAAGACACTGGCCAGAAACTGGCAACTGCCGGAGGCCAGCGGCACCCGGGCCATGCTGGCGATCAACCACGTCAGCGCCGGATTACGTTTGCAGGCGCGTTTGACCGCTTCCTTCGAGATATCCAGCGCGTAACCGTCAGCATCGGGCAAAGCCTCGGCGATCTGCGCGGTGTAGTAGCCCTCGCCGCATCCGATATCGACCCAACGGGCCGGCGCATAACTGGCCGCCAGTTCCGCCAGACGCTTGGCCACCGGCGCGTAATGGCCGGCGTTCAGGAAGTCGCGGCGGGCCTCGACCATCGCCTGATTGTCGCCGGGATCGCGGCTGTTCTTGTGCTGCACCGGCAGCAGGTTCAGGTAACCCTGACGCGCACGGTCGAAGCGGTGGCCGGCAGGGCAGACCACACCGTTGTCCACCGCGTTCAGCGGTTCACTGCAGATCGGGCACGCAAGCATCAGGCGAGCAACTTGATCAGGGTCTGGTAGTAGATCTCGGTCAGCACGTCGAGATCGGCCGCCAGCACGCGCTCGTTGACCTGGTGGATAGTCGCGTTGACCGGGCCCAGTTCAACAACCTGCGTGCCCATGGTCGCGATGAAACGGCCATCGGAGGTGCCGCCGCTGGTGGACGCCTTGGTCTCGCGGCCGGTGATCTGCTTGATGCTCGACGACACCGCGTCGAGCAGCGCGCCCGGCTCGGTGAGGAACGGCAGACCAGACAATGCCCAGTCGATGTGCCAGTCCAGACCGTGCTTGTCGAGGATGTCGGCGACGCGCTTCTGCAGGCCTTCGACGGTCGATTCGGTGGAGAAACGGAAGTTGAACAACGCCACCAGATCGCCCGGAATCACGTTGGTCGCGCCGGTGCCGGAATTGACGTTGGAAATCTGGAAACTGGTCGGCGGGAAGAAGTCGTTGCCGTGATCCCAATGCTCGGCGGCCAGCTCGGCCAGGGCCGGGGCAGCGAGGTGAATCGGGTTCTTCGCCAGGTGCGGATAAGCCACGTGGCCCTGCACGCCGCGCACGGTCAGTTTGGCGCCGAGGGACCCGCGACGACCGTTCTTCACCACGTCGCCCACCAGCGTGGTGCTCGACGGTTCGCCGACGATGCACCAGTCCAGACGCTCGTTACGGGCTGCCAGACGCTCGACCACAGCCTTGGTGCCGTGATGCGCCGGGCCTTCTTCGTCGC
This sequence comes from Pseudomonas sp. MWU12-3088, assembly GCF_023242405.1. Taxonomy (NCBI): domain Bacteria; kingdom Pseudomonadati; phylum Pseudomonadota; class Gammaproteobacteria; order Pseudomonadales; family Pseudomonadaceae; genus Pseudomonas; species Pseudomonas sp. MWU12-3088. The sequence continues at coordinate 39,986 of NZ_JALJEA010000013.1, forward strand.
TGGTGATCAGGAACGCGACCTTGCCCTTGTGATCCGGGTAGTCGGCGACGAAGCGCTCGGCTGCCACAGTCATCGAGGCCAGGCTGCCTTTCATGTCCGCCGCACCACGGCCGCAGAGCATGCCGTGCTCGTCGATCACCGCGTTGAACGGGTCGATCTGCCAGGCGGTCACCGGGCCGGTCGGCACCACGTCGGTGTGGCCGGCGAAGCACAGCACCGGGCCGTCGTTTTTGCCGTGAGTCGCCCAGAAGTTATCCACATCTTCGATGCGCATCGGCTCGAGGGTGAAACCGGCATCGCCCAGGCGCTGCATCATCTGCTTCTGGCAATCGGCGTCGACCGGCGTCACGGACGGACGGCGGATCAGGTCGATGGCAAGTTGGAGGGTCGGCGAAAGGTCGGCGTGGGCCGTCATGGAAAACTCCGGATGCTGTAAATGTGGGAGCGAGCTTGCTCGCGATAACGATGTCCTGTTCAACATAAGTGTTGAATGTGACGGACTCATCGCGAGCAAGCTCGCTCCCACAGGTCTGGTGGCAGGCCATCGGGGCCTTGGCCCTGCAAAATGGCGGTTATCTTAAAGCAAAACGGCGACCATTGGCCGCCGTTTAGTGCTTCGTCGAGGAATTAGACGACAGGTGCCGGTTCAGGCGCGGCCGAAGGTTTCGGCAGCGACGACAGGAACGCCATGATCAGCGCCGCCACATATGGCAGCGACTGCACCAGCAGCATTGCCACCCAGAAGCGCATATCGTTGCTCGGAATGCCCTGCACCAGGAAGATTCCCAGCGCCGCGCCCCACAACAGCAGCATGATGAACAGCTCTTCCCGTGCCTCGGAAATCGCCACCCAGAAGCCGTGGTTGTCGGCGTTTTTCGGGGTGCGGAAGAACGGAATGCTGCTGGTAAAGAAGCCGTACAGCACCGCTTTGGCGATGGTGTGCGACAACGCCAGGCCGGCCAGTGCCGCGCAGAACGCATCCTTGAGGTTCACGCCCACGGCGCGACGGTACAGGAAGATGATCTTGCCGACCTTGAACACGAACAGCGCCAGCGGCGGGATCGCGAAGATCAGCAGCGGCGGATCGACCCGCTGCGGCACGATGATCATCGCCGCCGACCACAACAGCGCGCCGACAGTGAAGAAGATGTTCATGCCGTCCGCCACCCACGGCAGCCAGCCCGCGAGGAAGTGGTAACGCTGGCCGCGAGTCAGCTCGGTGTCCTTGCCGCGCAGCAGGCTGCGGGTGTGACGCTTGATGATCTGGATCGCGCCGTAGGCCCAGCGGAAACGCTGCTTCTTGAAGTCGATGAAGGTGTCCGGCATCAGACCCTTGCCGTAACTGTCGTGGTAATACGCCGCCGACAGGCCTTTCTCGAATACGCGCAGACCGAGTTCGGCGTCTTCACAGATACACCAGTCGGCCCAGCCCAGTTCTTCCAGAACCGAGCGACGGGTCATGGTCATGGTGCCGTGCTGGATGATCGCGTCGCGGTCGTTGCGGGTGACCATACCAATGTGGAAGAAGCCTTTGTATTCGGCGTAGCAGAGCTTCTTGAAGGTGCTTTCGTTCTGGTCGCGGTAGTCCTGCGGCGACTGCACCACAGCGATTTTCGGGTCGGCGAAGTGCGGCACCATGTGCTTGAGCCAGTTCGGGTGCACGCAGTAGTCGGAGTCGATGACTGCGATGACTTCGGCGTCCTTGGCGGTGTGCGGGATCAGGTAATTCAGCGCGCCGCCCTTGAAGCCGGCCAGGGGCGAAACGTGGAAGAACTTGAAGCGCGGGCCGAGGGTTTCGCAGTAGTCGCGCACCGGTTCCCAGACCGCCGGATCCTTGGTGTTGTTGTCGATGATCAGGACTTCGAAGTCCGGATAGTCGAGGTTGGCCAGGGCGTTGAGGGTCTGTTTGACCATCTCCGGCGGCTCGTTGTAGCAGGGCACGTGGATCGAGACTTTCGGGCGGTAGTCCGAGTCGCCGACCACCGGCAGGAATTCACGGCGACGCTTGTGAATCCACACGGCTTCGGCCAGTTCGTGGGCCTCGGTCAGCAACACGATGAACACCCCGAGCGCACCGAGCGCCAGCAGGAAGCCCACTGTCAGGCTGAACCACGTGCTGTATTGCTGGCTGTAGTCGTAACCGATCCACACCAGCACCGAACCGCACAGGAACGCGATAAAGGTCAGGAAGGTACGGCCACGCTGGCGCAGGGCCGAGCCGTCGATCATCAGCAGGGTCAGCGACAACAGCGCCAGCACCACCGAACCGATGGCCAGCACGCGCCATTGCGGGATCGCCACCACCGGGCCTTCGAAGTTGAATTTCTGCTGGCGCGCAGCGTTGAACACGCCCCAGTAAGCGCCGACCGAGCCTTCGTCGCTGGCCTTCCACGGCTGGTCAAACGCTTCGATCACGAAGTAGTTGAAGCCCTGGCGGTTGAGTTTGTTGACCAGCGTGCGCAGGTAGATAGCCTGATCCGCCGGCGACGCATCGGCGCCACCGCGCATGCGGCCGTTGCTCGGCCAGCCCACTTCAGACAGCAGCAGCGGCTTTTTCGGGAACATCTTTTTCAGGTCGCGGGCACGGTCGAAAACGAACTGCCCGGCCTTGTCCACCGGAATGAATTCCCAGTAAGGCAGAACGTGCGCGGCGATCAGGTCGACGTGCTTGGCCAGCTCCGGGTGTTCTTCCCAGACGTGCCACTGTTCGGAGGTGGTCACCGGCACTTTCACCGCAGCACGCACGCGGTCGAGCAGCACGCTGAGTTCTTTGGCGGTGATTTCCTTGCGGAAGATCGCTTCGTTACCGACCACCACGCGAACCACGCTGCGTGAGGTGTTGGCCAGTTCGATGGCGCGGGTGATTTCCCGTTCGTTGCGTTCCTGGTCGGGGCTGATCCAGATCCCCAGGGTCACGCGCAGGCCGAACTCTTCAGCCAGTTTCGGGATGTCTTGCAGGGAACCGTCGACCGAGTAGATGCGGATGTTGTCCGTCAGTTTGCTCATGATCTCCAGGTCGCGGCGCATTTCGTCGTCAGTCGGATACTGATCCTTCTGCGGGAACTGTCCTTGCTGGAACGGTGAATAGGAGAAACCGGAGATCTGCTCCGGCCAGTTCGGCGCAGAGACGGGGCGGTTGATCAGCGCCCAGAAACCGGTGAACAGGGCGGCGATTGCCAGAACCACCACCAGGTTGAGTCCAAATTTACGCGATGACATAGCTGTGTCGGGTTCCAAGGTCTGTGGAACGAAGGGTCGGCTGGTTGACGCCTGAGGGCGCGCATCCTACAACGGCAGTTCGCCGAGTCCTACAACAGACAGGGAAATGCCGGACGTTGGGCAATCCAACCCGACTTAAGTTCTTTCGTTTCAGCATGTAAGGCAAATCTTTGTTACGTGCAGCTTTAATTAAAGCAGGCAGGTTCGCCGTTCATAGCGCAAAGGTGCTCTTGGCCGCCGACGGCCCTATAATGCGCGCCGGTTTTTGGGGTAATGGTCATGAGTACAGAAGATCCGCGGTTTGCAGGCATCGCCCGTTTGTATGGCATTGAAGGGATGGAGCGTCTGCGCGCCGCCCACGTGGCGATTGTCGGCGTTGGCGGCGTCGGTTCCTGGGCGGCGGAAGCCATGGCCCGATGCGGGGTGGGCGAGATTTCGCTGTTCGACCTCGACGATGTCTGCGTCAGCAACGCCAACCGCCAGTTGCATGCGCTGGACAGCACGGTCGGCAAACCCAAGGTCGAGGTGATGGCCGAGCGTCTGCGCGGGATCAACCCGGACTGCAAGGTGCACGCCGTGGCGGACTTCGTCACCCGCGACACCATGGCCGAATACATCACGCCGAACATCGACTGCGTGATCGACTGCATCGATGCGGTCAACGCCAAGGCTGCGCTGATCGCCTGGTGCAAGCGCCGCAAGATCCAGATCATCACCACCGGCGGCGCCGGTGGGCAGATCGATCCGACGCTGATTCAGGTCTGCGACCTCAACCGCACCTTCAACGATCCACTGGCCTCGAAAGTACGCTCGACACTGCGCCGCGATTACGGCTTCTCGCGCACTGTGACCCGTCATTACAGCGTGCCGTGCGTGTTCTCCACCGAACAGCTGCGCTATCCGAAACCGGACGGCAGCATTTGCCTGCAGAAGAGTTTTGTCGGCGACGGCGTGAAGCTGGACTGCGCCGGCGGGTTTGGCGCGGTGATGATGGTGACGGCGACGTTCGGCATGGTCGCGGCGACCAAGGCTGTGGACAAGATTGTCGCGGGCGTCCGGCGCCCGGCGGATCGGGTCAAGCCTCAGGCTTGATGTGGCGCCTTAAGGCCTCTTCGCGAGCAGGCTCGCTCCCACATTGGAATGCATTCACATGTGGGAGCGAGCCTGCTCGCGAAAGCGATTAACCAGCCAGCTCGTTCATCCGCTTGAGCACGGCATTCAGGCCATTGCTGCGCGATGGCGACAGCTGCCGCGACAACCCCAGTTGATTGAACCAGTCCGGCAGATCCACCTGCTGCAATTCTTCAGCATTCAAGCCGTTGACCCGTAACAGCAACAACGCCACCAACCCGCGAATCATCCGCGCATCGCTGCTCGCTGCGAACTGCCAGTGGCCGTCGCGCAACTCACCGACCAGCCACACCTGACTTTCACAGCCGTGCACCCGATTGGCCTCGCACTTGTCCCCATCGCTCAACGGCGGCAGGCGATCACCAAACTGCATCAGCAGCCGCGCCCGTTGTTCCCAACCGACGGCGTTCTGAAAGGTTTGCAGGGCTTCGGCGGCCTCGACCGGCAGGCTCATCGCAACAACTCCAGCGCCTGATCCAGCGCTTCAAAGAAACGCTCGAGATCTTCGGAGTCGTTGTATAGCGCCAGCGACACACGAATCGCTCCGGCCAGTTCGAAACGCTTGAGCAACGGCATCGCGCAGTGGTGACCGGCACGCACGGCGATGCCTTGTTCGGTCAGCAAGTGTGCGAGATCGGCGTTATGCACACCTTCGACGACAAAACTGGCCAGCGCCAGTTGCGGCTTGCCCAGCAGGCGAATGCCATTGCGAGCGGCGAGGCCACGCAACAGGTAATCGTGCAGCGCCGCTTCGTGGGCGGACACGGCGTCCAGATCCAGACCGGCGAGGTAGTCGAGGGTCGCGCCGAGGCCGATCACGCTGGCAATCGGCGGCGTTCCTGCTTCGAAGCCCAGCGGAGCAGGGCGGAAACGGGATTCGTGATAGTTGGCTTCCAGTACCATTTCGCCGCCGAACTGCCACGGCCGCAGTCGCTCGAGCGCTTCGTTGCGCCCGAAGAGCACGCCGAGGCCATCGGGGCCGTACAGCTTGTGGCTGGAAAACACATAAAAGTCGCAACCCAGGGCCTGCACATCATGGCGGCCGTGGACCACGCCTTGGGCGCCATCAACTACCGTCAGCGCGTTTTGCGCCTTGGCCATCGCCAGCAGGGCCGGCAAGGGTTGCCAGGCACCGAGCACGTTGGATAATTGGCTGACCGCCAGCAGACGGGTGCGCGGACCTATCAGGTGAACGGCGGCCGCGAGGTCAATCACGCCGTCATCGTCCAGCGGCAGGATCACCAGTTTCAGGTCGCGACGTTGCGCCAGTTGCTGCCACGGCAGCAGATTGGCGTGATGCTCCAGGGCGCTGATGACAATTTCATCGCCCGGATGGAAAAGATGCTCCAGGCCATAAGCCAGGAGATTCAGCGCACTGGTGGCGCCGTGGGTGAAGATGATCTGCCCGCTGTCACCGGCATTCAGCCACTGGGCGACCTTCAGGCGACTGTCCTCGAACGCTTGCGTGGCGTGAGCGCCGGGCAAGTGCTGCGCACGGTGCACGTTGGCCGCGCCGTTGGCGTAGTAATGCGCCAGTGCGTCGAGCAGGGCCTGGGGTTTTTGCGTGGTGGCGGCGTTGTCCAGATAGGTCTGGTCTTGCCGTTGCAGGGCGGCGATGGCCGGGAAATCGGCGCGCCAGGGGGAGGGAATCATCATGCTTTCGAGCCCTGGTGAACTTGGGCGGGTGTACGCCAAATCCTGTTAGGAGCGAGCAGGCCCGCTCCCACAGAAGGATTACGCGGCGCTTAGTTGTGAGCGTGCAGCGCTTCGTTCAGTTCGATCGCCGATTTGTGGGTCTTGCATTCCACGGCACCGGTTTCCGAATTGCGACGGAACAGCAGGTCGGTCTGACCGGCCAGTTCACGGGCCTTGACCACTTTGACCAGATTGTTGTGCTCGTCCAGCAGCGCCACCTTGGTGCCGGCGGTCACGTACAGACCCGACTCGACGGTGTTGCGGTCGCCCAACGGGATACCGATACCGGCGTTGGCGCCGATCAGGCAGCCTTCGCCGACCTTGATCACGATGTTGCCGCCGCCCGACAGGGTGCCCATGGTCGAGCAGCCGCCGCCCAGGTCCGAACCCTTGCCGACGAATACGCCAGCGGAAACGCGGCCTTCGATCATGCCCGGGCCTTCGGTGCCGGCGTTGAAGTTGATGAAACCTTCGTGCATCACGGTGGTGCCTTCACCCACGTAGGCGCCCAGACGCAGACGTGCAGCGTCAGCGATACGCACGCCGGCCGGTACCACGTAGTCGGTCATTTTCGGGAACTTGTCCACCGAGAACACCTCCAGCAGCTCGCCGCGCAGACGGGCTTCGAGTTGCAGCTCGGCCAGTTCGCTCAGGTCGATGGCGCCCTGGCTGGTCCAGGCAACATTCGGCAGCAGCGGGAAGATCCCGGCCAGGCTCACGCCGTGCGGCTTGACCAGACGATGGGACAGCAGGTGCAGCTTCAGATACGCCTCAGGTGTGGAGGTCAGCTGAGCGTCTTCGGCCAGCAGGGTAGCGACCAGCGGCTTGTGGCTTTCGGCCAGACGGGTCAGCAGCTTGCCTTGTACCGCGTCGATGCCTTTCACGGCTTCAGCCAGTTGTGCGGCTTGTGCAGTGGTGAAGGTGATGGCCTGGTTGCCTTCGGTGTAGCCGAGGATCGGCGCAACAGCGGCGACCAGTTCGGCCGAAGGGTTGAGCAGCGGCTGGGCGTAGAACACTTCCAGCCATGCGCCTTGACGGTTCTGGGTGCCGACGCCGAAGGCGATACTGAACAGAGAGTTGGACATGTGAATACCTCTACAAAAAGTGACGGGCTGCTTACTTGAGCGCGGCCGCGTAGATATCTGGCTTGAAGCCAATCAGGGTTCGGTCACCGAGATCGAGCACCGGGCGCTTGATCATCGAGGGTTGAGCGAGCATCAGTTCGATGGCTTTCGACTGGTCGAGATCGGCTTTGCGTTCGTCGTCGAGCTTGCGAAAGGTCGTGCCTGCGCGGTTCAACACCGTTTGCCAGCCGTGTTCGTCACACCATTGGGTCAGGTGTTCACGGTCGATGCCGGCGGTTTTGTAGTCGTGGAAGTCGTAGCTGACAGCGTGTTCATCGAGCCAGGTGCGCGCCTTCTTCATGGTGTCGCAGGCTTTGATGCCGAAAAGGTGCAACGTTTTGCTTGAAACGGTCAAGGAATCGCCCCCTTTACAGGTTGCCGGAAAGAAAAGGTGACGGATTATGCCACGACCGGACGGTTTCGGCGTCGCCGCTGGCCGGGGTTTGTCCCATTGTCACTGGCCGCCGTCCACCGATGTGCGACATAGGTGCAACGGTCAGCCACAGCCTAAGCGGCTAATATGGCAGTTCAACGCTGTCGATTGTCCGGGATTTCCGCTTTATGCAAACCGCTTATACCGTCCTGATCCTGCTGATGCTGGTCAGCGTTTCGCGTCTGGTCGGACGGGTCATCCCGTTGCCGCTGCCACTGGTGCAGATTGCCGCCGGGGCCTTGCTGGCCTGGCCGACTCTTGGCCTGCATGTGGCGCTCGATCCCGAGCTGTTCCTGTTTCTGTTCCTGCCGCCGCTGTTGTTCTCCGATGGCTGGCGCATGCCCAAGCGCGAATTGTGGCGCCTGCGCGGGCCGGTGCTGACGCTGGCGGTCGGGTTGGTGCTGTTTACCGTGGTCGGGGCTGGCTACTTCATTCACTGGTTGTTGCCGACGATTCCATTGCCTGTGGCGTTCGCGCTGGCGGCGGTGCTGTCGCCGACCGACGCCGTGGCGGTGTCGGCGATTTCGCAGAACCGCTTGCCGACGCCGCTGATGCACATGCTGCAAGGCGAAGCGTTGATGAATGATGCTTCGGGCCTGGTGACCTTCAAGTTCGCCCTGGCGGCGGCGGTTACCGGTGCGTTTTCTTTGGCCAACGCCAGTCTGACGTTCGTGCTGGTGGCGGTTGGCGGGCTGGCGGTCGGTGTTGCGCTGAGCTGGCTGGTGGGCCGCTTGCGCGCATGGATGATCGCCCGGGGCTGGGACGATCCGGCGACCCACGTGGTGTTCATGTTGCTGCTGCCGTTTGCCGCTTACGTGCTGGCCGAACGGCTTGGCGCCTCGGGCATTCTCTCAGCGGTGGCGGCGGGGATGATGCAGAGCTGGCTCGACCTGCTGCCGCGCCAGACCAGCACCCGCTTGCTCAATCGCAGTGTCTGGTCGTTGCTGGAGTTTGCCTTCAATGGTTTGATCTTTCTGCTGCTCGGCCTGCAATTGCCGGACATCATCAAGGCTGTCGTCAGCCACGAAACCTCATTGTGGCCGACCCTGTTCTACCGCTGTCTCGACGTGGTGGCGATATTCCTTGCCTTGGTGCTGCTGCGCTTCATCTGGGTGCAAAGCATCTGGCGTCTGTCCGTGCTGCTGCGCCGTTTGCGCGGCAAGGGTGAATTGACTCAAGTGCCGACCGCCCGATCCTGCTGGCTGTTGACGGTCGGCGGGGTGCGCGGTGCGGTGACCCTGGCGGGCGTGATGTCGGTGCCGATGCTGATGGGCAGCGAGGCCTTTCCCGAACGTGATCTGCTGATCTTCATCGCCGCCGGGGTGATCCTGATGTCGCTGGTGGCAGCCTGCATCGCCTTGCCGTTGCTGCTGCGCGGAATCCAGAAAAGCCCCGACGACAAGCGTCGCCAGGAAGTCCGCGATGCCTGGCGCAAGACCGCTGAAGCGGCGATCCACGCGCTGGAGATCGAAGAGGTCAATCCGCAGGATGCAGCGCAAGCGGCACTGTCGGCAGAGCTCAAGGCGCGGATCATGTCCGAGTATCGCCATCAACTGGAGGTGTTCAACGATTCGGCGGAAGCCCAGGCGCTGGCATTCCAGATGGACCTGCTTGAACGCCGCCTGCGTCTCAAGGCGCTGCGCGCGCAACGCCTTGAGTTATACAGCCTGAGCCGTCAGCACCAGATTGGCGATGACGTGTTGCGTGAGGTGTTGGGCGAGCTGGATCTGAGTGAGGCGAATCTGGGGCAGGTCAAATAGAAAAAACGCTACTTGGGATAGAGCAATCGCATCAGTCGTTTGTCTTTCCTGCTGATCTTGCGGTTGATCGGTACCTCCCAGTTGCCCACCGTCAATGTGTTTGCCACCGGATGATGCATGATCGATTTCCGGTCGTAGGAGGTGTAGATCGCGTCCAGCGTGTCGAAAGACGCGAACAGGTTCCTGTCGACCTGCTCCTCGGTGAGCGGGTTCATTTCGCGGTTTTTGTAAAATTCATACACCTTAGGCTTGTCCCACGGAATATTGGCCCTGGGGTGCTGATGTTCGTGCATCGCGCCCAATGCGTGGCCGAATTCGTGAATCACGATTACCTCAAAGTCTTCGTGTTCCGGCTTCACTCCAAGATTCATGGTGGGGTGGTCGGGGTGAATCAATAAAGCGTCGGTGCCCAGCATCGAACTGTTGTTATTGTTTTTTGTTGCAATCCGGATGTCGCCTTTCAAGTCGTCGACAAATTCAAACTTCAGGTTGATGTACGGCAGCCATTGGCTGGCGGCGGCAATTATCTTGTTCTTGTGGTCGATCTCGGGTGCGTCCATGAAAGCCACTTTCAAGGTTCGGCCATTAGCCCATAACTTTGAATAATTAAGAATTGAGCGTTTGCGTCGAGTGCCGGTAGTTTTACCGACATTGGCGGGGTTTTCATTGATGGCTGCCGTATAAGCGGCTTGATCATCGGGCCATTGAATGAGTTGGCAATCCAGCAGATCGTTCATTTGCACTTCTTCCTTGAAGTTTAAGTTTTGAGTTTGTTTGTGCGCAGGGACAGGCGCGGCTCAAGACTAACGTCTGGCCGGAAGGCAGGTGAGATAAATAGTTGGAGGATCTGTAACCCGATGTATGAGGCGCCCGTGCCGGATTGCCCGGCACGGGCGTTCAGGCGTTACTTGTGGCGCAGGACGAAATCGCGGACGCGTTCGGCCGCTTCGACGCATTCAGCCAGCGGCGCAACCAGTGCCATGCGCACGCGGCCGGCCCCCGGGTTGACGCCATCGACATCCCGGGACAGGTACGAGCCCGGCACCACGGTCACGTGCTCTTCGGCAAACAGATCCCGGCAGAACGCGGCGTCGTCACCTTGCACGTTCGGCCACAGGTAGAAGCTGCCATCCGGACGCTGCACATCCATCACTGGGCTCAGGATGGCCAGCACGGCGTCGAACTTCTCGCGATACAGCGCACGGTTGGCGCGCACATGCACTTCATCGTTCCACGCGGCAACGCTGGCCAGTTGTGTCTGAACCGGCATCGCGCAGCCGTGGTAGGTGCGGTACAGCAGGAAGCCCTTGAGGATGTCGGCATCACCGGCAACGAAGCCGGAACGCAGGCCCGGCAGGTTCGAGCGCTTGGACAGACTGTGGAACACCACGCAACGCTTGAAGTCCTTGCGACCCAGTTCGGCGCAGGCGCTGAGCAGGCCTGGCGGTGGCGTCTGTTCGTCGAAGTACAGCTCGCTGTAGCACTCATCGGCGGCGATCACGAAGTCGTACTCGTCGGCCAGGGCGATCAGTTTTTTCAGCACGTCGACCGGAATCAGCGCGCCGGTCGGGTTGCCCGGCGAGCACAGGAACAGGATCTGGCAGCGCTTCCAGATGTCCGGCGATACCGCGTCGAAGTCCGGGTTGAAGCCGTTTTCATCCAGGCATGGCAGGTAGTGCGGCTTGGCGCCGGCGAGGAACGCCGCGCCTTCGTAGATCTGATAGAACGGGTTCGGGCTGACCACCAGTGCGTCGTCGCCACGGTTGACCACGGTCTGGGTAAACGCGAACAGTGCTTCGCGGGTGCCGTTGACCGGCAGCACGTTGCGCGCCGGATCGATCCAGCCGCTCGGCACGTTGAAACGACGCTCGCACCAGGCGGCGATGGCTTCGCGAAGGGCAGGGATGCCGAGAGTGGTCGGGTACACCGCCATCTGATCCAGATTGTTGGCCAGCGCTTCGGCGACAAAGCTTGGCGAACGGTGTTTCGGTTCGCCGATGGACAGCGCAATCGGGCGCTTGTCCGGGTTCGGCGTGACGCTGCCGAGCAGGGCGCGGAGCTTTTCGAACGGGTAGGGCTGCAACTGGGTCAGAGCGTTGTTCATCGGTGCGGGTTCTCGTGCAAAGCGATTTAATCGGGGCGCTCAGTCAGATGCTGATGCGCGACAGTTTGATATCGGGTTCCTGATTGACGCTGAGCTGCTCGACAATGGCATCCTGCAAACGGCTGCACAGCAGCGGATCGGACAGCGGCTGATTGTGGGCGTCGGTGATGAAGAACACGTCTTCCACCCGCTCGCCCAGGGTGGCGATCTTGGCGTTCTGCAGCGACAGATCGAACTCCAGGAAAATCCCGCCGATCCGTGCCAGCAGGCCGGGCCGGTCGGGTGCGGTGAGCTCCAGAACCGTTACCGGACGCTGGGCGTCGTTGTGGATCGTCACCTGTGGTGCGAACGCAAAGTGTTTGAGCTGGCGCGGCACTCGACGCTGGATGATGGTCGGGTAGTCGTCCGGGTTGCGCAGGGCTTCGGTCAGACCGTCGCGGATCTGCTTGATCCGCAGCGGATTGTCGCCGATCGAATCGCCGTCGGTGTCGAGCACGATATAGGTGTCGAGGGTGAACTGGCTGCTGGACGTGATGACCCGGGCGTCGTGAATGTTCAGGTTGAGCTGGTCCATCGCGGCCACGGTCACGGCGAAGAAATCATGCTGGTCCGGGGCATAGATGAAGATCTGCGTGCCGCCTTCGAATTCGCGCTGGGTGGTTTCCTTGATCAGCACCAGCGGGCCGCCGTCGGCCGGCTGCTGGAGAATCGCATCACTGTGCCAGGCCACGTCGCCAGCGGTGTGGCGAAGGAAGTAGTCATCGCCCAGTTGCGCCCACAATTGCTCGACGTCGTCCGGATCGGTGCCACCGCGCACCAGAATGTCCAGCGCTGCACTCTGGGTCTGGCGGATCTGTTCTTCGCGGTCCACCGGGTTTTCCAGGCCGCGACGCAGGGCGCGCTTGGTCTCGGTGTAGAGCTGGCGCAGCAGGCTGGCGCGCCAGGAGTTCCACAGGGTCGGGTTGGTTGCGTTGATGTCGGCCACGGTCAGCACGTACAGGTAGTCGAGGCGGGTTTCGTCGCCGACGATCTGGGCAAAGTCATGGATTACCTGCGGGTCGGACAAGTCCTTGCGCTGGGCGGTGGTCGACATCACCAGATGGTTCTGCACCAGCCAGACGATCAGGCGGCTGTCCCACACCGGCAGTTGATGGCGCTGGCAGAACGCCTCGGCATCCACCGCGCCGATATCCGAGTGGTCGCCGTGCCGGCCCTTGCCGATGTCGTGATACAGGCCCGCCATATAGATCAGTTCGGGTTTCGGCAGCTTGGCCATGAGCTTGGCGGCCAGCGGGAATTTTTCCGACACCTGCGAGTACTGTAACTTGCGCAGGTGTTTGATCAGGTTCAGCGTGTGGGCATCGACCGTATAGATGTGGAACAGGTCGTGCTGCATCTGTCCGACGATGAAACCGAATTCCGGCAGGTAGCGCCCGAGAATGCCGTAGCGGTTCATTCGTCGCAGGTTGCGGTGGATGCCGATCTTGCACTTGAACAGTTCGATGAACAGGCTGGTGTTGCGGATGTCGTTGCGGAAGTTGTCGTCGATCAGGTGACGGTTTTCCCGCAGCAGGCGAATGGTGTCGGCGCGTACGCCTTTGATTTCCGGCTGCTGGGCCATCAGTACGAAGATCTCGAGCATGGCGAACGGCGTGCGGCGGAACACATTGTCGTTGCGGGCTTCGATATAACCGTCGTGCAGCTGGAAGCGCGAGTTGATCGGTTGCGGGGGCGCTTCGTCTTCCGGGGCGAGGATGACTTCCTCGAAGTGCTGGATGATCAGGTCGCTGAGCTGGGCGATGCTCATCACCACGCGGAAGTACTGCTGCATGAAGTTTTCGACGGCCTGCTTGGCGTCGTCACCTTCAAAACCCAGCAGCCCCGCGATGGTGCGCTGGTGATCGAACAGCAGGCGGTCTTCGGAGCGGCCGGCCAGCATGTGCAACGCGTAGCGCACTTTCCACAGGAACTCCTGGGATGACGCCAGCAGGGCGTTTTCGCTCTCGACCAGAAAGCCTTCGCCGGCCAGGGCGCGCAGGTTCAGGGTGCCGTACTGGCGACGGGCGACCCACAAAATCGTCTGAATATCCCGTAGTCCGCCGGGCGAGCCTTTGACGTTGGGCTCCAGGTTGTATTCGGTGTCGTTGTACTTATGGTGGCGGGCCTTCTGCTCGGAGCGTTTTGCCAGGAAGAATTCCTTGCTCGGCCACATGTGGGCGGTGCTGGTGACATCGAGCATGCGCTGGCGCAAACGCTCGGGACCGCAGATGGTGCGGCTTTCCATCAGGTTGGTAACCACCGTCAGGTCGGCGCGGGCCTCTTCGGCACATTCATCCACCGAGCGAACGCTCTGGCCGACCTCCAGGCCGATGTCCCACAACAGCGTCAGAAAACGCTCGATGGAATCACGGAAAATTTCGTGGTCGGCGCTGTCCAGCAGGATCAGCAGGTCGATATCGGAATAGGGGTGCAACTCACCGCGACCGTAGCCGCCGACCGCGACCAGCGCGATGTCGGCGTCTTCGCTCCAGTTGAACTGGTCCCAGGCCTTTTGCAGGATGTTGTCGACGAACCAGGCGCGATCCTCGATCAGTCGCCGGATGTCGCGGCCGCTGCGAAAGCGTGCATCGAGCACTTCGCGGGCCTGGCGGATCGCCTTCTTGAACGCGGCGATGGGACTCGCTTTCAGGGCCAGTTCAGCCTGGAACTGGCCGCGGTCGAAGAGTTCGGGATCCACCTGCGGCATCGATTGGCTTTCCTTCTATAGGCTGGGAACGGTGTCTGGATCAGGCCGAGATGCGCGGGATGGTGTCGTCGCTGCGCAGGGTGAAGATCTCGTAGCCGGTGTCGGTGACAAGCAAAGTATGTTCCCACTGTGCCGACAGCTTGCGGTCCTTGGTGATCGCGGTCCAGCCGTCGCCCAGTACCTTGGTGTCGGCCTTGCCCTGGTTGATCATCGGTTCGATGGTGAAGGTCATGCCGGCCTTCAGTTCCATTCCGGTGCCGGCGCGGCCGTAGTGCAGGATCTGCGGCTCTTCGTGGAACACCTTGCCGATGCCGTGACCGCAGAATTCGCGCACCACGGAGAAACCGTTCTTTTCAGCGTGCTTCTGGATGATCTCGCCGATGTCGCCGAGACGGCAGCCGGGTTTGACGATCTCGATCGCCTTGTACATGCATTCCTGGGTGACCTGGGACAGACGCTCGGCCCAGACCGGCACGGTGCCGACGTGGAACATGCGGCTGGTGTCGCCGTGGTAGCCGTCCTTGATCACCGTGACGTCGATGTTCAGGGTGTCGCCGTTTTTCAGCGGCTTGTCGTTCGGGATGCCGTGGCAGACCACGTGGTTGATCGAGGTGCAGATCGACTTCGGGTAGCCCTTGTAGTTGAGCGGGGCAGGGATGGCTTTCTGCACGTCGACGATATAGTCGTGGCAGATCTGGTTCAGCTCATCGGTGGTTACGCCCGGCTTGACGTGTTCGGCAATCATTTCCAGCACATCGGCGGCCAGTTTGCCGGCGACACGCATGCCAGCGATGTCCTCGGGAGTTTTGAGGGTGACGGTCATACAGGCTCTCTCTGCGCTCGGCGGCGCTTGCTGATACGGACAGGGCGGCGGTTTTCGCCAGATGGCCCTGAAAAACGCGATTCTAACAGACCAAAGGCGCAAATCCGCGCCGGCGTGCATCGCTTCTCTCTATACAATAGTGCGCGCAAGGCCGATTCCAAGGGGCCGGCATCCATGTCCCTGAAGGGATTAAAGATTCCGGGTTCCGTTTGCAGCCTTGCTGTGGTATAAAATGCGCCGCTTTCCGGGGATAGCTCCGGGAGCATTAACCCACACACGTGTCGACACGATGGCCTGGGTGCCTTTGATCCTCGGATCAGGGGTTGGTCATTGGGATACGTGGAGGCCCAACCCGACTTATCAAGGAACTATCATGTCCCAAGTCAATATGCGCGATATGCTGAAGGCCGGTGTGCACTTCGGTCACCAAACCCGTTACTGGAATCCGAAAATGGGTAAATACATTTTCGGCGCGCGTAACAAGATTCACATCATCAACCTTGAAAAAACCCTGCCAATGTTCAACGAAGCTCTGACTTTCGTAGAGCGTCTGGCCCAGGGCAAAAACAAGATTCTGTTCGTCGGCACCAAGCGTTCCGCTGGCAAGATCGTTGCTGAAGAAGCAGCACGTTGCGGTTCGCCGTACGTCGATCACCGCTGGTTGGGCGGCATGCTGACCAACTTCAAGACCATCCGTGCTTCCATCAAGCGTCTGCGTGACCTTGAAGTACAAGCCGAAGACGGTACTTTCGCCAAGCTGACCAAGAAAGAAGCGCTGATGCGCTCCCGTGATCTTGAGAAGCTGGATCGCTCCCTGGGCGGCATCAAGGACATGGGCGGTCTGCCAGACGCACTGTTCGTGATCGACGTTGACCACGAGCGCATCGCGATCACTGAAGCCAACAAGCTGGGCATCCCGGTCATCGGCGTTGTCGATACCAACAGCAGCCCGGAAGGCGTTGACTACATCATCCCAGGCAACGATGACGCAATCCGCGCTATCCAGCTGTACATGGGTTCGATGGCTGACGCAGTTATCCGTGGTCGCAACAATGTTGCTGGCGGTACTGTTGAATTCGCAGCTGAAGAAACTCAGGCTGCAGCTGAGTAATTGACGCCCTGGCGTTGACTCAGTAAGCAAAAAGGGGGCTTGGCCCCCTTTTTGCCACCTCGAAAACCATCTGTCGGCAGCGCAGCTACAGCATCTGTAACGTGCAGCGGCTACAAGGTGGTTCGGGAAGAATTGAACGCCCGTTCGATCGGGTGGAATGGTTGAAAACCTATCCAAGAGGAATTTGAAAATGGCAGCAATTACTGCAGCGTTGGTCAAAGAACTGCGCGAGCGTACCGGCGAAGGCATGATGGATTGCAAGAAAGCCCTGGAAAAGGCTGGCGGCGACATCGAAAAAGCCATTGATGACATGCGTGCTTCGGGCGCGATCAAGGCTGCCAAGAAAGCCGGCAACGTTGCCGCTGAAGGCGCTATCGCTGTCAAGGCTGACGGCAAGTCCGCCGTTCTGCTGGAAGTGAACTCGCAGACCGACTTCCTGGCCCTGCAGGACGACTTCAAGAACTTCGTCAGCGAAAGCCTCGAAGAAGCCTTCGCTCAGAAGCTGACCGACGCGGCTCCGCTGATCGCTTCGCGTGAAGCTGCTCGTGAAGCTCTGGTTGCCAAGTGTGGCGAAAACGTCAACATCCGTCGTCTGGCGCGTGTTGAGGGTGACGTTGTAGGCGCTTACCTGCACGGCAACAAGATTGGTGCAGTGGTTGTTCTGAAGGGCGGCGACGTCGACCTGGCCAAGAACATCGCCATGCACGTTGCAGCTTCGAACCCGGAGTTCCTGGACGCGTCGGAAATCTCCGCCGAGGCCATCGAGCGCGAGAAGAACGTATTCCTGCAGCTGAATGCCGACAAGATCGCCGGCAAGCCGGAAAACATCGTTGAGAACATGATCAACGGTCGTATCACCAAGTTCAAAGCCGAAGCTTCGCTGAAAGAGCAAGCCTTTGTCATGAACCCTGAAGTCAAGGTTGGCGAGCTGGCCAAGAAAGCCGGTGCCGAAATCGTTTCCTTCACCTACTTCAAAGTAGGCGAAGGCATCGAGAAGCCAGTTGATGACTTCGCTGCCGAAGTTGCCGCTCAAGTGGCTGCCGCCAAGCAGTAAGACGGTTTTTCAACTGTCGCCCGAAAGAGGCTGCCCGCTAACGCGCGCAGCCTCTTTTCAGATAGGGTTACCAATTTTTAATTGGTTTCCCCTTGGAACTGACTTACAAAGCCATGTTCCGATGGCGCTGAAGCAGCGCCACGCTAGAGTGAACGCAGCTGCAAACAGCTCGCAAAGAATTTTTAAATACGCCGCAGGAGAGATTCGCAATGGCTCAGCAGGGCAGTGGTTATCAGGCTCGCTATAAACGCATTCTACTCAAGCTTAGCGGCGAGGCCCTGATGGGCTCGGAAGAGTTCGGGATCGATCCGAAAGTGCTGGATCGCATGGCGCTGGAAGTCGGCCAGCTGGTCGGCATCGGCGTTCAGGTCGGTCTGGTGATCGGCGGCGGCAACCTGTTCCGCGGTGAAGCGCTGAGCAAGGCCGGCATGGATCGGGTCACCGGCGACCACATGGGCATGCTGGCCACTGTGATGAACGCCCTGGCCATGCGCGATGCGCTGGAACGTGCCAATATCTCGGCCATCGTGATGTCGGCCATTTCCATGGTCGGTGTGACCGATCACTATGATCGTCGCAAGGCCATGCGCCACCTGAACTCCAAGGACGTGGTGATTTTCGCGGCCGGTACCGGCAATCCGTTCTTTACCACGGATTCGGCAGCCTGCCTGCGTGCCATCGAGATCGACGCGGACGTCGTACTCAAGGCAACCAAGGTCGATGGCGTCTACACCGCCGACCCGTTCAAAGACCCGCATGCCGAGAAGTTCGATCATCTGACTTACGATGAAGTACTGGATCGCAAGCTGGGCGTAATGGATCTGACGGCCATCTGCCTGTGCCGCGACCACAAGATGCCATTGCGCGTATTCAACATGAACAAGCCCGGCGCCCTGCTGAACATCGTGCACGGCGGCGCTGAAGGAACCCTGATCGAGGAAGTTCAACAATGATCAACGAAATCAAGAAAGACGCCCAAGAGCGCATGAAGAAATCGATCGAGTCGCTGAGTCATGCATTCGGCCAGATTCGTACCGGCAAGGCTCACCCAAGCATTCTGGGTAGCGTGATGGTGCCTTACTACGGTGCTGATACCCCTTTGAGTGGTGTCGCGAACGTTACGGTGAAAGACTCCCGGACCCTGCAGGTCGTGCCGTTCGAGCGCAACATGCTCACGGCGGTCGACAAGGCGATCATGAACGCCGGTCTGAACCTCAATCCGACCAACCTTGGCGAGCTGCTGCTGGTTTCCATGCCGGCGCTGACCGAAGAAACCCGTAAGGGCTTCACCAAGCAGGCGCGCGCAGCGGCTGAAGATGCTCGCGTTGCCGTGCGCAACATTCGCCGCGATGCGCTGGGCGACTTGAAGAAGCTGGTCAAGGACAAGGAAATCAGCGAAGACGAAGAGCGCCGTGCGGCGGCTGATATCCAGAAGCTGACCGACAAGGCTGAAGCCGATATCGACGCGGCTACCAAGGAAAAAGAAGCGGATCTGATGGCCGTATAAGGGTCGAGCTTTAAATGGAAAAGACCAAGCAGACTGCGCCGTCCGCGGTGCCGCGCCATGTCGCGATCATCATGGATGGCAACAATCGCTGGGCGAAAAAACGCTTTATGCCGGGTGTTGCCGGGCATAAAGCGGGTGTAGATGCTGTGCGGGCGGTGATCGAGGTGTGTGCCGAGGCCGGTGTCGAGGTGTTGACGCTGTTCGCCTTCTCCAGTGAGAACTGGCAGCGCCCGGCCGATGAGGTCAGTGCCCTGATGGATCTGTTCTTCAAGGCGTTGCGTCGTGAGGCCAAGCGCCTCAATGACAACAACATCAGCCTGCGCATCATTGGTGACCGTTCGCGTTTCCATCCTGAGCTTCAGGCGGCCATGCGTGAAGCTGAAGCGATGACTGCGGGTGCCAATCGCTTCATCCTGCAAATTGCCGCCAACTACGGCGGTCAGTGGGATATCGCGCAAGCTGCGCAGCGCCTGGCTCGTGAAGTTCAGGCCGGGCACCTGCGGCCGGAAGACATCACCCCGGGTCTGCTGCAAACCTGTCTGGCAACCGGCGACCTGCCATTGCCGGACTTGTGCATCCGTACGGGCGGCGAGCACCGCATCAGCAACTTCCTGCTGTGGCAACTGGCCTATGCCGAGTTGTACTTCTCCGACCTGTTCTGGCCGGACTTCAAACACGATGCCATGCGTAATGCACTGGCCGATTTCGCTTCGCGTCAGCGTCGCTTCGGTAAAACGAGCGAGCAGATCGAAGCTGGAGCCCGGGTTTAATGCTTAAACAACGAATCATCACTGCGCTGATCCTGCTGCCGATCGCCCTGGGCGGGTTTTTCCTGCTCGAGGGTTCCGGTTTTGCGCTGTTCATCGGCCTGGTGGTCAGTCTGGGTGCATGGGAATGGGCGCGCCTGGCCGGTTTCACTGCGCAATCGTTTCGCGTTGGTTATGCGGCAGTCGTCGCGCTGATGCTGTTCGTCATGTACATCCTGCCGGGGCTGGCGCCCTGGGTGCTCGGTGCTTCGGTGATCTGGTGGGCAGTAGCGACCTGGCTGGTGCTGACCTATCCGCGCTCCAGCGAGCGCTGGGCCAGTGCCGCCAGCAAGCTGGTGATCGGTCTGCTGATCCTCCTGCCGGCCTGGCAAGGGCTGGTTCAGATCAAGCAATATCCGCTGGGTAACTGGCTGATCATGGCGGTGATGGTGCTGGTCTGGGGCGCCGATATCGGTGCCTACTTTTCCGGTCGTGCATTCGGCAAGCGCAAGCTGGCCCCGCAAGTCAGTCCGGGCAAAAGCTGGGAAGGTGTGTATGGCGGTCTGGCGCTGAGTCTCGTTATCACCACATTGGTCGCTCTGTTTCGTGACTGGACAGTGGCGCAATTGTTCAAAGGCCTGATTGGTGCTGCGCTGATCGTGTTCATCTCGGTGGTGGGCGATCTGACTGAAAGCATGTTCAAGCGTCAGTCCGGTATCAAGGACAGCAGCAATCTGCTGCCGGGTCATGGCGGCATACTGGATCGCATTGACAGCCTGACGGCTGCGATCCCGGTATTCGCCGTGCTGTTGTGGATGGCTGCACCGTGAGCCGGCCGCAACAGATTACCGTTCTGGGGGCAACCGGCTCGATCGGTCTGAGCACTCTGGATGTCATCGCTCGTCACCCTGACCGTTATAAGGTGTTTGCGCTCAGTGGCTTTACGCGTCTGAGCGAGCTGTTTGCCTTGTGCGTACGCCATGTGCCGCAGTTTGCTGTGGTGCCGGAAGTCGCGGCAGCCCGTGGTTTGCAAGACGATTTGCGTGCTGCCGGCCTGTCGACCCGGGTGCTGGTAGGTGAGGAGGGTTTGTGTCAGGTTGCAGCAGCCCCTGAGGTGGATGCCGTGATGGCGGCCATCGTCGGCGCCGCCGGTCTGCGCCCGACCCTCGCCGCTGTCGAGGCGGGCAAGAAAATTCTCCTGGCGAACAAGGAGGCGCTGGTCATGTCCGGCGCCTTGTTCATGGAGGCTGTGCGCAAGAGCGGTTCGGTCCTGCTGCCCATCGACAGTGAGCACAACGCGATTTTCCAGTGCATGCCGCAGGATTTCGCTCGTGGATTGAGCAATGTCGGCGTGCGTCGGATTTTGCTGACGGCCTCGGGTGGTCCTTTCCGGCAGACGCCGATGACCGAACTGGCGCATGTTTCTCCTGATCAGGCCTGTGCCCATCCTAACTGGTCCATGGGTCGCAAGATTTCCGTGGATTCGGCCAGCATGATGAACAAGGGGCTTGAGCTGATCGAAGCCTGCTGGCTGTTCGATGCCCGGCCGTCACAAGTCGAAGTGGTGATTCATCCACAGAGCGTGATTCACTCTCTGGTCGACTACGTAGATGGCTCGGTACTGGCGCAGCTGGGTAACCCCGACATGCGTACGCCGATCGCCAATGCGCTGGCCTGGCCTGAACGCATTGATTCTGGCGTGGCGCCACTGGACCTGTTTGCCATCGCGCGCCTGGACTTCGAGGCGCCCGATGAGGAACGCTTCCCGTGTCTGCGGCTTGCCCGTCAGGCCGCCGAGGCCGGCAACAGTGCACCTGCCATGCTCAATGCCGCGAATGAAGTCGCGGTGGCGGCGTTTCTCGACGGGCGGGTTCGCTATCTCGAAATCGCGAGTATCATCGAGGAAGTGTTGAACCTCGAGCCGGTGGTTGCTCTGAATGATCTCGATGCGGTGTTCACGGCGGACGCGGCAGCACGTGCGCTCGCCGGGCAGTGGCTGACTCGCCACGGTCGATAGACCCTGCGGTACAAGGCTTCACGCGGCATAGAACAGGATTGCGGAGAAAGTAGATGAGCGCGCTCTATATGATTGCCGGCACCCTGATCGCCCTGGGTGTGCTGGTCACCTTTCACGAATTCGGCCACTTCTGGGTCGCGCGTCGCTGTGGCGTCAAGGTTCTGCGCTTTTCCGTGGGCTTCGGCATGCCGTTGCTGCGCTGGCACGACAAGCAGGGGACCGAGTTTGTCGTCGCTGCCATTCCGTTGGGTGGCTACGTCAAGATGCTCGATGAGCGTGAAGGTGAAGTGCCCGCTGATCAGCTTCATTTGTCTTTCAATCGCAAGTCCGTTCGCCAGCGTATTGCTATCGTCGCTGCCGGCCCCGTCGCCAACTTCCTGCTGGCCATGGTGTTTTTCTGGGTACTGGCCATGCTCGGCAGCGAGCAGGTGCGTCCGGTCATCGGTGCTGTCGAGTCCGGCAGTATTGCTGCGAAAGCCGGTCTGAATGCAGGTCAGGAAATCGTCGCCATCGACGGTGAGCCGACTTCGGGCTGGGCGGCGGTCAATCTGCAACTGGTACGTCGCCTGGGGGAAAGCGGTTCCCTGCAGGTATTGGTGCGTGAGCAGGGCTCTACGGCTGATTCGCCGCGTGAGCTTGCGCTGGATCACTGGCTCAAAGGTGCTGACGAGCCGGATCCGATTCGCTCTCTGGGTATTCGCCCATGGCGTCCGGCTCTGCCGCCGATTCTCGCTGAACTCGATCCGAAAGGCCCGGCTCAGGCGGCTGGTCTGAAAACCGGCGACCGTCTGCTGGCGCTGGATGGCAAGGCGCTGGATGACTGGCAGCAAGTGGTCGACACCGTTCGTACGCGTCCTGATACCAAAATCATGCTGCACGTCGAGCGCGACGGTGCTCAAATCGACGTTCCCGTGACGTTGGCCGCGCGCGGTGAAAGCAAGTCGCCAAGTGGTTATCTGGGTGCGGGAGTGAAAGCTGTCGACTGGCCACCGGAGATGATCCGCGAGGTCAGTTATGGTCCTTTGGCCGCGATTGGCGAGGGCGCCCGTCGTACCTGGACCATGAGCGTGCTGACGCTGGATTCACTGAAGAAAATGCTGTTCGGCGAGCTCTCGGTAAAAAACTTGAGTGGACCGATAACCATTGCTAAAGTGGCGGGCGCTTCTGCCCAGTCGGGCGTTGCTGATTTCCTGAATTTCCTTGCTTATCTGAGTATTAGCCTGGGGGTTCTGAATTTGCTGCCTATTCCTGTACTGGATGGGGGGCATTTGTTGTTTTATCTGATCGAGTGGGCGCGTGGTCGTCCCTTGTCGGATCGGGTGCAAGGTTGGGGGATACAGATCGGTATCAGTTTGGTGGTCGGGGTGATGTTGCTTGCTCTGGTCAACGATCTGGGTCGACTGTAACGCTTCGCTGAATTGCGAATCTGCCGCATTTTGCGGCAGTTTGTTTATTGCCAGTTGGAATAAGAAAGGACTTCATGAAACGTCTGCTGCTAACTGCGGTTCTCACCGTATTGATGATCGCCGAAGTTCACGCCGAGTCCTTCACTATCTCTGATATTCGCGTCAATGGCCTCCAGCGGGTCTCCGCGGGTAGCGTCTTTGGTGCCTTGCCGTTGAACGTCGGCGAGCAGGCGGATGATCGTCGCCTGGTGGAATCCACTCGTGCGTTGTTCAAAACCGGTTTCTTTCAAGATATCCAGCTGGGCCGCGAAGGCAACGTTCTGGTGATCACGGTCGTCGAACGTCCATCGGTCGCGAGCATCGAGATCGAAGGCAACAAGGCGATCTCCACCGAAGACCTGATGAAGGGCCTCAAGCAATCCGGTCTGGCCGAAGGCGAGATCTTCCAGCGTGCGACTCTCGAAGGCGTGCGTAACGAGCTGCAACGCCAGTACGTTGCGCAAGGTCGTTACTCGGCCACCGTCGATACCGAAGTGGTATCGCAGCCGCGTAACCGTGTCGGCCTGAAAGTGAAGATCAACGAAGGCACCGTCGCTGCCATTCAGCACATCAACGTGGTGGGCAACACGGTTTTCCCTGAGGAAGACCTGACCGACCTGTTCGAACTGAAGACCACCAACTGGCTGTCGTTCTTCAAGAACGACGACAAGTACGCCCGTGAAAAGCTTTCCGGTGACCTGGAGCGTCTGCGTTCCTACTACCTGGACCGCGGCTATATCAACATGGATATCGCTTCGACCCAGGTGTCCATCACCCCGGACAAGAAGCACGTCTATATCACTGTCAACGTCAACGAAGGCGAGAAGTACACCGTTCGTGACGTCAAGCTCAGCGGTGACCTGAAAGTCCCTGAAGACCAGGTCAAGTCGCTGCTGCTGGTGCAAAAAGGCCAGGTGTTCTCGCGCAAGCTGATGACCACCACCTCGGAACTGATCACCCGTCGTCTGGGTAACGAGGGCTACACCTTCGCCAACGTCAATGGCGTTCCGCAGCCGCACGATGACGACCACACCGTAGACATCCTGTTTGCTGTCGATCCGGGCAAGCGTGCCTATGTCAACCGAATCAACTTCCGTGGCAACACCAAGTCCGAAGACGAAGTGCTGCGCCGTGAAATGCGTCAGATGGAAGGTGGCTGGGCTTCGACCTACCTGATCGACCAGTCCAAGACCCGTCTTGAGCGTCTGGGCTTCTTCAAGGAAGTGAACGTCGAGACTCCGGCTGTTCCGGGCGTCGACGACCAGGTTGACGTGAACTATGCGGTTGAAGAGCAGGCTTCCGGTTCGATCACTGCCAGCGTCGGTTTCGCCCAGAGTGCCGGTCTGATCCTCGGTGGCTCGATCACCCAGAACAACTTCCTCGGTACCGGTAACCGCGTCAGCGTCGGCCTGACCCGTAGCCAATACCAGAGCCGTTACAACTTCGGCTACGTTGACCCCTACTGGACCGCCGATGGTGTGAGCCTGGGCTACAACGCGTTCTATCGCACCACCGACTACAAAGACCTCGACGTCGACGTAGCAAGCTATGCGGTAGACAGCCTGGGCGCTGGTGTGAACGTCGGTTACCCGATCAGCGAGACTTCGCGCCTGACCTTCGGCCTTTCCGCTCAACAGGACAAGATCAAGACCGGTACCTACACCGTTGACGAGATTTTCGACTTCGTTAAGCGCGAAGGCGACCAGTACCTGAACTTCAAGGCATCGGCCGGCTGGTCCGAGTCCACTCTGAACAAAGGCGTGCTGCCAACCCGCGGCCGTTCGCAGAGCCTGA
This sequence comes from Pseudomonas sp. MWU12-3088, assembly GCF_023242405.1. Taxonomy (NCBI): domain Bacteria; kingdom Pseudomonadati; phylum Pseudomonadota; class Gammaproteobacteria; order Pseudomonadales; family Pseudomonadaceae; genus Pseudomonas; species Pseudomonas sp. MWU12-3088. Next base: position 64,695 of record NZ_JALJEA010000013.1, read on the forward strand.
CCCTGGAAACGACGATTCCTGGCAGTGACCTGTCGTTCTACAAACTGGATTACCGTGGCCAGCTGTTCCAGCCACTGACCGAAAACTACACCCTGCGTCTGCACACCGAGCTGGGTTATGGCGACGGTTACGGTTCGACGGACGGCTTGCCGTTCTATGAAAACTACTATGCTGGTGGTTTCAACTCGGTACGTGGTTTCAAAGACAGTACCCTGGGTCCGCGCAGTACGCCGAGCCGCGGTCAGGCGGTCACCGGTAATGCCGGTACGCTTGCCGACCCGGATCAGGATCCGCTGCCATTCGGTGGTAACGTGTTGATCCAGGGTGGTGTCGAGGTGCTGTTCCCGCTGCCGTTCGTGAAGGATCAGCGTTCGTTGCGTACATCGGTATTCTGGGACGTCGGTAACGTGTTCGACTCGACTTGCAAGTCGACCACAAACGCCGATGGCTCCAAGGCCAATACACAGTGCAACGACATCAGCCTGAGCAACATGGCCAGTTCCGTCGGTGTCGGCGTGACCTGGGTTACCGCACTGGGTCCTTTGAGCTTCGCGTTGGCCACACCGATCAAGAAACCGGATAACGCTGAAACTCAAGTGTTCCAATTCTCCCTCGGCCAGACGTTCTAAGCGTCTGACCCAAGATAACGACAATGGATTTTGTAGGAGTGCATCGTGCGTAAGTTGACTCAATTGGTTCTCCTGGCCTCCGTACTGGTGGCAGGCCCGGCATTTGCCGACATGAAAATCGCTGTTCTGAACTATCAGATGGCTCTGCTGGAGTCCGATGCGGCCAAGAAGTACGCCGTGGATGCCGAGAAGAAGTTCGGTCCTCAACTGACCAAACTGAAGACGCTGGAAAGCAGCGCCAAGGGTATCCAGGATCGTCTGATGGCTGGCGGCGACAAGATGCAGCAGGGCGAGCGTGAGCGTCTGGAGCTGGAATTCAAGCAAAAGGCCCGTGACTTCCAGTTCCAGTCCAAGGAACTGAATGAAGCCAAAGCTGTTGCTGACCGTGAAATGCTCAAGCAGCTCAAGCCGAAACTGGATAGCGCAGTGGAAGAAGTCATCAAGAAAGGTGGTTTTGACCTGGTGTTCGAGCGTGGCGCAGTGATCGATGTCAAACCTCAGTACGACATCACGCGCCAGGTTATCGAGCGCATGAATCAGCTGAAGTAACCCATGACCGTGACTATCAAACTCGGCCAGTTGGCCGAGTTCCTCGGTGCCACCCTGAGTGGCGATCCCGAGAAGCAAATTACTGGGCTAGCCACCTTGCAGGAGGCTGGCCCAGCTCAGTTGAGCTTTCTGGCAAACCCTCAATACCGCAAATACCTGGCCGGCTCGCAAGCGGCGGCATTGCTGCTCAAGGCGGCTGATGCCGAAGGTTATGCCGGGAATGCGTTGGTGGTGCCGGATCCTTATCTGGCTTACGCACGCATTTCTCACCTGTTCGATCCGAAGCCGAAAGCTGCAGCCGGTATCCATCCGTCGGCAGTGATCGCTCCGGATGCCGTGGTCGATCCGACTGCCAGCATCGGTCCCTTTGTGGTGGTCGAGGCGCAAGCACGGGTCGGTGCGGGCGTGACGCTCGGCGCACATTGCGTTGTCGGTGCCCGCAGCGAAATCGGCGAGGGCGGCTGGCTGGCTCCGCGTGTCACGCTGTATCACGATGTACGCATCGGCAAGCGGGTGGTGATTCAGTCAGGTGCAGTACTTGGTGGTGAGGGCTTCGGCTTTGCCAACGAGAAAGGTATCTGGCAGAAAATCGCCCAGATCGGAGGCGTGACCATCGGCGACGATGTGGAGATTGGCGTGAATACCGCCATCGACCGCGGTGCGTTGGCCGATACCGTGATCGGTAACGGCGTCAAGCTGGACAACCAGATTCAGATCGCCCACAACGTTCAGGTCGGCGATCACACCGCCATGGCCGCGTGCGTGGGGATTTCCGGCAGCACCAAGATCGGCAAGCACTGCATGCTCGCCGGTGGTGTCGGCCTGGTAGGGCACATCGATATTTGCGACAACGTATTCCTGACCGGGATGACCATGGTGACTCACTCGATTACCGAGCCGGGCGCCTATTCTTCCGGTACGGCCATGCAGCCGGCTGCCGAGTGGCGCAAAAGCGCGGCACGCATCCGTCAGCTCGATGACATCGCGCGACGCTTGCGACAGCTGGAAAAGCAGGCAGGGGAAGTGACCCCTGGCGGTAACGCTTCATCTGAAGGCTGATACCATTTCCATATCAAGTGTGCACAGCCTCTGGACTGCCTCCTTGATTTGCTAGAGGAGTGCGCGTCAGTCGCGCTCCCAATCTTTACATAGGCTTCCCCCCGAAATGATGGACATCAACGAGATTCGCGAATACCTGCCTCACCGTTACCCGTTCCTGCTGGTGGACCGGGTGGTGGAACTGGATACGGAAGGCAAGCGCATTCGCGCCTACAAGAATGTCAGCATCAACGAACCGTTCTTCAATGGCCACTTCCCTGCGCACCCGATCATGCCGGGCGTGTTGATCATCGAAGCGATGGCTCAGGCTGCCGGGATCCTCGGTTTCAAGATGCTCGATGTGAAACCGGCCGATGGCACCCTCTACTATTTCGTCGGTTCCGACAAACTGCGTTTCCGTCAGCCAGTGCTGCCGGGTGACCAGTTGATCCTCGAAGCCAAGTTCATCAGCTGCAAGCGTCAGATCTGGAAGTTCGAATGCCAGGCTTCGGTCGATGGCAAGCCGGTCTGCTCCGCTGAAATCATCTGTGCGGAACGCAAGCTATGAGTTTGATTGACCCTCGCGCAATCATCGATCCTTCGGCCGTACTGGCCGAAGGTGTCGAGGTCGGCCCGTGGTCGATCATCGGCGCAGGTGTGGAAATCGGCGAGGGAACAGTGATCGGGCCCCACGTGATCCTCAAAGGTCCGACCCGAATCGGCAAGCACAACCGCATCTATCAGTTTTCCTCGGTAGGCGAAGACACGCCGGATCTCAAGTACAAGGGTGAAGAAACCCGTCTGGTGATCGGTGACCATAACGTTATCCGTGAAGGCGTGACGATTCACCGTGGCACCGTTCAGGATCGCTCGGAAACCACCCTGGGTGATCACAACCTGATCATGGCTTACGCCCACATCGGTCACGACAGTGTCATCGGCAACCACTGCATCCTGGTCAACAACACGGCACTGGCCGGCCACGTACATGTTGAAGATTGGGCGATCCTGTCCGGTTTCACCCTGGTGCACCAGTATTGCCACATCGGCGCCCACAGCTTTTCCGGCATGGGAACGGCCATCGGCAAGGACGTCCCGGCGTTCGTCACGGTGTTCGGCAACCCGGCTGAAGCGCGCAGCATGAATTTTGAAGGCATGCGTCGTCGCGGTTTCAGCGAGGATGCGATTCACGCCCTGCGCCGCGCCTACAAAACCGTTTATCGTCAGGGGCTGACTGTCGAGCAAGCGCTGGCCGAACTGGCCGAGCCTGCCGCCCAGTTCCCGGAAGTCGCGGTGTTCCGTGACTCCATCCAGTCGTCGTCTCGCGGCATCACTCGCTGATCATGGCCAATCTGCGTATTGCGCTGGTGGCGGGTGAGGCCTCCGGCGATATTCTGGGCGCCGGTCTGATGCGTGCCCTCAAGGCACAGCATCCGGCGGTCGAGTTTATCGGCGTCGGCGGCCCCCTGATGCAGGCCGAGGGCCTGAATTCCTACTTCCCCATGGAGCGCTTATCGGTCATGGGGCTGGTGGAGGTTCTCGGTCGGCTGCGTGAGCTGCTCAAGCGCCGCAAGGACCTGATCGCCGCCCTGATCGCCCAGAAGCCGGACGTGTTTATCGGCATCGATGCGCCGGATTTCAACCTCAACATCGAACTCAAGCTGCGTCAGGCCGGGATCAAGACCGTGCACTACGTCAGCCCTTCGGTATGGGCATGGCGGCAGAAGCGGGTGCTGAAGATCCGCGAAGGCTGCGACCTGATGCTCACGCTGCTGCCGTTCGAAGCAAAGTTTTACGAAGAGAAGGGCGTACCGGTGCGATTCGTCGGCCATACGCTGGCCGATACCATTCCACTGGAAGCCGATCGCGCCGCTGCGCGAGCCGAACTGGGTTTGCCTGACGGTCCGCTGGTGGCTTTGATGCCGGGCAGCCGGGGCGGCGAAGTCAGTCGTCTGGGCGCGCTTTTTCTCGATACCGCTGAACGCCTGCGCGCCATGCGTCCGGGTTTGCGCTTCGTCATTCCATGTGCCAACCCGGAGCGTCGAGCCCAGCTTGAAGAGCTGTTGGTCGGCCGTGACCTGCCGGTGACCTTGCTCAATGGCCAGTCCCATCTGGCGCTGGCAGCGTGCAACGCGGTCCTGATCGCGTCGGGCACGGCGACCCTTGAGGCGCTGCTCTACAAGCGCCCGATGGTCGTGGCCTACCGTCTTGCGCCGCTGACGTTCTGGATTCTCAAGCGCATGGTAAAGAGTCCGTACGTCTCCCTGCCGAACCTGCTGGCCCAGCGGTTGCTGGTGCCGGAATTGTTGCAGGATGATGCGACGGTCGAGGCGCTGGCCCAGACCCTGTCGCCGCTGATCGACGGCGGTGAAGAGCAGACTCGCGGCTTCGATGAAATCCACCGCACCCTGCGCCTGGACGCCTCCAATCAGGCGGCTGATGCCGTTCTGAACCTGATCGGTCAAACTCGATGAGCAAGACAAACATGCAAATGGGCCTGGATTTCACCCTGGTCGCCGAAGTCGAAGAGCTGGTGGCTGGCGTAGATGAAGTCGGTCGCGGCCCGTTGTGCGGCGCGGTCGTTACGGCGGCGGTGATCCTCGATCCGAACCGGCCGATTCTTGGTCTCAACGACTCGAAAAAACTCACCGAAGCCAAGCGTGAAAAGCTCTACGACGAAATCTGCGAGAAGGCATTGAGCTGGTGTATCGCCCGCGCCGAAGTCGAAGAGATCGACGAACTGAACATCCTTCACGCCACCATGCTGGCCATGCAGCGCGCCGTCGCGGGTCTGCATATCCAGCCGAAACTGGCGATGATCGACGGCAACCGCTGCCCGAAACTGCCGATGCGTTCCGAAGCGGTGGTCAAGGGTGATAGCAAGGTCCCGGCCATCGCCGCCGCGTCGATTCTGGCCAAGGTCAGTCGCGACCGCGAGATGGCGGCGTTCGAGTTGATCTACCCGGGTTACGGCATCGGCGGTCATAAAGGCTATCCGACGCCCGTTCATCTGGAAGCGCTGGTACGCCTCGGGCCGACGCCGATTCACCGGCGTTCGTTTGCCCCGGTGCGGCAGGCTTACGAGGCGCTGGAAGGTCTCACGCAGGTTTAGCGGCGAGGCTGATGTTTTACTCGGGGCCCGGTACAATCCGGGCCTTGTTGTCTCTATGTAACTGGACAGGATCACTATGCCGGCTTCATTCGTTCATCTACGCCTGCACACTGAATACTCCCTGGTCGACGGGCTGGTGCGGATCAAGCCGCTGGTCAAGGCCTTGACCGGCATGGGCATGCCGGCCGTTGCGGTTACCGACCAGAACAACATGTGTTCGCTGGTCAAATTCTATAAAAACACCATGGGCGCGGGGATCAAGCCGATCTGCGGCGCCGACCTGTGGCTGTCGAACAAGGACCCGGATGGTCCGCTGAGCCGGATCAGCCTGCTGGTCATGAACGCCCTGGGCTATCGCAACCTGACCGAGCTGATTTCCCGTGGCTTCATCGACGGTCAGCGCAACGGCATGATCATCATCGAGCGCGAGTGGGTGGCCGAGGCCAACGAAGGCTTGATCATGTTGTCCGCCGCGAAAGAAGGCGAGATCGGCATGGCCATGATCGGCGGCAATCCTGCCGAGGCCGAAGTCCTGACCCGTGAGTGGATGTCGGTGTTCCCGGATCGTTTCTATCTGGAGATCCAGCGCACCAACCGCCCGAACGACGAAGAACAATTGCACGGCGCCGTGGCCCTGGCCGAGAAGCTTGGCGCGCCGCTGGTCGCCACCAACGATGTGCGCTTCATCAAGCAGGAAGACTTCGCCGCCCACGAAACCCGCGTCTGCATCGGTGAGGGCCGGGCCCTCGACGATCCGCGTCGTTCGAAGAATTACAGCGATCAGCAGTACCTGAAAAGCGCCGAGGAAATGGCCGAGCTGTTCAGTGACCTGCCGGATGCCGTGGAAAACACCGTCGAAATCGCCAAGCGCTGCAACATCGACGTGAAGCTGGGCAAGCACTTCCTGCCGGACTATCCGATTCCCGATGGCATGACCATCGACGAGTATTTCCGCAAAGTGTCGTTCGATGGTCTGGACGAGCGTCTCAGCGTACTGCTGCCCAAGGACACCACCGAGGACTACGAGGCCAAGCGTCAGGTCTATGTCGACCGGCTGAATTTCGAGCTGGATATCATCATCCAGATGGGATTCCCCGGTTACTTCCTGATCGTGATGGACTTTATCCAGTGGGCCAAGAACAACGGCGTGCCGGTGGGCCCGGGCCGGGGGTCGGGTGCCGGATCGCTGGTGGCCTATGTGCAGAAGATCACCGACCTTGATCCGCTGGAATACGACCTTCTTTTCGAACGCTTCCTCAACCCGGAACGGGTATCCATGCCCGACTTCGACGTCGACTTCTGCATGGACGGCCGCGACCGGGTAATCGATTACGTGGCCGAAAAGTACGGCCGCAACGCCGTAAGCCAGATCATCACCTTCGGTTCCATGGCGGCCAAGGCTGTGGTGCGGGACGTGGCGCGGGCCCAGGGCAAGTCGTTCGGTCTGGCGGATCGTCTGTCGAAGATGATTCCGTTCGAAGTCGGGATGACCCTGGAAAAAGCCTACGAGCAGGAAGAAATCCTGCGCGACTTCATCAAGGTCGATGAAGAAGCGGCAGAAATCTGGGAGATGGCGCGCAAACTTGAAGGCGTGGTGCGTAACGTCGGTAAACACGCCGGTGGTGTGGTGATTGCGCCGACCAAGCTGACCGACTTCTCGCCGATCTATTGCGACGAGGCTGGCGACGGTCTGGTAACCCAGTTCGACAAGGATGACGTGGAAGCGGCCGGTCTGGTGAAGTTCGACTTCCTCGGCCTGCGGACCCTGACGATCATCGACTGGGCGCTGAAAACCATCAACCGCGACCGCGCCAAGGTCAACGAGCCGCCGCTGGACATCGCGTTCATCCCGCTGGATGACAAGCCGACCTATCAGCTGCTGCAAAAAGCTGAAACCACTGCGGTGTTCCAGCTTGAATCCCGTGGCATGAAAGAGCTGATCAAAAAGCTCAAGCCCGACTGCCTCGAAGACCTTATTGCACTGGTGGCCCTGTTCCGTCCGGGCCCGTTGCAGTCCGGCATGGTGGATGACTTCATCAACCGCAAGCACGGTCGCGCTGAACTGGCGTATCCGCACCCGGATTACCAGTACGAAGGCTTGCAGCCGGTGCTGGCACCGACGTACGGCATCATCCTGTATCAGGAACAGGTGATGCAGATCGCCCAGGTCATGGCCGGTTACACCCTCGGTGGTGCGGACATGCTGCGTCGGGCGATGGGTAAGAAGAAACCCGAGGAAATGGCCAAGCAGCGCGGCGGTTTCATCGAGGGTTGTGCGTCGAACAATATCGACGCGGATCTGGCCGGTAACATTTTCGACCTGGTAGAGAAATTCGCCGGTTACGGCTTCAACAAATCCCACTCCGCCGCCTACGGCCTGGTGTCGTACCAGACTGCCTGGCTGAAGGCTCACTACCCGGCGCCGTTCATGGCCGCGGTACTGTCGGCGGATATGCACAACACCGACAAGGTCGTGACCTTGATCGAGGAAGTGCGCACGATGAAGCTGCGCCTCGACGCGCCGGACGTGAACACTTCGGAGTTCAAGTTCACGGTGAACGACGAGGGCCGCATCGTGTACGGCCTTGGCGCGATCAAAGGCGTCGGCGAAGGCCCGGTGGAAGCGATCACCGAAGCGCGTCAGGCCGGTCCGTTCAAGGATCTGTTCGACTTCTGCGCCCGGGTCGACCTCAAGCGCATCAACAAGCGTACGCTGGACGGTCTGATCCGCAGCGGCGCGCTGGATCGCCTCGGCCCGTACTTCCATGACGAGCAAAAGGCGTATCAGGCCAACATTGACCGCAACCGCGCCGTGCTGCTGGCGGCGATGGAAGAGGCGATCAAGTCGGCCGAACAGACTGCACGCACCCGCGACAGTGGTCACGCCGATCTGTTCGGCGGGTTGTTTGTTGAGGAGGACGCAGACGTTTACGCGCTGCATCGCAAGGCCAAGGAGCTGACGCTCAAGGAACGCCTGAAGGGTGAAAAAGACACCCTCGGCCTGTACCTGACCGGCCACCCGATCGACGAATACGAAGGCGAAATCCGCCGTTTCGCCCGCCAGCGCATCATCGACCTGAAACCGGCCCGGGACACCCAGACCGTGGCGGGGATGATCATTGCCCTGCGGGTGATGAAGAACAAAAAGGGCGACAAGATGGGTTTCATCACCCTTGACGACCGCTCCGGGCGGATCGAGGCGTCGCTGTTCGCCGATGCGTTCCACTCTGCGCAATCGCTGCTGCAGACCGATGCGATGGTGGTGGTCGAAGGCGAGGTCAGCAACGATGACTTCTCCGGCGGCCTGCGCCTGCGGGTAAAGCGGGTGATGAGCATGGAAGATGCGCGAACCAACCTGGCCGAGAGCCTGCGCCTGAAGCTGCAGACCCAGGACCTGAAAGGTGATCAGCTACGCTGGTTGGGGGATTTGCTCAAGCGTCATCGCGGGGCGTGCCCGATCACCATGGAATACACCAGCCCGGATGCGAAGACCTTGCTGCAGTTTGGCGAGACCTGGCGGATCGACCCGGCGGATGCCTTGATTCAAGCCCTGCGTGACCAGTTCGGGCGAGACAACGTCTTCCTCCAATACCGTTGACCGGCAGGTGAGACCGAACCGCCTGCCCACAACCTGAATTTTTAATCTCGACCTCAGCGCGCCTCTCCCTTAAGGTAGGGCGCGAATAGACAACCGGCCGGCCCCAAGCTCACTTGGGACACGACCCAAGACGGACGCCTATGAACCCGAATTTCCTGGATTTCGAACAGCCGATCGCCGACCTGCAAGCCAAGATCGAAGAGTTGCGCTTGGTCGGTAATGACAATTCGCTGAATATCGGCGATGAGATCTCCCGCCTGCAGGACAAGAGCAAGACGCTCACCGAAGACATCTTCGGCAAACTGACCAGCTGGCAGATCGCACGTCTGGCACGTCACCCGAAACGTCCATACACCCTGGACTACATCGAGCACATCTTCACCGAGTTCGACGAACTGCACGGTGATCGTCACTTCTCCGACGACGCGGCCATTGTGGGCGGCGTGGCACGTCTGGAAGACCAGCCAGTGATGGTGATCGGTCACCAGAAGGGCCGTGAAGTGCGCGAAAAGGTACGCCGCAACTTCGGCATGCCGCGCCCGGAAGGCTATCGCAAGGCCTGCCGCCTGATGGAAATGGCCGAACGTTTCAAGATGCCGATCCTGACCTTCATCGACACCCCGGGTGCCTACCCTGGCATCGACGCCGAAGAGCGCAACCAGAGCGAAGCGATTGCCTGGAACCTGCGCGTCATGGCCCGCCTGAAAACCCCGATCATCGCCACCGTAATTGGTGAGGGTGGTTCCGGCGGTGCGCTGGCGATCGGTGTCTGCGACCAGTTGAACATGCTGCAATACTCGACCTACGCGGTGATCTCGCCGGAAGGTTGCGCTTCGATTCTGTGGAAAACCGCAGAGAAAGCGCCGGATGCTGCTGAAGCGATGGGCATCACCGCCGAGCGTCTGAAAGGCCTGGGCATCGTCGACAAAGTGATCGGCGAGCCTCTGGGCGGCGCCCACCGCGATCCGGCGGCGGCTGCTGCGTCGATCCGTGCAGAGCTGAGCTCGCAACTGGCGATGCTGAAGAAGCTCGACAACGAAGCGCTGCTCAAACGTCGTTACGATCGTCTGATGAGCTACGGTCTCTAAGTCGACTGCGCAATACCCAATGTGGGAGCGAGCCTGCTCGCGATGAGGGGTAACATTCAACCAATGAGTTGGCTGTTGCACCGCTATCGCGAGCAGACTCGCTCCCACATTTGATTTGTGCCAAGGAAAAAAATGGATCAGTCGACGATTGATTTGCCTTCCAGGCTTCTGCGCAATCTCAAGCCCTGGCTCGATGCGGCTCATTGGCGTATCGCTTTGTCGGGCGGCCTCGACTCCACCGTCCTGCTACACCTTCTGGCAACGCTCGCCAAATCCGAATCCCTTCCGGCGTTAAGCGCCATCCATGTCCATCACGGTCTTCAGGTTGCGGCTGACGTGTGGGCGGTGCATTGCCAGGCTGTCTGTGACGCCTTGGGCATTCCATTGCAGATCGTTCACGTGACTGTGCAAAAGGGCGCCAGCCTTGAGCGTGCGGCGCGGGATGCGCGTTACGCGGCATTCACTTCGACGACCCGGATCAATGATGTCTTGATGACGGGCCAGCACCGCGACGACCAGGCAGAAACCCTGTTGTTCCGCTTGCTGCGAGGCGCCGGGGTGCGCGGTCTGTCCGGCATGCCGGCGCAGCGAACGTTGGGGCAGGGCAGTCTGTTTCGGCCGTTGCTCGACATCTCGCGTGCCGAACTGGAAGCCTATGCGCGGGATCATGATCTGCGTTGGGTCGAGGATCCGTCGAATCAGGACCGACAGTTTTCGCGCAACTACCTGCGTCATCAGGTCATGCCGTTGCTGACCGGTCGCTGGCCGCAGGCACACGCCAGCATGGCCCGCAGTGCGGCGCATTTGCGTGAGGCGCAAGGTTTGCTTGATGAGCTGGCGCAGATTGATCTGAGTCAAGCGAGCTTGCCCAGTGAGTTCGAATGGTCGGGATTGCCATCGCTGGAGTTCGCGGCCATCGCCGGGTTGTCCGATGCGCGCCAGCGCAATGCACTCAGTCACTGGCTTGAACCGCTCACCCGACTGCCGGATACCGACCATTGGTCGGGTTGGGTCGATCTGCGCGATGCCGGTAACGATGCCGCTCCGGTCTGGCGTCTGGCGGATGGCGAGTTGCACCGCAGCGCCGGTCGCCTGTGGTGGCTCAGCGGCCATTGGCTGCGTACGCCGGTTGTCAGCGGTGACTGGCGCGAGACGTCGCTGGCGCTACGCTTGCCCGATAACGGGCGTGTCATGTTCAGCGGTCAGACTCCCGCAGGGCCGCTGCAGATCCGCTATCGACAGGGCGGCGAGGTGATGCATCTGGCGGATCGCGGACATCGCGATCTCAAGCGCCTGCTCAATGAGCGCGCGGTGCCGGCCTTTGTGCGTGGCAGATTGCCGCTGCTGTTTCGCGGTGAAGAATTGCTCGCCGTGGCGAACCTGCCGGGGCTCGACAGCAATGCACCGGAAGGCTGGCGATTGCATTGGCAGCCTTCTGACGAAGATCAAGGTTTGAGATGAAGGGGGCATTCCGGTAGACTACGCTCCCTTCTTGATACAACTTCTGTGGATTCGCCTGAATTGCAGGAGTTGCCGATTACCAAGCAGTCTTTGCTGGGCGATTCCAAAAAATGTGTAGCGAGCAACGTACCGGTGTTTTCACTTCCGGTCTGTCCCAACGCGGCGGTTTTTTTGAAAGGTGCACTGTGATTAATGCAGGTGATCGGGGGCTTCGGCCTTCCTTCGCTTTCCCCGGCGGCTCGGACCGCTTTAACGCAGACTTCTAGGGTTTTTCATGACGCGCTACATATTCGTCACGGGCGGTGTTGTTTCTTCTTTGGGGAAAGGCATTGCATCGGCTTCATTGGCGGCCATCCTGGAGGCGCGGGGGCTTAAGGTCACCATGCTGAAGCTGGATCCGTACATCAACGTCGACCCGGGCACCATGAGCCCGTTCCAGCACGGTGAAGTGTTCGTCACCCACGACGGCGCCGAGACTGACCTGGACCTGGGCCACTACGAGCGGTTCATCCGCACGACCATGACCCAGAACAACAACTTCACCACCGGCCGTGTCTACGAGCACGTGCTGCGCAAAGAGCGCCGTGGTGACTACCTGGGTGCAACCATCCAGGTGATTCCGCACATCACCGACGAAATCAAGCGTCGCATCATCAAGGGCGCCGGCGATGCCGACGTGGCCCTGGTGGAAATCGGCGGTACCGTTGGCGACATCGAATCGCAACCGTTCCTCGAAGCCATCCGCCAGCTGCGTGTGGAAGTCGGTTCCAAGCGCGCGATGCTGATGCACCTGACCCTGGTTCCGTACATCGCCACCGCTGGCGAAACCAAGACCAAACCGACTCAGCACTCCGTAAAAGAGCTGCGTTCGATCGGCCTGCAGCCAGACGTGCTGATCTGCCGCTCCGACCATCCGGTGGATGTGTCGTCGCGTCGCAAGATCGCGCTGTTCACCAACGTTGAAGAGCGTGCGGTGATCTCCCTGGAAGACGTCGACACCATCTACAAGATCCCGGCCGTGCTGCACGCCCAGGGTCTGGACGATTTCGTCGTCGAGCGTTTCGGCCTGCAATGCAATGGCGCCGACCTGTCCGAGTGGGAAAAGGTCGTCGATGCCAAGCTGAACCCTGAGCACGAAGTCACCATCGCGATGGTCGGCAAGTACATGGAGCTGCTGGACGCCTACAAGTCGCTGATCGAAGCGATGAGTCACGCCGGCATCACCAACCGCACCAAGGTCAACCTGCGCTACATCGATTCCGAAGACATCGAGAACCAGGGCACCGCGCTGCTGGAAGGTGTCGACGCGATCCTCGTACCGGGTGGCTTCGGTCTGCGTGGCGTGGAAGGCAAGATCACTGCCGTTCAATACGCTCGCGAAAACAAGGTTCCGTACCTGGGTATCTGCCTGGGCATGCAAGTGGCGGTCATCGAGTTCGCCCGTAACGTGCTGGGCTGGAAAGACGCCAACTCCACCGAGTTCGATCGTGCCAGCGGCCATCCGGTTGTCGGTCTGATCACCGAGTGGGAAGACGCCACCGGCGCCGTTGAAGTGCGTACCGAAGCGTCCGACCTGGGCGGCACCATGCGCCTCGGCGCTCAGGAATGCCTGCTCGAAGCCGGCTCCAAGGTGCACGACTGCTACGGCAAGGATGTGATTGTCGAGCGTCACCGTCACCGTTACGAAGTGAACAACAACCTGCTGCCGCAGATCATCGAAGCCGGCCTGAAGATTTCCGGTCGTTCTTCCGATGCTGCGCTGGTCGAAGTGGTCGAAGCCCCGGATCATCCATGGTTCGTCGCTTGCCAGTTCCACCCGGAATTCACCTCGACTCCGCGTGACGGTCACCCGCTGTTCAGCGGTTTCGTGAAAGCAGCGTTGGCTCAACACCAGAAGAAGGCGTAACCCCGATGGCACAGAAGATCATCCGCGTCGGCGACATCGAGATTGCCAACGACAAACCCATGGTGCTGTTCGGCGGCATGAACGTGCTGGAAAGCCGTGACATGGCCATGCAGGTTTGCGAAGAGTACGTGAAGGTCACCGAAAAACTCGGTATCCCTTACGTGTTCAAGGCCAGCTTCGACAAGGCCAACCGTTCTTCTGTGACCTCCTATCGCGGTCCTGGCCTGGAAGAGGGCATGCGCATCTTCCAGGACATCAAACAAGCCTTCGGCGTACCGATCATCACCGACGTCCACGAGCCTGACCAGGCCGCGGTCGTCGCTGAGGTCTGCGACATCATCCAGTTGCCGGCTTTCCTGTCGCGCCAGACCGATCTGGTCGTCGCGATGGCCAAGACCAACGCTGTGATCAACATCAAGAAAGCCCAGTTCCTCGCGCCTCAGGAAATGAAACACATCCTGAACAAGTGCGTGGAAGCGGGTAACGATCAATTGATCCTCTGCGAGCGCGGTTCGAGCTTCGGCTACAACAACCTCGTGGTGGACATGCTCGGCTTCGGCATCATGAAGCAGTTCGAGTACCCGGTATTCTTCGACGTGACCCATTCGCTGCAAATGCCTGGCGGTCGTTCCGACTCCGCCGGCGGTCGCCGCGCCCAGGTCACCGACCTGGCCAAGGCGGGCATGAGCCAGTCGCTGGCGGGTCTGTTCCTCGAAGCGCACCCGGACCCGGACAACGCCAAATGCGACGGCCCTTGCGCCTTGCGTCTGGACAAACTGGAGCCATTCCTGGCCCAGCTCAAAGCCCTGGACGAACTGGTGAAGAGTTTTCCGACGGTAGAAACCGCGTAAACCTCAATTCTCCGGTAAAGTACCGCACGATTTGTCGCTCATGCCCTCGGGTATGAGCGTTGTCGTCTGCAAGCTGCCCGCTGTACACCACTTGCCGACGGTCAAAAGATTTCCTCTAGCTGCGTCGTTTTCGTCAACTTTGGAGTGTTTACAACAATGGCAAAAATCGTCGACATCAAAGGTCGTGAAGTTCTCGACTCCCGTGGCAATCCCACCGTGGAAGCGGACGTGCTTCTCGACAACGGCATCATCGGCAGCGCTTGCGCGCCGTCCGGTGCATCCACTGGCTCGCGTGAAGCGCTCGAGCTGCGTGATGGCGACAAGAGCCGTTACCTGGGCAAGGGCGTGCTCAAGGCGGTAGCCAACATCAACGGTCCGATCCGCGATCTGCTGCTGGGCACCGACCCGAGCGACCAGAAAGCCCTGGATCACGCGATGATCAAGCTCGACGGTACCGAAAACAAGGCAACCCTGGGCGCCAACGCCATCCTCGCCGTTTCCCTGGCTGCGGCCAAGGCGGCTGCACAGGATCAGGACCTGCCGCTGTACGCACACATCGCCAACCTGAACGGCACCCCGGGTGTTTACTCGATGCCGGTTCCGATGATGAACATCATCAACGGTGGCGAACACGCCGACAACAACGTCGACATCCAGGAATTCATGGTTCAGCCGGTTGGCGCCAAGTCTTTCTCGGAAGGTCTGCGCATGGGCACCGAGATTTTCCATCACCTGAAAGCCGTGCTGAAGGCCCGTGGCCTGAGCACTGCTGTCGGTGACGAAGGCGGTTTCGCGCCAAACCTGGCGTCCAACGAAGACGCACTGAAAGTGATCTCCGAAGCCGTTGCCAACGCCGGTTACAAACTGGGCACCGACGTGACCCTGGCTCTGGACTGCGCGGCCAGCGAATTCTTCGAAGACGGCAAGTACAACCTGTCCGGCGAAGGCCAGGTGTTCACCGCTGAAGGTTTCGCCGACTACCTGAAAGGTCTGACCGAGCGTTACCCGATCATCTCGATCGAAGACGGTCTGGACGAGTCCGACTGGGCTGGCTGGAAGATCCTCACCGACAAGATCGGCGAGAAGACCCAACTGGTCGGCGACGACCTGTTCGTGACCAACACCAAGATCCTGAAAGAAGGCATCGATAAAAAGATCGCCAACTCGATCCTGATCAAGTTCAACCAGATCGGCACCCTGACCGAAACCCTGGAAGCCATCCAGATGGCCAAGGCTGGCGGTTACACTGCCGTGATCTCGCACCGTTCGGGCGAAACCGAAGATTCGACCATTGCCGACCTGGCCGTGGGCACTTCGGCTGGCCAGATCAAGACCGGCTCGCTGTGCCGTTCCGACCGCGTTTCCAAGTACAACCAACTGCTGCGTATCGAAGAGCAGTTGAATGGCAAAGCCAAGTACAACGGTCGCTCCGAGTTCCGCGGCTGATCGCTACATGTTAAAAAGACACCGGATTGTGTCGGAAAAGTCGTGACAGCGATGGATTTGCCACTAATCTGATGCCTTATATGCACAAGCCTGGATATTCCAGGCTTCGTGCTATCAGATGCTTCAAAGTTTTTGCGTGGCTGTCTTTTTTCACTGGATACCTGATATTCGATGCGCAGTCCTTACTGGTTGTTTCTCGTCTTGCTCTTGCTGCTGGCCGGTCTGCAGTACCGCCTGTGGGTGGGTAATGGCAGTCTGGCGCAGGTTGCCGAACTGAATCAGCAGATCGCTGATCAACACGCCGAGAACGAAGCCCTGCTGGAGCGCAACCGGGTGATGGACGCTGAAGTCAGCGAGTTGAAGAAAGGCATGGAGACCGTTGAAGAGCGGGCTCGTCACGAACTGGGCATGGTCAAGGACGGCGAAACCCTTTACCAGTTGGCCCAATGATCGATTCCCTGCCGGCCTTCTGGGCCGTGATTCCTGCCGCGGGCGTCGGTGCCCGTATGGCTGCGGACCGTCCCAAGCAATACCTGCAACTGGGCGGGCGCACAATTCTCGAACACAGCCTCGGCTGTTTCCTCGATCACCCGAGCCTCAAGGGGTTGGTGGTCAGTCTTGCTGTCGATGATCCTTATTGGCCGACCCTGGCCAGCGCCAGCGATCCGCGAATTCAACGGGTCGATGGCGGCGCCGAGCGTTCTGGTTCGGTGCTCAACGCCTTGCTGCATTTGCACGCGCAAGGTGCCGACGATGAGGATTGGGTGCTGGTGCACGATGCGGCACGGCCCAATCTGAGCCGTGACGATCTCGATAAGTTACTTTCAGAACTTGCCGACGATTCAGTGGGCGGCCTGCTGGCCGTGCCGGCGCGCGACACCCTGAAGCGGGTCGACAAGCACGGTCGTGTGGTCGAAACCGTGGATCGCAGCGTGATCTGGCAGGCCTATACGCCGCAGATGTTTCGCCTCGGTGCACTGCACCGCGCGCTGGCGGACAGTCTGGTGGCTGATGCGGTGATCACCGATGAAGCCTCGGCGATGGAGTGGGCCGGTATGGCGCCGCGTCTGATCGAGGGCCGTGCGGATAACCTGAAAGTCACCCGCCCGGAAGATTTGGAATGGTTGCGCCAGCGCTGGGCCAACCGTCGTTAAATCCGGTACTCGGGCCGCTCGGCCAGACCTTCCTTAAGAAAATCCACCAGTTTGCGCACCTTCGGCGAAAGGTGCCGTTGCTGTGGATACAGCGCCCACACCGCCGTATTTGGCGGATGATGCGCTTCCAGCAGTGAGATCAATGCACCGCTGTGCAGGTGCTCCAGCACGTAATAGTCCGGCAACTGACACAAACCCACGCCCTGCAGCGCTGCATCCAGCACCGCTTGCCCACTGTTGCAGCGCCAGTTTCCCTGCACCCGCTGGGAAAATTCCCGCCCATTTTGCTCAAGCTGCCAGATGTCCGAGCTGCCGATCAGGCAATTGTGCCGGCTCAGTTCCGACAAACTGTGTGGCCGACCGTACCGTTCGAGGTAGGACGGCGATGCGCAGAGGTACATGCGCCGTGGGGCCAGACGAGTCGCCACCAGCCGGGAATCCTGAAGACGCCCGAGGCGGATCGCCAGGTCCAGGCCTTCGTGGACCAGATCGAGTTGCCGGTTGGTCAGTTCGATATCGATGCGCAGTTGTGGATAGTGCCCCATGAACCGGGTCACCAGCGGCACGATGAAGCGCTCGCCGTAGGCTACGGCGCAGGTCATGCGCAGCATGCCTTTGGGCTCGCTGGTCAGATCACCGACCGCACGCAACGCTTCTTCGCGACCGTCCTGCAGTCGTTGGCAATGTTGCAGGAAGGTCTGGCCGGCTTCTGTCAGCGTGACGCGCCGGGTGCTGCGGTAGAGCAGTCGTGTCTGCAAACGTTCTTCCAGTCGTACGATTTGTCGACTGATGTGCGAGGAAGAAACGCCCAAGCGTTCGGCAGCAGCGGTGAACTGGCTGCATTCGGCAACGGCGACGAACTCGTCGATGCCTTCCCAGCGGTTTTCGGACATCAGGATTATCCCTGTATGGCAATAATGTTTTGCTTTTGTCCGGATTATTCATCAATCAGCGCTGGACTACACTGCCAGTCTGTTTTTTTATTCAATGGATTCACTGGAGAGTCAGCATGATCAAGTCGCGCGCCGCCGTTGCCTTTGAGGCCAAGAAGCCGCTGGAAATCGTAGAAGTCGATGTCGCCATGCCCAAGGCCGGTGAAGTGTTGCTGCGCGTGGTGGCTTCCGGGGTTTGCCACACTGACGCCTACACTCTGTCCGGTGCTGATCCGGAAGGTATCTTCCCGTCGATCCTCGGTCACGAAGGTGGTGCCATCGTTGAAGCGATCGGCGAAGGCGTGACCTCGGTGGCCGTCGGCGACCACGTGATCCCGCTGTACACCCCGGAGTGCGGCCAGTGCAAATTCTGCAAGTCGGGCAAGACCAACCTGTGTCAGGCGATTCGCGCCACCCAGGGCAAGGGCCTGATGCCGGACGGCACTTCGCGCTTTTCCTACAAGGGCCAAACGATTTTCCACTACATGGGTACCTCGACCTTCTCCGAGTACACCGTGCTGCCGGAAATCTCCGTGGCCAAGATCTCCAAGGATGCACCGCTGGAAAAGGTCTGCCTGCTCGGTTGCGGCGTGACCACCGGTATCGGTGCGGTGATCAACACCGCCAAGGTCAAACCGGGTGACACCGTGGCCATTTTCGGTCTGGGCGGTATCGGTCTGTCGGCGGTGATTGGTGCGGTGAAGGCCAAGGCCGCTCGCATCATCGCCATCGACATCAACCCGGCCAAGTTCGAAATCGCCAAGCAACTGGGCGCTACCGACTGCGTGAACCCGAAAGACTTCGATCGTCCGATCCAGGAAGTGATCGTCGACATGACCGATGGCGGCGTCGATTTCTCCTTCGAATGCATCGGCAACGTGCAACTGATGCGCGCAGCCCTTGAGTGCTGCCATAAAGGTTGGGGCGAGTCGGTCATCATCGGCGTGGCCGGTGCCGGTCAGGAAATCGCTACCCGTCCGTTCCAGCTGGTGACCGGTCGCGTCTGGCGCGGTTCGGCGTTCGGCGGCGTGCGTGGTCGTACAGAGTTGCCAAGCTATGTCGACATGGCTCAGAGCGGCGAAATCCCGCTGGATACCTTCATCACCCACACCATGGGCCTGGAAGACATCAACAAGGCCTTCGACCTGATGCACGAAGGCAAGAGCATCCGTACCGTCATTCATTTCTGATCAATCGCGATGCCACGGCTGCCAATGTGCAGCCGTGGCTGCGTAGGAGTCCTACATGAGTCTGGAAAACATCTCCTGTCAGAAGAGTTTCGGCGGCTGGCACAAGCGCTATCGCCATCGCTCCGAAGTGCTGGGCTGCGACATGGTGTTCGCCGTGTACCTGCCGCCGCAGGCAGAGCAGGGCGGCAAGCTGCCGGTGCTGTACTGGCTGTCGGGCCTGACCTGCACGGACGAGAACTTCATGCAGAAGGCCGGAGCCATGCGCATGGCAGCCGAACTGGGGTTGATCATTGTGGCGCCGGACACCAGCCCTCGTGGCGCGGATGTACCGGGTGACCCTGATGGAGCGTGGGATTTCGGCCTGGGTGCCGGGTACTACCTGAACGCCACGCAGGAGCCATGGTCGCGACACTATCGGATGCATGACTACGTCGTGCAGGAATTGCCTTCACTGGTTGAGGCGCATTTCCCGGCGTCGGACAAGCGCAGCATCAGCGGCCACTCCATGGGCGGTCACGGTGCATTGGTCTGTGCGTTGCGCAATCCGGGGCGTTACCAGTCGGTTTCTGCGTTTTCACCGATCAACAACCCGATGGATTGCCCGTGGGGTCAGAAGGCGTTCTCCCGTTATCTGGGCGAAGACCGTTCGAAATGGCGCGAGTGGGATGCCTGCGCACTGATCGCCGAGGCGCACGAGAAACTGCCATTGCTGGTCGATCAGGGTGACCGTGACGATTTCCTCGCCACCCAGCTCAAGCCGGAAGCGCTGCAACAAGCGGCAAAACAGGCGGGGCATCCGCTGACGTTGCGCCTGCAACCGGGCTACGACCACAGCTATTTCTTCATCGCCAGCTTCATAGACGACCACTTGCAGCATCACGCACGCGCTCTAAAGGGCTAATGCAGGTAGAATCACGCCCTGACAAAATTCGGGGCGTTTTTTTATGCGTATTGGCCACGGCTATGATGTGCACCGTTTCGCTGAAGGCGATTTCATTACTCTGGGCGGCGTGCGAATCGCACACGGCTTCGGGCTGCTCGCTCACTCCGACGGTGACGTCCTGCTGCATGCCTTGAGCGATGCCTTGCTCGGTGCGGCGGCGCTGGGTGATATCGGCAAGCACTTCCCGGACACCGACCCGCAATTCAAGGGCGCCGACAGCCGTGTGCTGTTGCGTCACGTGGTCAGCCTGATCCACGCCAAAGGCTGGAAAATCGGCAACGTCGACAACACCATCGTTGCCCAGGCCCCGAAAATGGCCCCCCATATCGAATCGATGCGCGCGCTGATTGCCGCGGATCTGCAAGTAGAACTGGATCAAGTGAACGTGAAAGCCACCACCACCGAGAAGCTCGGCTTCGTCGGTCGCGAAGAAGGCATTGCCGTGCATTCCGTTGCCTTGTTGCTGCGCGCATGAACGAACTGCAACTGCTCGGCCCGCGGGCCTATGGCGACGCCCTCGGCACCGCGGTACTGAAAGCCATCGCCGAAGATTTCCAGGTCGACGAAGTCCTCGACATTCCGTTCAGCGGTGACGGCGAGCACCTGTGGATCTGGGTAGAAAAGCGCGGTCTGAACACCGAAGAAGCGGCACGACGCATTGCCAAGGCGGCCGGCGTGCCGTTGCGCACGGTCAGCTATGCCGGCCTTAAAGACCGTCAGGCGCTGACCCGCCAGTGGTTCAGTGTGCAACTGCCGGGCAAGGCTGACCCGGACCTGTCGGCGGCGGAAAACGATACGCTGAAGATCCTCAAGACCACCCGCCACAAGCGCAAGCTGCAACGCGGCGCGCATTCGGCCAACGGTTTTACCTTGCGCCTGACTCAGTTCAATGGCGACAAAGCCGCCATCGACGAGCGCCTGCAACAGATTGCCAAGCAAGGTATTCCGAACTACTTCGGTGCCCAGCGTTTCGGTCATGACGGTGGCAACGTCGTCGATGCCCGTTCATGGGCGGCGCGGAAGGCTTTGCCGGAGCAGCGCAATGTGCGCTCGCGCCTGCTGTCGACCGCACGCAGTTTTCTGTTCAACCAAGTGCTGGCGGCACGTGTTGCCGATGGTACCTGGCAGCGCGCCCAGGTCGGCGATCTGCTGGCCTTCACCGACAGCCGCAGCTTTTTCCCGGCGGGTGTTGCCGAGTGCAGCGACCCGCGCCTGGCGATTCTCGATCTGCATCCGACCGGTCCGCAGTGGGGCGAAGGTGACTCACCGGCCGCCGGCGCTGTCCATGATCTGGAGCAGGCAATCGCCGCACGCGAGGCGGATCTGCGCGATTGGTTGATTAATGCCGGTATGAGCCACGAACGTCGTATCCTGCGGCTGCCCATTGGCGGGTTGACGTGGCATTATCCCGAGCCTGACATTCTGCAACTGGAATTCGTCCTCCCGGCCGGATGCTTCGCCACCGTATTGGTGCGCGAACTCGTTGATCTGGTGCCGGTGGGGCAGACGGACAGCCCATGCGTATTCTGATTTCTAACGACGATGGGGTGACTGCGCCCGGTCTTGCCGCGCTCTATGCTGCGCTGGCGGATTACACCGAATGCGTGGTTATCGCCCCGGAACAGGACAAGAGCGGTGCCAGCAGTTCGCTGACGCTGGATCGTCCGCTGCACCCGCAATACCTGGCCAACGGTTTCATCAGTCTCAACGGCACGCCGACCGACTGCGTGCACCTGGGGCTCAACGGTTTGCTGGAACGCGAACCGGACATGGTGGTCTCGGGCATCAACCTCGGAGCCAACCTGGGTGACGACGTGTTGTATTCCGGGACAGTGGCGGCGGCCCTTGAAGGCCGCTTTCTTGAGCGCCCATCGTTTGCCTTCTCGCTGGCTTCCCGGCAGGTGGACAATCTGCCCACCGCCGCCTACTTTGCGCGCAAACTGGTCGAAGCCCACGCCGGGCTCGATCTGCCACCGCGCACGGTACTGAATGTGAACATTCCCAATCTGCCGCTTGATCACATTCGCGGCATTCAGCTGACGCGCCTGGGCCATCGCGCTCGTGCGGCAGCGCCGATGAAAGTGGTCGATCCCCGTGGCAAGGCCGGTTACTGGATTGCTGCCGCCGGCGATGCCGAGGACGGCGGTCCGGGCACCGATTTCCATGCGGTGATGCAGGGCTACGTTTCCATCACTCCGTTGCAGCTCGATCGCACCTTCAATGATGCTTTCAGAAGTCTCGACGGCTGGCTGGAGGGGCTCAACTGATGGCTCGTGAACAAGACGACCGGTTGCGCAGCGGCATCGGGATGACCTCCCAGCGCACCCGTGAACGCCTGATTCAGCGTCTGTATGAAGAAGGGCTGTCTAACGCCAACGTGCTGGAAGTGATCCGCCGTACGCCGCGTCATCTCTTCGTCGACGAAGCGCTGGCGCACCGTGCCTATGAAGACACCGCGCTGCCGATCGGCCACAACCAGACCATCTCCCAGCCTTATATGGTCGCGCGCATGAGCGAGTTGCTGCTCGAGGCGGGGCCGCTGGACAAGGTGCTGGAAATCGGCACCGGTTCCGGTTATCAGACGGCGGTGTTGTCGCAACTGGTCGAGCGGGTGTTCTCCGTCGAGCGGATCAAGGTGCTGCAGGACCGGGCCAAGGAACGCCTGGTCGAGCTCAACCTGCGCAACGTGGTGTTCCGCTGGGGCGATGGCTGGGAAGGCTGGCCGGCGCTGGCGCCGTACAACGGCATCATCGTCACGGCCGTGGCGACCGATGTGCCCCAGGCGCTGCTCGATCAGCTGGCACCGGGCGGGCGGATGGTCATCCCGGTCGGCTCAGGCGAAGTTCAGCAATTGATGTTGATCGTGCGCGAAGAAAACGGCTTCTCCCGACACGTTCTCGGGGCGGTGCG
This sequence comes from Pseudomonas sp. MWU12-3088, assembly GCF_023242405.1. Taxonomy (NCBI): domain Bacteria; kingdom Pseudomonadati; phylum Pseudomonadota; class Gammaproteobacteria; order Pseudomonadales; family Pseudomonadaceae; genus Pseudomonas; species Pseudomonas sp. MWU12-3088. Next base: position 87,502 of record NZ_JALJEA010000013.1, read on the forward strand.
TTTCGTGCCATTGCTCAACGGGCCGCTGGCCTGAGCATTTGTTTTTCGGCGCTGAATTCCTTGCGAGTGCACCTGTCTTACAGCGGCACCGTTTGTTTAAACAGAATTCATCGTCCATGAGCAAACGTGTGCGCCGAGCGATAACGCTTCATTAAAGGTAAAGCCGGATTTGCCCGTTATACTTGCGAAGCTACACGCCGAAATCGGCATTCCACATTTTTTCAGCCACCACAAAGGGAGCGGCGGGTGAGTCTCACAGTCATTGCGCAGCGTATGGGTAACACGAGCTTTCAGCGCCTGGTGACTGGCCTTGTCTTGAGCACCTTGCTGGTTGGTTGCTCCAGCACCAAATCGAACAACGTTCGGGTCGTCGATCGCAACAATGCGGTCGCCCAGCGTCCTACAGTGACGACCGGACAGTATGTAGTCCGTCCGGGCGACACGATGTTTTCCATCGCGTTTCGCTATGGCTGGGACTACAAAGCCCTCGCTGCCCGGAACAATATTCCTACGCCGTACACGATCCATCCGGGTCAGACGATTCGCTTTGACGGGCGCCCGGGTTCAACGTCGACTGCCGTGGCCAGCAGCAGTGGTTCGGCGCCGTCTTCGTCGAGCAGAACCACGATAATCCGGCGCCAGGCAAATGGCACGACCACCACCACAACCACCGGTTCCGGGGCCCCTTCGACGACCGTTGTACCGTCCGTCGCCAACAAGCCGGCACCGGCTCCATTGCCTCCACCGGGCCCGGCCCCGACCGGCTGGGGATGGCCATCTAATGGCATTCTGATTGGTAAATTCTCTTCAAACGGTAGTTTGAATAAAGGAATTGATATCGCCGGAGATTTGGGACAGCCTGTTTTAGCTGCGTCTGATGGGACGGTGGTTTACGCCGGGAGTGGCTTAAGGGGCTACGGCGAATTGGTCATCATCAAACACAGCGAAACCTACGTCAGTGCTTACGGACACAACCGTCGGCTGTTGGTACGGGAGGGGCAGCAGGTCAAAGTCGGACAGACAATTGCCGAAATGGGGTCAACGGGTACAGACCGGGTGAAACTGCATTTTGAGATTCGCCGACAAGGTAAACCTGTAGATCCGCTGCAGTTCCTGCCAAGACGTTGATTTGCAGACCAGCCTGTTTCTTCACGTAGAGGGGACAGGCTCCAGCGTTGCCAAGGATAAAGGCGTCGCTTGAGCTTGGGGTCGAACTCACCAAAGGACTATAACAATGGCTCTCAGTAAAGAAGTGCCGGAGTTTGACATCGACGATGAGGTTCTCCTGATGGAGACCGGCATCGATTCGGATTCGATGTCGAATGATGAAGGGGCTGCTCCACCTTCCGTTCGTGCCAAATCCAAACACTCCGCTTCACTTAAGCAACACAAGTACATCGACTACACCCGGGCACTCGATGCCACGCAGCTGTACCTCAACGAAATCGGCTTTTCCCCATTGCTCTCCCCGGAGGAAGAAGTTCATTTTGCGCGTCTGTCGCAAAGTGGCGATCCCGCCGGGCGCAAGCGCATGATTGAAAGTAACCTGCGGCTGGTGGTCAAAATCGCCCGGCGTTACGTCAATCGGGGGCTGTCGCTGCTGGATCTGATCGAAGAGGGCAACCTCGGACTGATCCGCGCGGTGGAAAAGTTCGATCCCGAGCGCGGCTTCCGCTTCTCGACCTACGCGACCTGGTGGATCCGTCAGACCATCGAGCGCGCGATCATGAATCAGACCCGGACCATCCGGCTGCCGATCCATGTGGTCAAAGAGCTCAACGTGTACCTGCGGGCCGCACGGGAGCTGACGCAAAAGCTCGATCACGAACCTTCACCCGAAGAAATCGCCAACCTGCTGGAAAAACCGGTGGGCGAGGTCAAGCGCATGCTGGGCCTGAACGAGCGGGTTTCTTCGGTCGACGTCTCGCTGGGTCCGGATTCGGATAAAACCCTGTTGGACACCCTCACGGATGACCGTCCGACCGATCCTTGCGAACTGCTGCAGGACGACGATCTGTCGCAGAGCATCGATCAATGGCTCTCGGAGCTGACCGACAAGCAACGCGAGGTAGTCGTGCGCCGCTTCGGCCTGCGCGGTCATGAGAGCAGCACGCTGGAAGATGTAGGCCTGGAGATCGGCCTGACCCGGGAACGGGTGAGACAGATCCAGGTGGAAGGCCTCAAGCGCCTGCGTGAGATCCTCGAGAAAAACGGCCTGTCGAGCGAGTCGCTGTTTCAGTAAGCGTCCTGCATGATCGCCCGCAAAAAGCCCCGACTGGTTCGGGGCTTTTTGTTGTCCGGCTTTGGCGTGCGGCCTGGAACCTGACGACCGGTCGTCATTTCCCGGGTTTGTAGTCTCGCGGTGTAAGCCCTGGCTTACTCTTTCGTAAGTGTTCGTTATTTTTACACTGCGGAAGACATCCATTGGGCTGTGAGGTAATGTGTAAGCTTTTGATTTATATGAATATTTATAAATATTTAATGCTTATGACACAAGGTTTTACCGGAACGGACCGGTTGCCCGAACCGGGGAACTCTTTAGTATCTGGGTTGTGTCGACGGATAGACACGCCCTTCAAGGAGGAAGGGAATGGACATCGCAGGACGCGATTCATCAGGACGATGAAAAGGAACACAGGGAATAGGGAAAAAATGTGGGCGGGTCAAACCGCCCCTTTTTTTTGCCCGAAGAAAAGCAAAACCCGGAAAAACAAAAAGGCCCGCAAGGGGCCTTTTCTTCAAACGCGGGACAGATCAACGTTCGAGGTCTTTGATCTTGCCTTTGACGCCATCCCACTCTTCGGCGTCCGGCAGCGATTCTTTCTTCTCGGTGATGTTTGGCCAGATCTCGGCCAGCTCAACGTTCAGTTGAATGAACTCCTGCATTTCTTCCGGAACTTCGTCCTCGGAGAAAATGGCGACGGCCGGGCATTCCGGTTCGCACAGGGCGCAGTCGATGCACTCATCCGGGTGAATCACCAGGAAGTTCGGGCCTTCGTAAAAGCAGTCCACCGGACAGACTTCTACGCAGTCGGTGTACTTGCACTTGATGCAGTTGTCGGTGACGACGAAGGTCATTTCTAATTTTCTCCTCAGGCGGCGGCAGCGTTGCCCCTTCACGGTTGGGGTCGCCAGGTTCGGGAGCGATGTCTGCCAGCCAGGCTAATAGCCAGCAGCATCCCGAACCGCGCGAGATTCTAACAGCTTGAAGCCGTTTGCGTTATATCCGGTTCTTCGGTGCTTAGATCCGGTTCTTAAGTGCATATAACATTTCGAGTGCCCGACGCGGCGTCACGTCATCGAGATCCAGTTTGGCCAGTTCATCCAGTACCGGGTGCGGCAGGCTGGCAAACATGTCGCTTTGCTGCGGCGTAGCCGGTTTGCCTTTGGCGGCAGGCTTCGGCGCCTCATGGGGCAGCGCGGTGTCTTCCAGTCGGCTCAGATGCTCGCGCGCGCGCACGATCACTTCGCTCGGTACACCGGCCAGTTGTGCCACCGCCAAGCCATAGCTCTGGCTGGCCGGCCCCGGCAACACATGGTGCAGGAACACGATGCGTTCGTTGTGCTCGGTGGCGTTGAGGTGCACGTTGGCCACCAGAGGCTCGGCTTCCGGCAACACGGTCAGTTCGAAATAGTGCGTTGCAAATAGAGTATAGGCACGCAAATGTGCCAGTCGCTCAGCCGCCGCCCATGCCAGCGACAAACCGTCGAAGGTGCTGGTGCCGCGGCCGACCTCGTCCATCAGCACCAAGCTGCGCTCGGTGGCGTTGTGCAGGATGTTGGCGGTTTCGCTCATTTCCACCATGAAGGTCGAGCGCCCGCCGGCCAGGTCGTCGCTGGAGCCGATCCGGGTGAAAATCCGGTCTACCAGCGACAGCTCGCAACTGGCCGCCGGCACGAAGCTGCCGATGTGAGCCAGCAGCACGATCAATGCAGTCTGACGCATATAGGTGGATTTACCGCCCATGTTCGGGCCGGTAATCACCAGCATCCGGGTGTTGTCGTCCAGGCTCAGATCGTTGGCCACGAACGGTGTGGTCAGCACTTGCTCGACCACCGGGTGGCGACCCTGGGTAATGCGCATGCACGGCTCGCTGACGAAGGTCGGGCAATTCAGGTCGAGATTCAGTGCTCGCTCGGCGAGGTTGCTCAGCACATCCAGTTCAGCCAGCGCACCAGCGGTGTCCTGCAATGGCGGCAACTGGCTGATCAGATCTTCCAGCAGCGCTTCGTACAGCATCTTCTCGCGAGCCAGGGCACGGCTCTTGGCCGACAGCGCCTTGTCTTCGAATTCTTTCAGTTCCGGAGTGATGAAGCGCTCGGCACCCTTGAGGGTCTGACGGCGAATGTAGTCTGCCGGTGCCGATTCAGCCTGCTTGCTCGGCAGTTCGATGAAGTAGCCGTGGATACGGTTGTAGCCGACTTTCAGGTTGGCCAGGCCGGTACGGGCCTTTTCCCGGGCTTCCAGATCGATCAGGAACTGACCGGCGTTTTCGCTCAGCGATTGCAGCTCGTCGAGCTCGCTGTCGTAGCCGGTTTTCAGTACGCCACCGTCACGGATCACTGCCGGTGGGTTGTCGATAATGGCTTTTTCCAGCAGCGCCGCCAGTTCCGGGTAAGTGCTGGTGGTGGTCGCCAGACGTTGCAGATGCGGCGCTTCCAGGTCGGTCATCGCCACTTGCAGTTCAGGCAGGGCACCGAGTGCATCACGCAGGCGGGCGAGGTCGCGAGGGCGGGCATTGCGCAGACCGATCCGCGCCAGAATCCGCTCGATGTCGCCGATTTCCTTGAGCTGCGGTTGCAGGCTTTCAAAACGATAGCGGTCGAGCAGGCAAGTGATCGAGCTTTGGCGCGCCAGCAGCACGGTCAGGTCGCGCAACGGGCGATTGAGCCAGCGGGTCAGCAAGCGGCTGCCCATGGCCGTCTGGCAACGGTCGACCACCGATTGCAGGGTGTTGTCGCGGCCACCGGCCAGGTTGGTGTCGAGTTCCAGGTTGCGACGGCTGGCGCCGTCCAGCACCACGGTATCGTCCAGCCGCTCATGACGCAGGCTGCGCAGGTGGGGCAGGGCGGTACGCTGGGTTTCCTTGGCGTAGGCCAGCAGGCAACCGGCAGCGCCGATGGCCAGGGTCAACGTCTCGCAGCCGAAGCCTTTGAGGTCCTGGGTTGAAAACTGCTGGCAAAGACTTTTCAGCGCCGAATCGCGCTCGAAATCCCACGGCGCACGGCGACGAACGCCACGGCGTTTTTCCGCCGGCAGGTCCTTTGGCCAGTCATCCGGGATCAGCAACTCGACCGGGTTGACCCGCTCAAGCTCCGCCAGCAGGTTTTCCCAGCCCTTGATCTCCAGCACGGTGAAGTTGCCGCTGGTGATGTCCAGCACCGCCAGACCGAACAGGCGCTCGTCCCCCAGCACCGCCGCGATCAGGTTGTCGCGACGCTCATCAAGCAGTGCCTCATCGCTGACCGTGCCCGGGGTGATGATCCGTACCACCTGACGCTCCACCGGGCCCTTGCTGGTGGCCGGGTCGCCGACCTGTTCGCAGATCACGACCGACTCGCCGAGCTTGACCAGCTTTGCCAGATAACCTTCAGCCGCGTGATACGGAATCCCGCACATCGGAATCGCCTGTCCCGCCGACTGCCCGCGAGCGGTCAGGGTGATGTCCAGCAACTTGGCCGCCTTCTTTGCGTCTTCGTAGAAGATCTCGTAGAAGTCGCCCATGCGGTAGAACATCAGCTGGTCCGGGTGCTGATTCTTCAGGCGCCAGTACTGCTGCATCATCGGGGTGTGGCTGGAAAGGTCGATATTCAAAGGCTTTGGCTCGGTCTGTCTATTTGACAATGGTCAAACGGCGAATTCTACAGGGATTTTTCGGTGTTGTTGGCCGCTCTGCAAAATCGATTTCACGTCACCGCAGATAACGTGCCGTTATCTTGGAATCGGTATGCCCGCCAAAGATCCGTGTGTGATTACGTTTACGCATTGAGCTCTGCGGTTTCCTTTCAAGCACGCCGACCATCCTTTATAAAGATCCGCAATCGTATGAAAATTATGCAAAAATGCGAAATTTCAGCGCGAGCAAAAGAAATGGATAATCAAAACTCTCTGCTTTCATTCTACGTCTGCCCTTCAAACGGCTCATCGCTTGAGACCTCTGGAAACGGGCTGAAAGGAGCGCAACAGAGCTATCCGTTTTTACGGGAAGTTGATGGGGACATTCCTGATTTTCGGGCTGACGATAATTTTTCCAACGGAGGCCTGGCATCTCTCGATATGTATGACTTCGATGGCGCCAGGACCGTTTACAGAAACTTTCTTTCCTGGATGTTTCGAACATTTGCTGTTGATGAGGATGCATTTCGACTCGACTTGGTCAGCCGGCTTAATCTCAAGCCGAATTCACGCGTTCTTATTACAGGATGCGGGATAGGTGATGATGTATTTGCCGTGCAAAATTGTCTCGGGCCGGAAGGGGCTATCTTTGCATCAGATTTGGCGCCAGAGATGGTGATGTCAACGTACGACACTTTGACCAAACAAGCCGGTGCAGGGCGCTGCCAAATAAGTTTAAGCGTTGCTAACGCGTGCAACTTACCTTTCGAGGATGGATTTTTTGATGCCGCTTTCCATTTCGGTGGCATCAATTTGTTTGATGATGTGAAAGGGGCGATAGCGGAGATGGCCCGTGTTACAAAAAATGGCGGCCGTGTCGTATTTGGAGACGAGGGGGTAGCTCCGTGGTTGCGTGAAACCGATTATGGACGCATGGTAATCGCCAATAATTACCTGTGGGCGCATGAGGCACCACTCGGATTACTGCCATTCTCGGCCATTAACCCTTCCGTAAGTTGGGTCCTCGGGAACTGCTTTTATGTAGTCCAGTTCGACAAGAGTGCGGAAGGCCCCTATATCAATCCAGATATTCCTCATGTTGGTCGGCGCGGCGGTACTATGCGGACTCGGCATCTTGGGCAGCTGGAAGGTGTGGATCTCAAGCTCAAAGAAGAGGTCGTCAAGTCTGCGGCGGCGCAGGGTATAAGCGTCGCGGAGTGGCTTGAGAAAGCAATTGAAAATACGCTCGGTTCGAAGCCGTGATCCAGGTTGATCAACTTTGCCGCGCATTAAGTCGTGTCGACTGTTAATGCGCGGCTGATCGTTATGAATTGATAGGGTTTGGTGTGGCAGCCTTTATGAGCTGACCAGCTCGGCTACGGCAAACCCTTCTTTTCCGAAACCATTGCCATTGTAGAAACACCATGTCTTACCGTGAGCAGAAATGGCGGCGGCATACATGATGCCTTCCGAGTCAAAGGATCCAGGTGTTACGTCAAGCCCAAGTTCCCTGTCTTTTCGCGACCATTGTCTGCCGTCGGAAGACGTTGCGTATCCCATTCTGTACGCTCGCAACGAACGACTTCTCACCGAATAGAAAAGCGAATAGCTGCCGTCTTCCTGTTGTGTGACCCATGGTCGTCCAAACCCGTGCTCATCTGGCTCGGTGATTGGCAAGACAGTTTCGCCCCTCGGACCCCAGTCAACGCCATTGGATGATTCCAGGTATCGAAGTTCATAGACGGGCATCTGCTTTCCGTCGATTTCTTCCCACTCCGATCCGGCGACGTACCACATCTTGAAAATGCCACTTTCAAAGATGACGAATGGACCTCCACGGAAATATCTCTCATCTTCGCTACGCTCCAGTGCAGCCGTTTCGCGGACGCGGCGAAAAGTTTCTCCGTTGTCGTCGCTGACAGCCACTCCGGTCAACAACCTGTAGCGGATAGTTTGACAGAGTTCAAAACCGGCGTAGTAAAGAAATAGCCGTCCATTTGGGCCCCGCGTTACGCTGCAAGTGATCAGCCCGTGATCGTCGAAATTGCCGGGGGCACCGACCTCAAGCAGAGGGGATTCTTCAATGCGAAGAATGCGCAATGGGTTTCTCGCGTCGACATCAACGAATCCTGGGCGACCGATCATGTCGGCGTCGCAGAGCGTTACAAAAACCCGAATCGTATCGTCATCGAGTAAGAAAGGCGTGGGAACCATTGCATGGGTCTGTGCCGACATCAGCTTGCCGGTCGGTGCATAAACGATCCCAAGTTTTTCCCACAACATGTACATCTCCTCACCCTTATGCTGATTTGGTGCGTAGTGTACCAAAGGAAATCCCTAGGCCTATCAGCCATCAGCTGTTGTTACAGATACTCCCGAACGTCGGCGCCGAGGCCGATGTTTTTGCATACGTGTAGCGTGTTGCCGAGTTTTTTGAAGGATCGTGCATGAGTCCAATTTGCCGTGGTGGGTTCACGAAGCCGGACGTATGTCTTGCCATCATCGCAGACGGCGACCGCGGATTGATCGCATGGCAAAACCCTGCTTTATGCAAATCAGCATTTGTCTTCCCGAAAAACTTCAAGCACTATGCGCGTTATGCAAAAACGCAACGTATCCTCCGTCTTAAGAGCACTGCTCGATCAGCACGGGATCTCCCCCACGGAGCTCCACCGTCGCACCGGCGTGCCTCAATCCACTCTCTCGCGGATTCTTAGCGGGAAGATCGTCGATCCTTCGGATAAGCACATCTCGAAGATCGCCGAGTACTTCGCCGTGAGTACCGATCAGTTGCGCGGGCGCGCGGATGTTGCGCCGGTCGCGGGCGGCGGCCGCGAGGAGTTGCATTCCGAACTCAAGGACATAAGCCTGTGGGACGATGACACGCCCGTCGATGACGACGAGGTGTCGGTGCCCTTCCTTCGCGAGGTTGAATTGGCTGCTGGATCAGGAAGATTCGTCATCGAAGAGAGCGAACGCTCCAGCCTGCGCTTCGGCAAGCGCAGCCTGCGCCATAACGGCGTTCAGTTCGACCAGGCCAAATGCGTGACCGTACGGGGCAACAGTATGTTGCCGGTACTGCGTGACGGCGCCACCGTCGGTGTCAACGCGGGCAAGTGCGGGATCGGTGACATCATTGATGGCGACCTTTATGCGATCAACCACAACGGCCAATTGCGGGTGAAGCAACTCTATCGCCTGCCTACCGGCATCCGTCTGCGCAGCTTCAATCGCGATGAGCACCCGGACGAGGACTATAGCTTCCAGGATATGCAGGAAGAGCAGATCGTCATCCTCGGTCACGTCTTCTGGTGGGGCATGTACGCCCGGTAACGATCCCTCTCTCAGATAAAACCCGCCCACGGCGGGTTTTTTTTCGCCTGAAGAAAACCGGGCAACCCTTGATTGGCGGGGCTTTCATGCACTCGCGCATTTCGCGCGCATAAATAAATGCATTTACGCATTGACTGTATATGCATCCATGCATATCCTTGCCACCAAGCCGCTCGACAAAGCGGCTGGCAACAACAGCTCTTTAGTTCCACAAGAACAGGCAGCGATGAACCGGCCTCAACGGTTCAGAGGGTTGGCAACTGACCCGGGTGTGCAGCGTAAAGCACCAGAAGCAGTTATCCGGCGGGCAGGGACCGCGGTCGGAAAAAACAATTTGAATGGACTCGTACCGCGCCAGTAGCGCCGAAAAGTCAGCTTCCTTCACGTACACAGGATTGAAGGAAGGCGAAGGAGCGCATTACTGAAAAGCCCGGTCAATGACCGGGCTTTTTGGAATGCCTGCCAACGCAGTAATCGCAGAGAAAAACGTAATCGCTCGTTGTACCTGGCTGTAAGCCCATGTTCAGGACAATCAAACCAGAAGGGAAACACATGAAACGATATGTACTTGTAAACGCAGCCTACGCAACCACTTTTATGCTGGTTGAGCAAGTGTTGGATACCGATGAAGGCAAGCCGGCCAACTCGGACGCGGGGCTATGGATCGATGTCACAGGCGACACGACAGCTCAGGTGGGGTGGAAGGCCAAATCGTACTTTAACGGGTCGTCGGACTCGTGGGTCTTCACCGAACTGACGGCTGAAGAGCGGATTCAAATGGTGACCGGACAGTGCGAGAAACGCTATGACGAAGCCGCTCGCTGGTTGAAGTTCAACCCCTTGCAATACAAGGTCCTTCTGGGTGTTGCCTCACCTGCCGAACAATCTGCATGGGTTGCCTACCAGGAGTACTACGTCGCTGTCAGCGAAGTGAAGAGTCAATCCGGTTATCCGACCACCATCAACTGGCCGGTAGCTCCCTTCTAGTTCAAGACGCGGGAGCGCATTACTGAAAAGCCCGGCCACCGAGCCGGGCTTTTTGGAATGCCTGCCTGATATTTACTCCGCTCTAGACAATGGAGCGTACGTTCAGGAGAGCAAAACCAAGGGCGATATTCGCCAGTAAAGATTAAAGGGAGAAGTAGATGAATCGCTATGCGTTGGTTAAAACCGATTATTCGAAGCCGTTCAACAAAGTCACGCAGATTGTGGACGCTGAAGTAGCCCCAACGGACGGGGATGGTTTGTGGGTTGAGATCACCGCAAACACCGCTGTTCAGGTGGGATGGAAAGCGACAACTACAAATTATGTTGACTGGGTCTTCAGTGAGCCAACCGTCCAGGACCTCGAAAAAGATGTGGCCCAGACCGCTCTGGAATTGCTGACGGCTGCCAGCAAGTGGCTGTTGGTACATCCGCTGCAATACAAAGTCGACCTCAGCGTTGCCACACCTGAAGACCAGACTCAGTTGCTGGCTTACAAGCAGTACTGCATTGATCTGGGCGATATGTCGAAACAGTCCGGCTATCCGTACACAGTTACCTGGCCGGTGGCACCGTTCTGATCCGGTCGCATCGGCCAGCCGTTGCATCAGGAGCGCACTACTGAAAAGCCCGGCTTCAGCGCCGGGCTTTTTGGAATGCCCGCCTCGAGAGAAACCGTTTGAACTCAATACACAACACTCATCAATCACCTACGGAGGCGTGACATGACAAACGAGCAACAAGCGTTGGCGGACATGCCGATCTGGTTGGTCATCCTCCTTGCCGTGGCCGGCGGGGTCTCCGGCGAAATGTGGCGCGCCGACAAGGACGGTGCCCGTGGCTGGCCACTGCTGCGCCGGCTGGCCTTGCGCTCCGGCGCCTGCATGATCTGCGGCGTCTCGGCGATCATGCTGCTGTACGCCGCCGGCATGTCGATCTGGGCCGCCGGCGCCTTCGGCTGCCTGACTGCCATGGCCGGCGCCGACGTGGCCATCGGTCTGTACGAACGCTGGGCCGCCAAGCGCATCGGCGTCTGCGAAGTTCCGCCACCGCGCGATCCACAGTAACCCACCCCTTTCTTGCCTCGCTGCACGCCGTGCGGCGGGACTGCGCGTGGATATTTGAAAAGGAGGTCATGCATGCCCGCACCGATCCGGCAGCCTTCGCAGCTGTTCACGGCGATGGCGACAGCCTTGCGCAACAACGCCGACCTGAACGTGCAGGTCGGCAATCACGACGACTTCACGGCACCCGGCGACAAGGCCTGGGTGCTGATCGACATCGAACGCAATGCACCGGGAGAGCGCGCCGCCAATGGGCGCATTGCCCACGTATTGACGCTGTCCCTTCAGGTTATTCCGGCCATTTCCGCCACCGCGTTTGCCGCGTGTGACCTGATCGCCGCCCTGAAGAACCTGATCACCGACAACCGCTGGGGCCTGCCCGGCGATCAATGCGATCTGCCGATGAATCTCGATGGTTTGCCGTCACTGGCGATTCGCGCCTATCAGCCCAACAAGGCCTGGACCCTGACTTTCAACCAGACCCTCTACCTCGGTCCGACCTTGCTTGACGACCCGCTCGGCACCCCGAAATTCGCCCGCACCTGGGAAGTCAGCGACATCGACGACCCCGACCAATACACCTCGCTGGAGGCCTGACCGATGTTTGACGCGTTACTGCGCATGCAACTGGGCCCGATCATCGAGCGCCTGGCCGAGATGGAAGCAGAGATCGAAGACCTGCACCGACGCGCCGAAAGCTATTGCCGCATCGGCATTTGTCAGGAAGTCGACGCTGCGAGCAACACCTGCAAGGTCAGCCACGGTGGATTGCTCACCCCGGCCATCAAGTTCTTCAACCCGAGCGCCGGCGCGCAGAGCGAGTCGCGGATTCCCAGCGTGGGCGAACAGTGTCTGTTGCTCAACTACGGCAGCGGCGAAAGCGGTGCGCAAAGCGTGGCGTTGTTCGGCTTGAACAGTGATCGCTTTCCACCCGTTGCGACCATCCCCACGTTGACGCGACGGGTGCATGCCGATGGCAGCGAAAGCGGCTACGACGACGCCACGCACACCCTGCACTGGCAAAACGGCCCGGCAGCCTTCAGCGGTTCTCGCGAATCCCTTGAACTGAGCATCGGCCCGGCGCGGCTGGCGATGACGCCGCAAGCGATCAACCTGCAACTGGGCGCCACCGGGCTGACCATCGACGCCTCGGGCGTGCACTTCAGCGGCCCGTTGGTGGATCACCAGGGTCGCGTCATCAGCCCCTGAATCAAGAGCCTCCCATGATCGGAATCGATAGAGACATCGGGGCCACGGTCGACGACTGGCTGCAATTCGTGCAGCGCGCGACACGAGCCCTGACCACGCCGCTGGGCACCCGGCAAAAAAGGCCCCTTTATGGTTCATTGATCCCCACGCTGCTGGGGCAAAACCTCGGCGATGACGTCCTGCTTCTGGCCCAGAGCCACGCCGCGCAGGCGTTCTACAACCCGCAGAACGGCATCGGCGATTTCCAGCCCGGCGTGATCGTCGCCACCCGACAGGGCGCCGGCCTGCTGCTGCGTTTCGCCGGCACCTGGAAAAACCGCCAACAGACTTTCGAGGTCGTGACATGAGCATGTTGATCCCTGGCCAGAACCAGTTGGCCGAACCTTCGCTGATCAAGGTCGAGGCCTTCGAGGATTTGCTGGCCGAGTTCAAGACCTTCGTCCTGGAATACGTCGGTACCCGTTCGCCGCAGAGTGCTGCGAAACTCAAGACCAGCCTGGAAAACGAAAGCGAACTGCTGACCATGGCGCTCGAAGCGTTTTGCGTGCGCCTGCAGACCCACGAACGCAAATACAACGCCCGCATCAAGCAGATGCTGGCGTGGTGGGCCACCGGTAGCAACCTCGATGCGCGGCTGGCGGACATGGGCCTGGAGCGGCAGTTGCTCGATCCCGGCGATCCCGCGGCGTTCCCGCCGGTACCCGCGATCTACGAAAGTGACGATGACGCCCGGTTGCGCTACTACCTGGCGCCCCATGCGCCGGCGGCGGGTTCGCGGATGCAATACCGCCGCGAAGTGTTCACCCTCGGCGAGCGGCCGTTGGTGAAAGTCGAATCCACCGATGCCGGCGTCGTCGACGTCACCTACACCTTCGCCCCGGACGGCCTAGCCGCACAGGTCAAGGATGGCAATGGTCGCCGCACCGCACCCGGAGAAGTGCAGGTGACTGTGCTGTCCCGCGATGCCGACGGCACACCGTCCGCTGCATTGCTCGACGGCGTGCGCCAACACTTCGCCCGTCCCGATGTCTGCCCGGAAACCGACAAGGTCACGGTCAAGGGCGCCGAGATTCAGCGCTACAAGATTCGCGTCGTGGCGAAGATCAATTCCGGCCCGGATTCGGGCCTGACCAAAGTTGCCGCCGAGCAGCATCTGCAAGCCTACGCCGACAGTTGTCATCGCCTGGAAGGCCGGGTCGACCCGAGCTGGATCGACTACACGCTGCACAGCGCCGGCGCCGTGCAACTACAGATTCTTGAACCGCTGACACCTATCGTGTGCACTGCGTTTCAAGCGCCTTACTGCGCGGCGGTCGAAGTCGAGGTGCAGACGCTATGACGGACCAGACACCGCGTCCGACCCTGCTGCCGGCCAACAGCTCGGCGCTGGAACGGGCGCTCGATATCGGCTTCGGCACCTTGCTTGACCGCATCGTGCCGCCGTTTCCCGAACTGATGAACCCGAGCGAAACACCGGCCGCGTTCCTGCCGTATCTCGCGGCGGATCGCGGAGTGGCCGAATGGAGCACCGACGCACCGGAGGCGGAAAAGCGCCTGACCGTCGAACTGGCGTGGCCCACTGCGCGCCAGGCCGGCACTCGCAAGGCACTGGAGAACGCCGCCAAGGGTTTGCAGCTGAGGCCTGAAGTCCGGGCCTGGTACGAACAGACTCCGCCCGGCGAACCCTACAGTTTTTCCGTGCGGGCCTTCAGCGAACAACCCTATAGCGAAGAAATCGACGCCCGTCTCGACCGACGCCTGGCCGATGCCAAGAGCGAACGGGACGTGCTGTCGGTGTCGGTCGGCCTCAGCGCCTTCGGCTCTCATGTGATCGGCGCCGCAACCTTCTGCGGTGAACTGACCACGGTCTATCCGGTGTTCCTCGAAGGCCTCGAAACCTCCGGTGAAGCCTTCATGGCGGCCGGTCTCTACACCGTCGAAACATCCACTATTTATCCTCAGGGGGCCTGAATGGCTGACTATTACACCCTGCTCACCAACGCAGGGATTGCCTACGAAACCGCCTGCAAGGCAGCGGGCGTGCCGATCAAGCTGACGCAGATTTCCGTCGGCGATGGCGGCGGCGCGGTCTACAACCCGGCCGCGACAGCTACGGCGCTGAAGCGCGAAGTCTGGCGCGGACCGCTCAACGCGCTGTTCCAGGACGAGAAAAATCCGAGCTGGCTGCTCGCCGAAGTCACCATCCCGCCGGACGTCGGCGGCTGGTACGTGCGTGAAGCCGGGCTGTGGACCGACACCGGCATTCTCTACGCCATCGTCAAATACCCGGAGTCGTTCAAACCGGTGCTGGCCACGTCCGGCTCGGGCAAAGAGTTCTACATCCGCTCGATTTTCGAGACCAGCAATGCCTCGCTGGTGACGCTGCTGATCGACGACACCGTGGTCAAGGCCACTCGTGCGTGGGTCATGAGTTACCTCGCCGAAGAACTCGGCAAACTCGATGGCAAGCAATCGGTGCGCGTCGCCGCCACCGCCAACGTGGTGTTGAACGGTGCGCAGCAGATCGACGGTGTGGCGGTGATTGCCGGCGACCGCGTATTGCTGCCGAACCAGACCCTGGCCAAGGACAACGGCCTGTGGATCGTCGCCAACGGCGACTGGGTTCGGGCCAACGATGCCAACGTCAGCGCCAAGGTCACACCGGGCCTGACGGTGATGGTGGAAGAGGGCACGCTCAACGGTGATTCGCTGTGGCACCTGACCACCAACGCGCCGATCACCCTCGGCACCACTGCGCTGACATTCAAGATGCTCGCGGGGCGCACCGGGATTGCTGCCGGGACCTACAAAAGTCTGAGCGTCGACGAGTATGGCCGCGCAACAGCCGGCTCGAATCCCGACACGCTGGCCGGCTTCGGCATCAAGGACTCCTACACCAAGGCTGAAGTCGAAGCGCTGATTGCCAAGGCCTCAGCGTTGCCGGTGGGGTCGATCGTGGCGTTTCCTGTCGATACGCCGCCGCCGGGTTTTCTGGAGCTGGACAACAGCGTCAAGAGCAGCGCGACCTACCCGGACTTGAGCGCTTATCTAGGTGGCAAGTTCAACAAAGGGGATGAGGGCGTTGGTAACTTCCGGTTGCCGGAAGCGCGTGGGGAATTTTTGCGCGGTTGGGATCATGGGCGTGGGGTGGATGCGGGGCGCGGTCTCGGCAGCTTTCAGGCAGACGATTTCAAGTCCCACAACCATCCTCCAAGTACCAATCGCCCTGGCTTCATGAGTAACGAATATCCTGTTATTCAGGCATACCACGGCACTAACTCTTCGGGTACGCCATCGTATTCCGGAGAAGGGCAACAGATGGCCGCTACCGGCGTACGCGGTGGTAGCGAAACTCGCCCACGCAACATCACCGTCATGTGGTGCATCAAAGCGTGGAATGCTCCGGTCAATCAGGGAAACATTGATGTAGCGGCACTGGTCAAGGAAGTTTCCCGTTTGGGATCTGCCGTTCCGGTGGGTGCTGTCATGGCGTTTCCGACGGGTATTGTGCCGCCCGGTTTTCTTGAGCTGGATGGCAGTGTGCAGAGCACTGCGACCTATCCGGATCTGGCCGCGAATCTTGGTACGAAATTCAACAAGGGTGATGAGGGGACCGGGAACTTCCGGTTGCCGGAGTCTCGCGGTGAGTTCCTGCGTGGCTGGGATCATGGGCGCGGCATCGACGCGGGACGCGGCATTGGCAGCTATCAACTAGGCCAGAACGAAAGCCACAATCACCGTTATTTTGACACTGCAAGGGCCAACATTGACCCCTATGGGGCATCAGCACTAGGCGTCGTCAACGGTGTCACTCAGCCAATCGCTGAAGGTGGCTTTCTGAGCTCTGCAGGTGCTGACAACGGCCAGTTGGTCGCTACTACTAACACAGTTAATTCTGGTGGAAGCGAAGCCCGCCCCCGCAACCTCGCCGTCATGTGGTGCATCAAGGCCTGGAACGCGCCGATCAATCAGGGAAGCATCGATGTAGCTGCGCTGGCCAAGGAAGTCTCGCAGCTTAAATCTTCTGTTCCGGTGGGTGCTGTTCTGTCGTTCCCAATGGGTGTCGTGCCTGCCGGCTATCTGGAACTGGATGGCAGTGTGCAGAGCATTGCGACCTATCCGGATTTGGCGGCTTATCTCGGAACAAAATTCAACAAGGGGGACGAAGGCGCGGGTAATTTCCGCCTGCCAGAGTCTCGCGGTGAGTTTCTGCGTGGTTGGGATCATGGACGGGGCGTGGATGCTGGACGGGAGCTGGGAAGTTTCCAGAAAGCAACGCTGCTAGCGTGTGACGCAATTACTCCTGACCTTCTAGCAAAACAAGACACCACCGTAGCATTCAAACTTGGCACAACTCTTTCCGAGAATAGCCATTCGTACATTGGTGGAGATGTTGTCAGCAAGACTGCTTATCCTGAAACAGGAATCACCATCAGCACGAGCGATAACTCTGGAACGCAGTATCTGGATACGCCGGCTATTTTTGATCGTGGCAATCTGGTTGGCACCCGTCCGCGCAACCTGGCGGTCATCTGGTGCATCAAAGCCTGGAACGCGCCGGTCAATCAGGGAAGCATCGATGTCGCAGCGTTGGCACCTCTGGCCCAACAAGCGACCGAAAACAAACAAGGGACGGCCAAAGTGGCCACCCAGGAGCAGGCCGATACCGGGGCTGACGACACGACAATCGTGACGCCGAAAAAACTTCGTTGGGGGTTCCAGATCCTCAAGGCCATCAACGGTTACATCATTTTCCCCTCTTGGCTGGGTGGCCTGATCATTCAGTGGGGCAGGGTTTCCGGAAATGGTGGTACGGACATCGCCACCGCATTCCCGATCGCGTTTCCCAATGCCATGTACAGCCTGAACGCGACATTGAACTACACCCCAGGGTCGGCAGTGAACGGGTATGTGGATGTCGGTGTGTTAAATCTCACTGCGTTTTATGGAAAACATACCTTTCCCGGAGTCACGGTCTTTCATTGGGTCGCGGTGGGTAGTTAAGGAGAACTCATGAAATATGCACTGTTTGACGAGAATTCGAACTTGCAAACCTGCCTGATTGAAGGGGTTCACCCGATCCCCGCGTCAGCAGTCAAAGTCGATGAAAAGCTGTTTATCAGGTTGACCCAGGAAGCCGATGGTATCTGGCGTCGAGTAGGCGATGAAATTGTCAAAACGCCTTTCCCGCAAGTGACCCCTGACTATGCGCAACGGGTCGCCGACGAGCGCTATGAGCGGGAGGGTGCGGTCGTTTCCGTGGAAGGTCTCACGGTTTCAACCTCGCGTGACAGCGCGGGGATGATCTATGGCGCTGGCATCTCGGCGATCCTCGATCCTGATTACCGCTGCAACTTCAAAACGCTCGAAGGTTTCGTCGAGATAGGCGCGCAGCAGATTCTCGCGATTGCCAAAGCTGTCAGGGCGCACGTGCAGGCTTGTTTCGACCGCGAACTGGAGTTGCTCCAGGCAATCGAGGACGGCACTTACTCCGATGAAATGCTCAAGGAAGGCTGGCCTGATTCCATGCCGGCTACGCCACCCTCCGAGCCTTAATAAAACGCCCCGCACCCCGGGGCGTTTTATTGTCCCCAAACAAACACTCAACACCCGCCAAGCCCCTCCCCACGAGGGGCTTTCCCGTTTATGGAGAAACGAAAAATGGCAACCCGCCAAACCTACACCGTGCTTGTTCCATTCCCCACCGGCGGTGGGCACTGGTCGAGTGTCGGCCAGGAACTCGATCTGCTCGATGTCGAGGCCAGTGCGTTGCACGGCGCCGGTCGACTGGAGCTGAAAACACCTACCACCAAGGCCGTGAAGGCCGCTGCCAAGAAGGCTGACTGAATATGGCTGAGGTTCTGAACTTCGAGCACAACGGCATTACCGTCAATGCCACCGAATCCCCCGAGGCCATGGGTGGCCTGGGTGACAACGTCATCGGTCTGGTCGGCACCGCGCCGAAAGCCGATCCGCTGATTCCGCGCAACGCACCGTTTCGCATCAACAGCTTCACCACCCACGCGCTGCTCGATCCGACCGGCTCGGAAGAGGGCACCCTGTACCACGCCGTTTACCAGATCCTCAAAGTGGTCAAGGTGCCGGTGTACGTGGTGATCGTCGAAGCGGGCGCGACCCCGGCCGACACCGTCAATGCAGTGATCGGCGGCATTGAGCCTGCCACCGGTCGCAAGCTCGGTCTGGCGGCACTGGGCAGCGTCCCGGAAGACCTGACCATCATCGGCGCGCCGGGCTTCACCGGCACCAAGGCAGTGGCCAGCGAGTTCGCCTCGTTCGGCAAGCGCATCAAGGCCCGCGTGGTGCTGGACGGCAAGGACGCTTCGGTCGCTGACCAGGTGACTTACAGCCAGGAACTGGGCGGCGCCGACCTCGGTTTCGACCGTTGCCTGGTGGTGCACAACATGCCCGCCGTGTACTCGAAAGCGGCGAAGAAAAACGTCTTCCTCGCACCATCCAGCCTGGCAATCGCCGCGCTGGCCAAGGTCAAGCAATGGGAAAGCCCGGGCAACCAGGTGACCTACGCCGAAGACGTGTCGCGAGTCGTTGAGTACAACATCCTCGACACCTCCACCGAAGGCGATCTGCTCAACCGCTACGGCGTCAGCTACTACGCCCGTACCGTGCTGGGCGGCTTCTCGCTGCTGGGCAACCGCTCGATCACCGGCAAGTTCATCAGCTACGTCGGTCTGGAAGACGCCATCAGCCGCAAGCTGGTGAAGGCCGGTCAGAAGGCCATGGCCAAGAACCTGACCAAGTCGTTCATGGATCAGGAAGTCAAACGCATCAACGACTGGCTGCAGACCCTGGTCGCCGACGAAACCATTCCCGGCGGCAGCGTTTATCTGCACCCGGAACTCAACAGCGTCGAGAAGTACAAGAACGGCACCTGGTACGTGGTCATCGACTACGGCCGCTACGCGCCGAACGAACACATGGTTTATCAACTCAACGCCCGCGATGAAATCATCGAGCAGTTCCTGGAGGACGTTCTCTAATGTTTACCAACCGCGTAAGACAGGCCATCGCGGCCACCCTGCAAGGCCTGCCGCTGTCGGCGACCGTGGAGGAATTCACTCCGCCGAAGATCGATTTCGACATGGAAAGCATGACGGGCGGGCGCTTCATCGTCGAGGAAATGGCCAAGAGCGCCAAGCCGCTCAATGCCACGCTCAAGCTGCAAGGCACCGGCGCTGAAGTGCTGCTGGCGATGGGCGTGAAACTGGGCGACGACATCCTGCTGAACGTGCGTGAAGCCGGTCAGGATCAGGACGGCAACACCTGGTTCACCTATCACACCATTGGCGGCAAGCTCAAAACCCTGGGTGAAGAAGCAATCAAAATGGGTAGCAAAGCCCTGACGACTCTTGAGTTCTCCTGCCGCACCTACAACCGTCTGGAAAACGGCATCCCGGTGATCGACATCGACGTGCGCACCCAGAAGTTCGTGCTCAACGGCGTCGACATCCTCGGTGATGCCCGTCGTGCGGTGCTGATGCCGTAAGCCTCGGCTAAAGGCAATCACAAAACCCTGTGGGAGCGGCGGTGCGCCGCTTCCACAAGGGACTGCAACACCCCTCAAGAATCACCAAGGAATTCCTTTCATGTCGTGGATGCCACCCAAGCATGACCTGCTGTCGCCGATCACTGGCGACGACGGCTCGCAGATCGAATCGATCCAGCTCAAGCCCCTGTTCTACGCCGCCCAGAAAGAAGCGCTGGAACGCGCCGGCGATGACGAAGACGATCAGTTCTTCGAACTGGCGCTGCTGGCCACCGGGCTGTCGGTCAAGGAACTCGACCAGCTCAAGCGCCCGGACTACGTGACGATCGCGCAATACGTGCACGAGATGTCGACCCGTCCGGCGTCGTACTTTCTCGACCAGGTCGAAGACGCGGAAAAGTCCGACGATCCCGACCAGGTGCAACTGCTGCAACCGCTCGCCGTGACCGGCCGCACCGTGACCTCGCTGAACCTGGAAATGCCGGCGCTGCGGGCCACCAAAGTGATGAAAAAACTGAAAACGGCCAAGGAACGCGCCGAGTTCATCACCGCCCATTGCACCGGCCTGATGATCCCCGATCTGGCCCTGATGAGCGTCCCGGACTGGACGCAATTGCAGGTGCGCATCGACGATTTTTTAAACCAGCCGGCGGCCTTCTTTCAGAACGCGACATCGAAGTAATCCTCGATATCGTGCCGCTCATTTACCCGGTAAGTGAGGCGGAAATTCTGGAGTGGGACGCCGAAAAGGCGTTGCGCCGCTACGACATAGCGATCACTCGCCTTGGCGTGAAACAGGAGTAGAGCGGCATGGCAGACGGTAGCTATTCGCTGACATTCACCGAGGTCGACCAACAAGCCCGGGCGTTGAACACGGCCAGTAAAATGGCCAGCCTGATGTCCCCCGCATCGAGCATGCAGGGCGCCGATTCAGCATCGGCCAATATTGTGTCGGACTTGAGTCTTTCAGGCGCCTTCGCAGGCCTGGGTCTGGCACTGGCGGATTCCACCGCCGAGCTTCGCCGATTGACGAGCGAACAGGTTCAGCTCAGAGATGTGTTGAGCACGATCCACGGTGTGCTGGTATCGCAGCGCTCATTGCAACAAGCCATGAATGATCGACAGGCGCAGCCCGGCCCTGTTGCCGGTACGGGGGCTGGAGTGCCCTCAGCGAATCCTGACAAGGATCCGCTGAAGGATCTTCGGCCCGCCATCAACTTTGATATCGCGATGGCAAAGCTGGAAACGGTCGTCGGGTTCAAAGGCGATGAACGTCGAACATTTGGCATTGCGCTGGAGCAAATGGCCACCGAGTCGAAGGTGGCTGCCGGTGGCAGCACCATGCTTGATCTTGCAGGTGTCGGTTACACCGCTGTCAAGGCCGGGGTCGGCAATGATCATGTAAATGACAAAGGCGAACTGGATAACGGCGCCAGACAAAAAGATGTGCTGGAGTTCACCCGAGACACGGGCGTCACGGCGACAGCGTTTGGAATGAAGGCTGCAGATACGGCCGATCTATTGATCGGCTGGCGCACTTCGATGAGTCTCAATCGCGCGCAAACCCTCGATCTCGCCGATGCAACCAGCCTGCTCGGAAGCCGGTTGAGTGCCTCGGAGGCTGACATCGGCTCGATTCTCAGCAACTACGGTGCTTCTGCAAAAGGTGCCGGGATGACTCCCGAGCAGGCAGCGGCGTTTTCTGCGGCGTTGCTCAATGCGGGTGTCAACCGGGCGGATGCCGGTGTGGCCTTCGAGAAAATCTCCACGACGCTGGCGCTGGGAGACAAAGCTTCGCCCAGTCAACGAGCCGCAATCGTTGACCTGAAGCTGAACCCTCAAGCGCTTGCCGGGCAGATGAAAGTGGATGCCCCGGGCGCCATTCTCAAAGTGCTGGAGGCGTTGAAGAAACAATCGCCTGATCGGCAGTCCGAGTTGGCCATGACGCTGTTTTCGGTCGACCAGCCCGTGATCAAAATGCTGCAGAACACCGGGGATGTGAAACGCTCCTTCGATCTGGTGGCTGATAAAAAACAGTACGCCAGTTCCGAGCTTGGCGAAGGCGCCAGTGCGGTCAATGAGACTGCCCGTATTCAATCGCAGACATCGCAAGCGCACATCAACGGTTTCAATGCGCAAAAGGATCGCCTCTATACCTCCGCAGGCGATACGGTGTTGCCATCCTTCAATGCTGTTGCCGACACCGCAGCCAAGGCAGCCGGTGGTTTGAGCGGGCTGGCGGAACAGTATCCAACACTCACGGCGGCGCTGGTCCTGAGTATTGCCGGGATCAGGTCCATTGCACCGCTGGGCAAGATGTACGCCGGTGCTGCGGGCTGGGTGAAGGATACCGTTGGCACGCTACAGGGGGCGTACGGCAAAGCGGTCAGCGTAGCCGGCAGTATCCGAACGGGAGCCGGCACCCTGGCCGGCAGTATCAGAACGGGAGTTGGCACCCTGGCCACCAGGACCGAGCCGCTGAGAGCAGCGGCTGCCAGCCGGATCGGTTACATGAGATCCGCTGCCGGCCGCAGCATGATCAGTCGAGGTGCCCGATTCGGTCGGATCGCAGGTCCCCTGGCCATGCCTCTGACGATGCTCGAGGCCGGTATGAAAGTCGTCGAAGGCGTGGCCGAGAACGATACAAAAAAAGTCGCCGGAGGCGTAGGCATGGCGGCGGGAGGCCTGGCTGGCGGATATGCCGGCGCGAGCATCGGCGCCACGATCGGTACCTTCATCCTTCCCGGCGTCGGTACGCTGATTGGCGGTGCCCTGGGTGGTGCCATCGGGAGTTTTTACGGCAGTCAGGAAGGAGAGGCGCTGGGTGAAAAGCTTGCGACACCGGCCCCTGACAAGTTGGCACCCCCTGCAGAAGTCAGCGCAGGCCTGAGCAGTGTGCAAGCACAAAATCAATCCAGCGCGAATGTCACCTACGCCCCGGCGTTCCACTTCAGCGGCGGCGATCTGGCCAGCGTTGAAAAGGTGAGTGCCATGGTCGCGCAGGTCATGCAGACGCACTTCACCTCAGACTTCACACCGTTGATGAGTACCAATCCCCTCGGCACACGCCGTGACGCAGCCCTGACTGATGGAGTCGCCTGATGAAACAACAAATGGCACTGGGCAGTTTCATCTTTGGCCTGTCCCGCGGTTTTGCCTACAGCAGTTTTCTGCGCAAGTCCGACGGCGGCTGGACAGAACTGCAGATTCTCACCAGCAAACCCAAGTCCCACCAGACGGGGCAGAAGCCCGAAACCCTGACCATCACCGGCAAATCAATGTACGCGGTGGCCATGGATCGGCTGGATGAGCTGCGGGCACTGCAAGCCCTTCGCGTACCGCTGCCACTGATTGATGGTATCGGCCGAAACTGGGGACTGTGGCGAATCACCACGGTTCAGGAAACCCAGACCTGCATCATCGATGATGGTACGGCGATGGTGGTCGACTGGACCCTTGAGTTGGCGGAGTTCAACAATGCGTAAGGTACGAAGCGTGGCCGGTGATTCGGTGAATCTGCTGCTGTACCGCGAAACCGGTCGCAGCGATGACAGCGCCGAAGAAGCCCTGTGGATACTCAACCCGACCCTGGCCGAACACGGCCCGATTCTGTCGGCGGGTGTCTGGGTGACACTCCCGGAACTCGATAGCAGACCCGCCGCGATCAAACCGGTCCTGGCCTGGGATTAAGGAGGCAGCATGGCACAGGGATTTACGCCGGCGATCGAAATCTACGGCGCCAACAAGGACCTGCTGAACCAGCGCCTGATCAGTTGGGAGCACATCGATGCCGCCGGGATGGAGTCCGATCAACTGACGCTGGTGCTCGACCTGGAAGGCCTTGAAGGCTTGCCGACCCTGGGCGGAATCATCGGCCTGCGGGTGGGGTATCTGGAGACCGGGCTGGTCGAAAAAGGCCAGTTCCGGGTGACTCGATTGACACCGACGCTGTTCCCGCTGCGTCTGACGCTGGTCGCGACCGCCGCGCCTTTCAGCGGCAAGGACGAAACCCGATTCAAGGAACGGCGCACGGCCAGCCATGGCCCCACGACGCTTGGCGGGCTGTTTCGCAAACTGGTCGAGCCGCACGGATTCTCGCCGCGCGTCGATCCCGAACTGGCGCTGATCAGGATCGCTCATGTCGACCAGTCGAACGAAACCGACATGGGTTTCATCACGCGACTGGCGAAAAAGTACGACGCGGTGGCCAAACCGTTCAACGACCTCTACGTGCTGGCGAAACGGGCGCAGCTCAAAACCCTGTCGGGTCAGGTGATTCCGAATGTCAGGCTGTCGGTGACCCACAACAATCGGCCGGGCGATCACGCCTTCATCAGCGCCACGCTGGAAGAGACCGCCCGCACCCAGAATCAGGGTTGCAAGACCAGCTTCTGGGACGATGCTCTTGGCAAGCTGCGGGAGGTGATCACCGGTTCCGAGCCCTACAAGGTCATTCGCCAGAAACTGGCCAATGAGGAAGAAGCCAAAACTATCGGCGAAGCCGAAGTGCGCAAGATGCTGCGCGAGAAATACAAGTTGAAGGTCACCTGCCCGGGCGATCCGCTGCTGGTGGCCGAGGGCTTGTTGGTGCTGGATGACACCTGGCCTGACTTCATGCGCGGTCGCTGGTCGATTGAAAAAGTCACGGCCAGTGGCAAGCGCGAAGAAAGCTATCGCTGCCTGATCGAAGCGACCGGCCGGGATCCCGAGGCAAAAGCCAAGGACTGATCCATCCGGCCTCACCGCCACACACACCTCTGTGACCACTCACAATACCTGGAACGCTCCCCATGAAGATCTCCCCGATCCTCACGCAGCTGCGTGCGCAATGCCCAAGCCTTGCCGGCCATATCGCGACAGGTGTCGACCTGGCGCTGCTGCAAGGCAACCCGAATCTGCCGACCCCGTCGGCCCACGTTTTACCGCTGGCCGACCTGGCCAGTGCCAGCACCGCACAGAACTCCGCCAGCCAGCCGATCCGCGACCGCTTCGAAATCATCCTGGTGCTCGACGCCACGGATGCCACAAAAGCGCTGGATCTGTTGCACGACCTGCGCGCTGAAGTGTGGCGTGCGCTGGTGGGTTTCAAACCCGGTTCCGACTACAGCGCCATCGTTTATGACGGCGGCGAAACGGTCTCGATCAACAGCAGCCGCGCGTTCTACCGGCTGCGCTTTTTTGCCGAGTTCCAGCTGGGCCGCAATCTGCCAAGTCAGCCTGCGGAGAGTTGGCACGAACGCGAACTGGACGGTTTGTCGTCCTTTACCGGGGTCACCGTGCGGGTCGATGCGATCGACCCGGCCGACCCCAACCTGAAACACCCCGGCCCTGACGGGCGCGTGGAAATGACTTTCTCTGGAGACGTAACCCCATGAGCAACCGCATCACCGTAGTGCCGGCCGCCGGCCGTGCCGTGCCGGACCCGGAAGCAGGCGACCTGCTGCCACTGGAAGGCCGTGAAGTGCTGGACAGCGCCTGGTGGCGCCGGCGTCTGGCCGACGGCGATATCACCCTCAAAACCGCAACAGCTAAACAAAAGGGAGCCAAATAATGGCGATCGGATTCAGCAACATTCCTGCGGACATTCGTGTACCGCTGTTCTATGCCGAAATGGACAACTCGGCCGCCAATAGCGCGTCCTCGTCCATGCGCCGGCTGATCGTGGCGCAGGTCAACGACAACATCGCCCCGAGCGAAGTCGGCAAACTGGTGCTGGTTTCCAGCGTGGCACTGGCCAAGAGCATTGGCGGCCAGGGTTCGATGCTGGCGTCCATGTACGAGACCTTCCGCAAGGCCGACCCGACCGGCGAGATCTGGTGCCTGCCGCTGCACAACGCCACCGGCGCCATCGCCAAAGGCGTGCTGACCCTGACCGGCACCGCGACTCAGGCTGGCATTCTCAACCTGTATGTCGGCGGCGTCCGTGTGCAGGCCACCGTGGTCAACGGTGCCACCGCTGCTCAGGCGGCCACCGCCCTGGCACAGAAAATCAATGCCACCGCCGATCTGCCGGTGAGCGCTGCGGCTGCCGAAGGTGTTGTAACCCTGAACGCCAAATGGACCGGCGAGAGCGGCAACGACATCAGCCTGCAATTCAACCGCCTGGGCAAGAGCAACGGCGAAGAAACCCCGGCTGGCCTGACCACCGCCATCACCGCCATGACCGGCGGCGTCGGTGTACCGGATCAAGTGGCGGCCGTTGCCGCACTGGGTGACGAGCCGTTCGAATTCATCGCGCTGCCATGGTCCGACCTGGCCACCCTCAACACCTGGCAAGCGGTGATGGACGACAGCACCGGTCGCTGGTCCTGGGCCAAGCAACTGTTCGGTCACGTCTACAGCGCCAAGCGCGGCACCGTCGGCACTCTGGTGGCAGCCGGTCAGGCGCGCAACGACCAGCACATGACCATTCAGGCGCTGGAGCCGGGCGTTCCGCAACCGGTGTGGGTACAAGCCGCTGCACTGGCTGCGCGTACTTCGGTGTTCATCTCCGCCGATGCCAGCCGTCCGACCCAGAGCGGCAGCCTGCCTGGCGTCGATCCGGCTCCGGCCAGCGAGCGCTTCACCCTGACCGAGCGTCAGTCGCTGCTCAACTACGGCATCGCCACCGCGTACTACGAAGGCGGTTACGTGCGCATCCAGCGCTCAATCACCACCTACCAGAAGAACGCTTACGGCCAGGCCGACAACTCGTACCTGGACAGCGAAACCATGCACCAGTCGGCGTTCATCGTGCGTCGTCTGCAAAGCGTGATCACCAGCAAGTACGGTCGCCACAAACTGGCTTCCGACGGCACCCGTTTCGGCGCCGGCCAGCCGATCGTCACTCCGGCGACCATTCGCGGCGAGCTGATCGCCCAGTACGCCAAGCTCGAACTGGAAGGCCACGTGGAAAACGCCGAGCTGTTCGCCGAGCACCTGATCGTCGAGCGCGACGTGCAGGACCCGAGCCGCGTGAACGTGCTGTTCCCGCCGGATTACATCAACGGTCTGCGCGTGTTCGCACTGCTCAACCAGTTCCGTCTGCAGTACGACGACGTCGCCTGATCGGCCCGTTTGAATCTGTGAATCCAGCCCACCTCGCGTGGGCTTTTTATTTGAAGGGAGTAACACCATGGGTCAACTGATTGCAGGCACCTGCTACGTCAAGGTCGACGGTGCACAACTGACCATCAACGGCGGCTGCGAAGCCCCGCTGATGGCCGTCAAACGCGAAACCGTCGTGCCGGGTTTCTACAAGGAAACCGACATCGCGCCATCGTTCAAGGTGACCGCGCTGCACACCGCCGACTTCCCGCTGAAGAAGCTGATCGAAGGCACCGACATCACCGTCACCTGCGAATTCAGCAACGGCAAAGTCTACGTGCTGGCCGGTGCCTACCTGGTTGAAGAGCCAGTCTCCAAGGGCGATGACGCCACCATCGAACTGAAATTCGAAGGCATCAAGGGGACCTGGCAATGAGCGGCGCCGTGAAGCTTCAAGTTGCGATCGAAGCTCACGGCGAGCCCCTGACCGAACTCGTCCTGCGCCGTCCGACGGTGCAGGAGGTGCGAGCGATCAAGGCGCTGCCGTACAAGATCGACAAGAGCGAAGAGGTCAGCCTCGACATGGACGTGGCGGCCAAATACATCGCCGTGTGCGCCGGCATTCCGCCGTCGTCGGTCAACCAGCTGGACCTGGCTGACCTCAACGCGCTGAGCTGGGCCGTTGCGAGTTTTTTCATGAGTGCGGCGTCGGAGCCATCACCGACCTGATTTCGGTCGCCTATGACCTGGCCTGGTTCTGGAAGGTTGACCCCGAACAGATGATGGCCAGGCCACTGGATGTGCTTCGCGAATCGCTGGAGCACGCGCAACGGATCAATGCGATGCAGCAGGTGCAGTGATGGCAGACGAAGAAAAGAAAGAGAAAACCTCGGTGCTGCTGACGGGCATCGATGAACTGTCGCCCAAGCTCGGTGCCCTGCGAGTAAAGGTCGAGAGCTTCAAGAAAAACCTCGAACAGACCGGCCTCGGCAAACTGGACATCAGCGGTCTGTTCAAGGGCGGCAGCGTGATTACACCGTTCGTGGACGGCATCAAATCGGCTGCGGCGTTTCAGGGCAAACTGAGCGAAGTCAGCGAGACGGCAAAAACCGTCGATCTGCCGGAAACACCGAAAGCCGCCGCGCAGAACATGAACGTGTTCAGCGCGTCGATGGAAAAGGTCTCCGCTGCGGTAGACGCCGCACTGGTGCCGGCGGTGGGCGCCTTGGTGGTGGGGCTGGAGCCGATGCTGACCCAGGTCGGCAGCCTGCTGGCCGATAACCCGAAACTGGTCGAAGGGCTGGCGGCGGGGGCGATTGCGTTCTCCGCCATGCAAACCGCCGTCACCGGTATGACCCAGGTGATGGACGTCATGAGCATGGTGCTCAAGACCAACCCGATCATGCTGATCGCCATGGGCATTGCCGTGGCGGCCGGACTGATCGTGGCCAACTGGACACCGATATCCGCGTTCTTCACCGGAATGTGGGAGGGCGTGAAAAATGCCGGGGCCAGTGCAATGGCGACGTTGCGCTCGGTACTCGACTGGCGACCGCTGGAAACGCTGGCAGCGCTGTGGGAACCGGTCACGGGTTTCTTCTCGGGTATCTGGGACAAGGTCAAAGCGGTCACGGCGCCGGTGATCGACTTCTTCAAGTCGGTTTTCTCGTGGTCGCCCGCGGGCCTGATCCTGGAAAACTGGGGGCCGTTGACCGGTCTGTTTTCGGCGATCTGGGAATTGCTCAAGGCCTTGAGTGTGCCGGTGATGTCGTTCCTCAAGGGGCTGTTCGACTGGACGCCGCTGGGCATGATCATCAACAACTGGGGTGCGATCACCGGTTTCTTCGCCTCGATCTGGGTCGCGCTGCAACCGGCGGCGCAAGCCATCAAGGATTTTTTCGGCACGCTGTTCGACTATTCCCCGTTGGGGATGCTCGTCAACAACTGGGGCAGCGTCGTGACCTTTTTCGAACCGGTCTGGGCCGCGCTGCAAACGTCGGCACAAACGATCAAAAGCTTCTTCCAGAGCCTGTTCGAATGGTCGCCGCTGGAGCAGATCGCGCAGTACTGGCAGCCGATCAGCGAAGTGTTTTCGGCGCTGTGGGGCGTGGTGCAGGCGCTGGCCGCACCGGTGCTGGAGTTCCTGCACAACATGTTCGAATGGACACCGTTGGGGCAGATCATCAAGAACTGGGGACCGATCACCGAATGGTTCGGCGAGCTGTGGCAAAAGCTGCAAACCGTCATCGCCCCGATCAAGGAATTGTTCGACGGCGGTTTCGCCGGGCTGATCGCCAGGGTCACCGGCAAGGTCGAAACCTTGACCGAAGCGCAACGCCAGACCAATGCCGAAGGCAAGGGCGAACTGGCGCCGGCCTTCTTCGGTACCAGCCCGAAAGCCGAGGGTGGTAGTGCGTTGCAGGGCGGCTCGTTGCCGCAATCCTCTGGCGCACTGATCCAGCAAAGCGCCGCCAACAACCGCACGCAACTCGAGGGCGGCCTGACGGTGCGTTTCGAAAACGCGCCGGCGGGGCTGCGCACCGATCAACCGCAAACCAATCAACCGGGGCTGGCGCTCAGTTCGCGCATCGGCTATCGCTCGCTATCGGCAGGAGGTTCCAATGAACTGGCGTGACCGTTTGTTGCCGGCATCCTTTCGCGGTGTCGGCTTCTGGATCGACCAGGCGAAAACCCCGGTCGGTCGCAAGGGACAGTTGCACGAATACCCGCAACGGGACCTGCCGTTTTTCGAGGACCTCGGCCAGCAGGCCAAGACCCACGATCTGACGGCGTTCATCATCGGTGCCGATTGCCTGGAGCAGCGCGACAAGCTGCTCCAGGTCCTGGAGCAGGGTAGCGGCGAGCTGGTGCATCCGTGGCTGGGACGCTTGCAGGTCAAGGTCGGCGAGTGCGACATGACCCACACCCGCCAGGACGGCGGGATGGTGACCTTCACCCTGAAGTTCTACCCGGACCGGCCACTGCCGTTTCCGACGGCGACGGTCAGCACGCAAAAAGTCCTTTTGATCAAGGCCGACGGTTTGCTCGGGTCGGCGGTGGCGCGTTTCGAACAGGCGATGACCCTGATCAAGGCGGCGCGGATCGGCATCGCCAATCTGCGCAACAGCCTCACCGGCGTGTATGACGTGATCAAGGAGCAGCTCAAACCGCTGATCGCGCAGTACAAGCAGATCACCGAACTGGTCAGGGCCGTCAAGGAACTGCCCAAGGAAGTGGCGGCGGAGTTCAAGGGCTTGCTCGGCGATATCAAAGAGCTGAAGGAATTCGCGAAGGAGGGCTACCGTGGCGTGATTGCCGACGTGTCCCAACAGATCGAAGCCATCCGCAAGGCCGACGCCCCGAAAATCACCACCGGCAAGGACACCACGGCTGCGGCGCAGGCCCTGGCCAATCTGGTGCAGGACACCCTTATCGTCAAAGCGGCGCAATGGGTAGCCTCGATGCCGGTGGCCTCGACGCCGGTGAAACTGTCGTCGACACCTTCGCTGGACCAGCAATCGAAACAGCCGGTCAGCCGTCAGGAAGTGCCGGTCACCGACGATCTGCAAGCGTTGCAAAAAGAGCTGATCGACGCGCTGCAAAAGGCCCAGGACAAAGCCGATCCCGCGCACTACCAGGCTATTGCCGATGTGAAGGAAGCGCTGATCGCGCACCTCAAGGCTGTGGCTTCGTCCGGTGTGCGGCTGGTCAGCAAAACCTTCCAGGAAACCTTTCCGGCAGTGGTCGTGGCTTACAAGCAGTTTGGCGATGCCACCCGTGTGACCGAGGTCATTCAGCGCAACGGCCTGTCTCATCCAGGGTATTCACCCAACGAAGTGAAAGTCTCCGGGGAGTGAGCCATGAACGAAACTGACAACCGCGTCACGCTGACCGTCGGCGACATGGAATACGGCGGCTGGAAAAGCGTGCAGATCACCGCGGACCTGGAGCGCCAGTTCCGCACTTTCAAACTCGATATCACCTGGCAATGGCCGGGGCAGACCGTGGATCAGCGGATCAAGGCCGGTGACCCGTGCGAAGTGCGGATCGGCCAGGATCTGGTGCTCACCGGTTATGTGTTCAAGGCCCCGATCAGTTATGACGGGCGGCAGATCAGCCTGAGCATCGAAGGCAGCTCCAAGACCCAGGATCTGGTGGATTGCGCGGCGCGAAACAACCCCGGCCAATGGCAGGATCAGTCGCTGCTGAGCATCGTCCAGGCCCTGGCCATGGAGTACGCGTTGATGGTGGTCAACGAAATCCCCGAGACCGCGCGCCTGAGCAAACACACGATCGTGCCGGGTGAAACGGCGTTTCAGTCGATCGACCGTCTGCTCTCGCTGTACCGGGTGTTTTCCACCGATGACGCCGAAGGCCGGCTAGTACTCGCCAAACCCGGCAGCGGCGGCCGCGCCAGCGATGCACTGGAGCTGGGCAAGAACATTCTCTCGGCCAACGCGCCGATGGATTTCAGCCAGGTATTTTCCGAATACCGGGTGATCGGCCAGCAGAAGGGCAACGACAAGAAGAGCGGGGCGGCGGTCAGCGAAGTGGAATCGACGGCGGCCGACCTGAGCTTCAAGCGTCGGCGCACCACGATCATCAACGAAGGCTCGCAACTGACGTTCGAACTGGCCCAGCAACGGGCGCAATGGGAAAGCGCGACGCGCATGGGCCGGGCACTGACCACCACGTATCAGGTACAGGGCTGGCGTCAGTCCAACGGTGACCTTTGGCGTCACAACACGTTGGTGCGGGTCAAGGATCCGGTGCTTGGCTTCGATGAAGACATGCTGATTTCCAAGGTGACGTATTCGTTGTCGGCGCAAGGTTCGGTGACCACTCTGCAAGTGGCGCCGCCGCATACCTTCGACGCGAACCCGACTCCCCCGAAAAAGACCTGAGCCCGACACCGCCCTCCAAGGAAAACCCTATGAGCCTACTGACACGCCTGCTGGCGCGCGGCACTGTCGTGCTCGCCAGTTCGGCCTCCAAGCTGCAATCGCTGCAAATGCGCCTGACCGCCGGTGAAGTGAACGACGACATGGAGCACTTCGAACCTTATGGCTTCACCAGCCATCCGCTGGCCGGCGCCGAGGGTGTCGTCACGTTTCTCGGCGGCGACCGTTCCCATGCCATCGCCCTGGTAGTTGCCGACCGCCGTTATCGCCTGCAATCGCTGGCGGCCGGCGAAGTGGCGATCTACACCGACGAAGGCGACAAGATCCACTTCAAACGCGGGCGGATCATCGACATCGAAACCTCCACTTTGAATATCCGCGCCAGCACTGCCGTGAACTTCGACACGCCGGTGATCAACCAGACCGGCAAGATCGTTTCCAAAGGCGATCAGTTGGCCGCTGGCATCAGTCAGATCAAGCACGTGCACGGCGGCGTGCAGGGCGGCAGCGGCCAGACCGGCGTGCCGGCGGGAGGTCAGTGATGCTCTTCAGTCAAAACCTCCACGCTGCGCTCACCCGTGCGGTACTCATCAGCCTGTTCACCTGGCGCCGCGCTGCCGACGACGATGCCCTCGACGACGAGGAGCGTTACGGCTGGTGGGGCGACACCTTTCCGACCGTGGCCGACGATCGCATCGGCTCGCGGCTGTGGCTGCTGCGCAGGGTCAAGCTGACCCGGCAGACCCAGATGGACGCCGAGTTCTATGCCCGCGAAGCCCTGCAATGGCTGATCGACGACGGCCATTGCAGCGCCATCGACATCATCAGCGAACGCCTCGACGCCCAGCGCCTGAACCTGCGTACGGTCCTGACCCTGGCCGACGGCGAACGCCTGGACATCAACCCCAATAACAGTTGGCAGGTGATCTATGCCGTTTGAAACCCCTTCGCTGCCGGTGCTGATCAAGCGCACCCAAAGCGACCTGGCCGGCGATTCGCTGCGCCAGTCCGATGCGCAAGTCCTGGCCCGCACCGTCGGTGGTGCCGCTTACGGTCTGTATGGCTACCTTGACTGGATTGCCGAGCAGATCCTGCCCGACACCGCCGACGAATCGACCCTGGAACGCATCGCCGCGCTGCGCCTTAACCAGCCGCGCAAACCGGCGCAAGTCGCCACCGGCAGCGTCAGTTTTACCGCGACCGCGGGCGCGGTACTGGACGTTGATACGCTGCTGCAATCGAGCGATGGCCGTACTTACAAAGTCACTACCGCGCGCACCACCGTCAATGACAGCAACACCACCACCATCGCGGCGCTGGAGGCCGGCAGCCTCGGCAACGCCGACGCCGGACTGGCGCTGACTCCGGTGCAGCCGATTGCCGGCGTGGTCGGCAACAGTTTTATCGTGCTGGCGCCAGGCCTCAGCGGCGGCGTGGCGCGGGAGAGTCTGGAGTCGCTGCGTTCACGGGTGATCCGTTCCTATCGCGTTATCCCTCACGGCGGTTCGGCCAGCGACTATGAAACCTGGGCGCTGGAAGTGCCGGGCGTAACTCGCGCCTGGTGCCGAGGCGGCCTGCTCGGCCCGGGCACAGTGACGGTGTTCATCATGCGTGATGAAGATCCGCAACCGGTGCCCAACGACGAGCAACTGGCGGAAGTCCAGGACTACATCGAACCGCTGCGACCGGTGACGGCGGAAGTGCATGTGCAGCGACCGATTCAAGTGCCGGTGGTGTACCGCTTCAAGAGCGTCAACCCGGACACCACCGCCGTGCGCGCCGCCGTCGAAGCGCAGCTGCGCGACCTGCACAACCGTGAAGCCGATCTCGGCGTGCCGTTGCTGATCAGCCATATCCGCGAAGCCATCAGCAGCGCCGGCGGTGAGTACGATCACACCTTGACCGCACCGGCCGCTGACGTGCCTGCCGGTCAAAGCGAACTGCTCACCTTCGGAGGTTGCGTATGGGGGGCATAAGAACCGCTGCGCAATATCAGGCGCAGCTTCGCGCACTGCTGCCCAGCGGCCCGGCGTGGGACCCGGAGCGGGTGCCGGAACTCGATGAAGTGCTGCAAGGCGTTGCCGTCGAACTGGCGCGTCTCGATGCCCGCGCCGCCGACCTGCTCAACGAAATGGACCCGGCCGGCGTCAGCGAACTGGTGCCGGACTGGGAACAGGTGATGAACCTGCCCGACCCGTGCCTCGGCGCCACACCGCTGTTCGACGACCGTCGCCTCGCCGTGCGCCGCCGCTTGCTCGCGGTCGGCAGCCAGGCCGTCGGTTACTACCTGGAAATCGCCAAAAGCCAGGGTTACCCCAACGCCACCATCACCGAACTCGAAGCCCCGCGCATGGGCCGTTCGCGCTTCGGTGCCGCGCATTGGGGCACCTGGGAGGCGCAGTTCATGTGGACGCTCAACACCGGTGGCCGTCTGCTGCTCGGCCGGCGTTTCGGCGCGAGTTACTGGGGCGAGCGTTTCGGCGTCAATCCGGGCTCGGCGCTTGAATGCCTGATCCATAGAGCGGCGCCGGCGCATACCAGGGTGCACATCAACTATGACTAGGGAATAACGCAATGGATTATCCGAAGAGTGTGCCCAGTGCCGGTCTGGTGAATGGGAGATTTATCGATGAAAACCCGATGACCGGGACGCCGGGATCGTTGATTCCGGCGGACTGGGGTAACGGTGTCACGCAGGAAATTCTCAACGTGATCAAGGCCGGGGATCTGACCCCGGACGAGAAGAAATATGATCAGTTGTTGCAGGCGATTCAGACGGTAACGGCCAAGGGCTGGAATCAGGATCTGGCATTGCCGCTGGCAGCATTGCTATTGCCGACCGTGGCCACGGCAGATGCCCGGATGCCGATTACACCGGCCGCAGCCTCGACCAGTGGCGGGCGGGTGTCGGTGCCGGCGGGTATCTACGTCAGCATTGGCCAGGAAGTGCTGGCAGGGCAGTTGGGGCGTTCGCGGACGTTCACCACTCAGGCCTGGAGTAGCGCCGATCTGTTGCCGAGTTCGGGGTACTTTCTGCGGGCTCAGGTGGTGAGTGGTGCACTGACGTTCTACATGCAGCGCGGGACGATTTACGACGTGACGCCCGACTCTCTGAAGGGCACGGTCAATGGTGCTGCTGGGGGTGGTTTCCAGAGTTCGGTGCTGGACATGTGCCTGGCCTGGGTGGTTACCGGTGCACCGGGTTCTGTGCCGACAGTGCGCGCGATCTACAACCGGGCACGTCTGACCTGGACGCAGACGCTCAACGGCACGGGGGCAGTGTTTCTGCCGCTGGATCCTCATGCCCGCGCTGCACGGCTGGTGGTGGGTAACCCGACGCCTTCGTCCACCGCCATTACGACGGTTGCGTTTCCTTCGACTGGATGGGCGGGCGGCAACTACAGCTACCTTTCGCCCGTATCAACAGGCGTTTTCAATAATGCAGGGGGCTGGAATCCTGCCACTGCGCAACCGTGCGTCATCTTCACTAGCAACATCGTCAATGACGTTACGGTCTCGACACTGACCGCCAGTTTCGATCACGCCAATGTGCGCTCGCTCTGGCAGTCCTATCAGGCCGAACACAACCTGGCACAAGCCAGCGCCGACAGCGATGAGCTGTTGCTGAGCATGGGCATCAAGAGCCATCCGGTGACCGATTACAACGCCGGTATTCCGATCAACTTTAGCGAAGCTGTGAACGTGCAGTTGTCATGGGAGCTCATTCGATGATCGTCATTCAGGAACTGCATCAGATCGATGGTGAGTTGCGTCCCGCACAGCCGTCCGCCGCCCATGATTGGGATGGCGAGCAATGGGTACTCAACCCGGAGAAAGTCGCGCTGCTGGATCAGCAGGAAACCGAACGCCTCTGCGCCCGGGTTGATGCTGCCGCCGACAGTGCGCGCAGTGTATTGGCCGGTGATCCGCTCAAGGCGTTGGAGTATGCCCAGGCAGCCATTGACGCTCAGTCCTTTCAGGACGCCGGTTATCCGAAGAAGGAAGTACCGCTGTCCGTTGCCGCCTGGGTCGCCAAAGGCCGGTCGGCGAAACAGGCGGCCGAGCAGATCCTCGACAAAGCCACTCAGGTCAGCGACAGCCTGCTGACCCTGCGTACCTTGCGCCTGAAGGCCAAGACCCAGATCCGTGGGTACGCCAGCAAAAGCCAGATGGATCAGGCGCGTGCCGCCACGGACGAAGTGCTGGTGGCCATTCGCGAACTGACGGCCAATTCCAACCTGTAATCGCATCCGCCTCACTCAAGCCCACTTCGTTGTGGGCTTTTTATTTTCAGGAACAGAGGCGTTGCGCTGCCGCGAAGCCTTCGCGCCGTGACGTTTCATTTGTCATGACAGAGGAATGAACATCCCATGGATTATCCAAAAAGCGTCCCCAGCGTCGGCCTGGTCGACGGCCGCTTCGTCGATGAAAACCCGGTGGCGGGAACGCCGGGGTCGTTGATTCCGGCGGTGTGGGGCAACAGTGTCACCGAAGAGTTGCTGGGCGTTATCAAAGCGGCTGGCATGACGCCTGCCGAAGGCATCAACGATCAGTTGCTCTCGGCTTTCAAGAAGCTTCTGAGCCTGGCCAGTCCGATGACCTCGCGGGTGATGGAGGTGTCTGCCTCGAAGGCGTTGATCGCCGATGAGCTTGGGCTCGTGCTGATCAGCGCCAATGCGGCTGATACCAACATTACCTTGCCGGCAGTGAGTGCGCTGGCGGGAGTACGGGATGTGATCGTCCGTCGTACCGACAACAGTGCCAACCGATTGGTGGTACAGGCCGCCGGAAACGACCGAATCAGGTTTCACACGCATTTGTCCGCCAGCGGTTATCCGTTTCTGGTGCTGGTGGGGGCGGGTGACTGGTGGCATCTGCGCAGTGACGGTTCGGGTAACTGGTGGCCGGTTGGGCGCTTCGATGCGACGCCTTTGGGGCGGATTGTGTTCGAAAGCTCGACCACCTTGAACCCCGGCGGTTATGGCGCCTTGAACGGTCGGGAATTCCTGCGCGCCGAATGGCCGTGGTTGTGGGATCACGCTGTTCAATCCGGAATGCTGCGTGCCGAAGCCAGTCGTGCCGGCGGCTGGAGCAGTGGTGACGGCATCAAGACATTCCGCGGGCCGGAGGTTCGTGGCGAATTTATCCGGGTGCTTGATGAGCAACGCAACATCGATACCGGGCGAGTGGCCGGCTCCTGGCAAAACGGCACCAACATAACCGGTGATAACGGATACGCGCCGGCCGTTCACGGGATCGGCGACCTTTCGATGGTCGGAACCGATCCGACAACGTTCGCGGGTCTGGTTTATTGGACCGGTGCTACGACGGCGGAAAATCTGGTGAGTGGCTATTGGGGGATGACCCGTCCCAGAAACATCGCGTACCCCGGTCGATTGAAACTTATTTGAGGTGCATATGGCTTATTACTATGTGAATGAAAGAACGCAGGAATTGAACGGCCCGGTCGAGTTGCCGGTCATCCCGGGCATGGGTGTTGTTCTTCCGGGCAACGCTATCGAATTGCCCGAGGTGCTCCCACCGGCCGAGTCGGGTCATGTCTGGGTGTGGCGTGACGGAGCGGCGTTGCAACTGATCGATTTGCGCAACCGACCGGTCTATCGCAAAGACAACGGCAACTTTTTCTACTGGAACGAACTGGGCCCGTTGCCCGAGTACCTGACGCTCAAACCGCGCCCGAGCGAATTTTACATCTGGGGCACCGATGACTGGGTCCTGGATGTCGCGGCGGAGCGCGGGGGTAAAGTCGCCGAGGCTGACGTCGAGCGTGACAATCGCCTGCGTGAAGTGGTCATTCGTGTCGCACCGCTGCAATACGCCTATGAGTTGGGCGAGGCTTCCAACGAACAGTTGACCGCTCTGCAGGCGTGGAAACGCTACACCGTCAAGCTGGCGCAGATTGAGTTGCAAACGGATTATCCGTTGACGATCGACTGGCCTGTAGCGCCGGCCAAAGCGATTGTTTCGCCTGCTGCCTGACTGAACCTATCCCCTTATCAATCTCACAGGCGGACGATTGCTGCCGGCATCCGGCTGCCTGTAGATCATCGGAAGTGCAGACGTGGACTATCCAAAAAGCATCCCCGGCGTCGGCCTGGTCGACGGTGGTTTTATCGATGAAAACCCTGTTGCCGGCACTCCCGGGTCGTTGATCCCCGCCGCCTGGGGCAACAGTGTCACGCAAGAAATTCTCAACGCCATCAAGGCGGCCGGGCTGACGCCTGACGAGAGCAAAACCAATCAGTTGGCCACGGCCATCGGTGCGCTGGTCGACTTCACCAAACTGAAGAACACCCCGACCACTCTGGCCGGTTACGGCATCACCGATGCGGTCGGGCGACTGTTGGCGGTCAGGCAGATCGAAACTGTCGGGATCACGGTTTACAAGCCGAATCCGAGAGCCAGACGGATTCGCGTGCGGCTGGTGGGGGCGGGTGGTTCGGGGGGCGGATGTGCACCCATCCCGGCGACTTATCTAGGCATCGGCGGTGGCGGCGGGGCGGGCGCTTATGGGGAAAGCCTGTATGACGTCACGCCGGAAATGCTGACCGGTGTTCCGGTCACTCTGGGCACCGGCGGTGCCCCACGTAACGCGGTTGGCCAGGCCGGTGGCGGCGCTTCTTTCGGTTCCTACCTGAGTGTTTCGGGAGGCATGGGCGGGCAGACGCTTACCGTCCTGACGTCCCCAACGGCGTCCGGCTTTGTGCAAGGCGGTTTGGGAGGGCAAGTCGTTACGGGCGGCAACCTCTGCAGTGCTCGGGGCATCACCGGCACCTTTGCGATGTACAACGGCAACTGGGGAATGGTCTGCGGGGGCGGAGGCCCCAGCCCGTTCGATGGCGGTGCGCCGCTGATAGGTGTGAACAGCATTGGTATTGCCGGTGTTCGTGGCTCGGGAGGAAGTGGTTCGTGCTCGAACAATGCATCCGCATCAGTCGTGAGTGGCGCTGGCGGCAACGCCTTCTGTGAAATCTGGGAGTACGAGTAATGGCTCGTTATGCACGCATTGAAAACGGTGTCGCCGTCGAAGTGATCGACACCGGTGACTACGCGATCGAGCAACTGTTTGCGCCGGCGTTCGTTGCGGCGATGGTGCAGGTGCCCGAAGGTGTTGATGTTGAAATCGGCGCGCAGATGTCTGAGTTGACGCCCGCTGTCGAGCCTCTGCGCGAACCGCCAGGTCCTGAAGTCGCTCAGGCTGCAACGGTCGAGGACAACGAGTCTTTGACGGCTGAGCGCGCCTGGCGCCAGTCGGCGCTGGCGGCCACGGAATGGTTGGTCACCCGCCATCGCGACGAGCAGGAACTGGGACGCGGCACCACGCTCAAGGCCCAGCATTATCTGGAATTGCTCGAGTACCGCCAGGCGCTGCGCGACTGGCCTGACTCAATCCATTTTCCGGCAGTAGTTTTGCGCCCGGCAGCTCCGGAGTGGATGGCCACCGTTCATGGCTGAGGTCTTGTTTTGATGTTCTCGAATAGGGAGAAGAGTGATGGATTACCCAAAAAACATTCCTAGCGCAGGTTTGGTGAATGGCAGGTTTGTTGATGAAAACCCTCTTACCGGAACCCCGGGTTCGTTGATTCCGGCAAGCTGGGGAAATGGCGTTACGCAAGAGATTCTTGAAGTCATCAAAAGCGCAGGGTCGCCTGCCGATGAAAGTGATAACACTCAGCTCAAAGCGGCAATCGATACGCTGATCTCGAAGAAACAAAGCGACAGTCTGGCCAGCCAGGAAGACGCAGAGGCGGGCGTCAGCAACACGCGGTTGATGACGCCGTTACGAGTGTTTCAATCCATAGCGAAAAAAATGCAACAGGCGACAGAGTCGCTGATGGGAATTGCAAAAGTTGCTTCTCAGGCAGAGGTCAACGCCGGTGTCAGTGATACGTCTATCGTGACCCCTAAAAAACTCAGGCTTGGGTTCATGGTGAGGCTGGGGGCATCCGGTTATGTCGTTTTCCCCTCGTGGATGGGGGGGGTGATTATCCAGTGGATCACCGGAGGCGCGAGCCAGGCGGGCAACAATGGCTACGGCGACCTGAATCTATGGCCGTTGGTCTTTCCCAATGCACTGTTTCTTGCCGTCGCGACCCATGAAGGCACGTCACCCGGAACGCAGCTGACCTGGAACAATAACGCGACCGTGAGTCGGCAGGCAGGCATCAATGTTCGTTGTCCTGAATGGCCGTCAGGCTCCATTGCTGCTCGTGTCATCGGAATAGGAAACTGACTATGTATTACTTTTCTCCGGCTACTTCCGGCTTTTATCACTCCGATCTGCACGGCGCCAATATCCCCGCTGATGCCTTTGAATTGAGCGAGGGTGAGTATTGCGCGCTGGTCTCGAACGCTCCAAAAGGAACCGTTCTTGGCCTGACTGCCAACGGACGCCCGGAACGGGTGCTACTGGCTGAACAAACTCTTGATGCTACAGAGCGGGCCTGGCGAGACAAGGTATTAGATCGGACTCAATGGCTGGTTCTTCGCGATGCAGAAGAACTGGAAGTCGGCGAGGGCACAACCTTGCGCGGCGAAGAGTTCAAGCAACTGCTCGCCTATCGGCAGGCGTTGCGCGACTGGCCAAATGATCCGGAGTTTCCGGATGCGCGTTCGCGACCGGTTGAGCCGGATTGGCTGGAAGGCCTGCTGAACCACGGAAGTTGAGGAGATACCAACATGGATTATCCGAAAAGCGTTCCCGGCATCGGGCTGGTGAACGGCAAGTTCGTCAATGAAGACGTCGTCGGCGGGTTGCCGGGATCGCTGATCCCGGCAACCTGGGGCAATGGCATCACCGATGAGCTGCTGAATGTCGTCAAGTCTGCCGGACTCGAACCAAGCGAAAACGATGCGACGCAGTTGTTGCTGGCAATCAGGAAAATCAGCCAGAGCGCTGAAGATAAACACGCAGCGGATATCGGCGCTGCCAATCTCTACATGGCCAATTATGTGCCGGCCATCAGCACGCTGAAGGACGGGCTGACGCTGCGCTTCACGGCAGGCAATGCCAATACCGGAGCGAGCACTTTTGCGCCGAATGGTCTTCTGCCCAAACCGCTATTGAGTCTGGCGTTGAGTGCGTTGCGACCTGCGGAGATTGTCGGTGGCAGTGTCTGCTCTGTGGTTTACAGCGCTGCGCTGGACAGTTGGCTGCTGGTTTATGCGAGTGGTGGCAACGCCAACAGCGGTCGCTTGTTGGGTATCAAGACGTTCACTGCGTCGGGTGTCTATGTACCGACGCCAGGCATGAAGAATGTGTTGGTCAAAGTGCAGGGCGGTGGCGGTGGCAGCTCGGGTATCGGCGCAACCAACGGCAGTCAGGTTTCACTTTCCGGGGGCGGGGCTTCCGGTAGTTATGCCGAAGCGTGGATTTCTTCCGTCGCAACAGGCGCCAGCCAGGTCATAACCGTGGGGGCAAAAGGCGCCGCAGGGGCTGTGGCAGCAAGCGCCGGCCCGGGTGGGACCAGTTCCTTCGGTTCCTTGGTGTCTGCACCGGGCGGCGGCGGATCTCCCTATGTCGGAGTCATCAATATCACTGATTTTGGCTTGTTCGTCGGTGGCTTTCCGAGTACGAGCGCTACCGGCGGCAGCATCGTTAACAGTGCGGGTGCGGCCGGCAGTCCGGGAATCAACGTCACCGGCTCGATTCTGGCCGGGCATGGTGGGAACTCTCCTTTGGGCGGAGGTGGTTTTGGTAGCAGTGTGGCACTGAGTCTGGCAGCCCCGGGAACCGGCTACGGATCCGGCGCAGGCGGCATTGCCAATGCCCTCACCCAACCGGGCAGGCCTGGAGGTTCAGGCGCGCCTGGTGTCGTGATCATCTACGAGTACGCCTGATGAAAACTTACGCACGCATCGTCAACGACACGGTGGTCGAACTGTTCTCGACCGACGGAAACATGGTCGAGATGTTTCACCCGGATCTGCTCTGGGTCGATATCACCGAGATCACTCCTGCACCACAAATCGACTGGTCGGCGAACTTCGGCACCCTCGGCTGGGTGTTTTCGTCGCAAGAAGACAGTGCCCCTGATGGCGCTCTGAAAACCCTGGCAAAGAAATGGCTGACCGGATTCGGTCGCCAGCCGTGATTCAATCAGCGCAATCCAGGGAGGACCAAGCATTATGCAAATCACTGAAAACAACCTCAGCAACATCATGCCCAACGCCCGCTCCCAAGCGGGCGTTTTTGTTTCACCGCTCAACGACGCCATGGCGCGTCATCGCATCGATACGCCCAAGCGCGTCGCTGCGTTTCTCGCCCAGGTCGGCCATGAGTCCGGGCAACTGCGCTACGTGCGCGAACTGGGCAACAACCAATACCTGAGCAAATACGACACCGGCACGCTGGCCCTGCGCCTGGGCAACACGCCGGAAGCCGATGGTGACGGGCAGAGGTATCGCGGTCGCGGGCTGATCCAGATCACCGGTCGCACCAACTATCGCCAGTGCAGTCTCGGGCTGTTCGGCGATGAGCGTCTGCTGTCGTTGCCTGAATTGCTCGAGCAACCGCAGTGGGCGGCGGAATCCGCCGCATGGTTCTGGGAGCTGAACGGTCTGAACGAACTGGCGGACCGCGATCAGTTCAACACCATCACCCGTCGAATCAACGGCGGGTTGAGCGGCTTGCAGGATCGCCTGGATCTCTGGGCGCGGGCGAGGGCGGTGTTATGTCCATCTCCTGGCGTGTAACCGGTGTTGTATTGCTGGCCCTGGGGGCGGCAGCGCTGGCTTGGCAATTTCAGGACTGGCGTTATGGCAGGCAACTGGCCGAGCAGGCCCGGTTGCACGCCGAAACCCTCAACCAACTGACTCAGGTTGCTGCCTTGGCGCAGCAGGCCGAGCAGGACAAGCGCCTGGTCCTGGAGCAACGGCTCGCGGCCAGTGAACAAACCCACTATCGAGCACTGAGTGATGCCCAACGTGATCAGGATCGCCTGCGCGATCGCCTTGCCACTGCTGATCTGCGCCTGTCAGTCCTCATCGACGCAGGCGACGCTGCCCAGGGCTGCGGTGTGCCAGCCGCCTCCGGCACCGGCGGCGTGGATCATGCAACCGTACGCGCCCGACTTGACCCGGCGCATGCTCAACGAATTGTCGCCATCACCGGTGAAGGCGATCGCGGACTGATTGCCCTGCAGGCGTGTCAGGCCTATATCAGAGCGCTGGCGCCTGCACATTTTGAATGAGTCTGTGTATTGAAAGCGCAACCGGCTCGTGTACGGTGGTAGGCATTCCACCTGATCCGGAGAGTGCCGTGAAAGACCTCACCCAACTGGCGGCCGAACTTGGCCGACGCCTGCAGTTGCTCAATGCCCACGTCACCACGGCCGAGTCCTGCACCGGCGGCGGCATCGCTGAAGCGATTACCCGGATTCCGGGGAGCTCCGCCTGGTTCGAGGCCGGTTATGTGACCTACTCCAACCGACAGAAAACCCAGCAACTGAACGTACCCGCCGAACTGTTCGGGACGGTCGGCGCAGTCAGTCGCGAGGTGGCCGAGGCGATGGTGCGCGGTGCGCAGAAACACAGCCGTGCGCGGTTCGCCGTGGCGGTCAGCGGTATCGCCGGGCCGGACGGCGGCTCGCCGAACAAACCGGTGGGCACGGTGTGGCTGGCCTGGGGTGTGGGCGATGCGGTTTCCAGCGAGGTGCAGCACTTCCCCGGCAACCGCGACGAAGTCCGCCGACAAACGGTGAAGGCCGCGCTAGAGGGGCTCCTGCGACTAGCGGCACGAGAAATCGAAAATCAGGGGTAGGCGATCCGTGAACGCTGTGGAATAATACTGGCTACTTATACAGGTGTTGGCCGTCAGGCCTTATTGATTACGTGAGGACTTTAATGGACGACAACAAGAAGAAAGCCTTGGCTGCGGCCCTGGGTCAGATCGAACGTCAATTCGGCAAGGGTGCCGTAATGCGTATGGGCGATCAGGACCGTCAGGCGATCCCGGCCATTTCCACCGGCTCTCTGGGTCTGGACATCGCGCTCGGCATCGGCGGTCTGCCAAAAGGCCGTATTGTTGAAATCTACGGTCCTGAATCTTCCGGTAAAACCACACTGACGCTGTCCGTGATCGCCCAGGCCCAGAAGGCCGGCGCGACCTGCGCATTCGTCGACGCCGAACACGCCCTCGACCCTGAGTACGCCGGCAAGCTGGGCGTCAACGTCGACGACCTGCTGGTTTCCCAGCCGGACACCGGCGAACAGGCCCTGGAAATCACCGACATGCTGGTGC
The DNA here is from genome assembly GCF_023242405.1 of Pseudomonas sp. MWU12-3088. NCBI lineage: Bacteria > Pseudomonadati > Pseudomonadota > Gammaproteobacteria > Pseudomonadales > Pseudomonadaceae > Pseudomonas > Pseudomonas sp. MWU12-3088. The sequence goes on from NZ_JALJEA010000013.1 coordinate 131,639, forward strand.
GCTCCAACGCTGTTGACGTGATCATCGTCGACTCCGTGGCGGCACTGGTGCCGAAGGCTGAAATCGAAGGCGAAATGGGTGACATGCACGTGGGCCTGCAAGCCCGTCTGATGTCCCAGGCGCTGCGTAAAATCACCGGTAACATCAAGAACGCCAACTGCCTGGTGATCTTCATCAACCAGATCCGCATGAAGATCGGCGTGATGTTCGGCAGCCCGGAAACCACCACCGGTGGTAACGCGCTGAAGTTCTACGCTTCGGTTCGTCTCGACATCCGCCGTACCGGCGCGGTGAAGGAAGGCGACGAAGTGGTCGGCAGCGAAACCCGCGTCAAGGTAGTGAAGAACAAGGTGGCTTCGCCGTTCCGTCAGGCCGAGTTCCAGATCCTTTACGGCAAGGGTATCTACCTGAACGGCGAGATGATCGACCTGGGCGTGCTGCACGGTTTCGTCGAGAAGTCCGGCGCCTGGTATGCCTACGAAGGCACCAAGATCGGTCAGGGCAAGGCCAACTCGGCCAAGTTCCTGGCAGACAACCCGGAAGTCGCGGCTAAGCTCGAGAAGCAACTGCGTGACAAGCTGCTGTCGCCAGCCGTGATCGCTGACTCCAAGGCCTCTGCGGTCACAGAGACCGAAGACGACCTGGCTGACGCTGACATCTGATTGCACCGATGACAACCGCCGTACTCGATACCCTCGTCGCGGTGCGGCGAACCGCAATGGACCTGCTCGCACGCCGCGAGCACGGTCGAGTCGAGCTGACGCGTAAACTGCGTCAGCGTGGCGCTCCACCCGATATGATCGAAACAGCTCTCGACCGATTGACGGAAGAAGGGCTGCTTTCCGAAGCCCGTTATCTGGAAAGCTTTGTTTCTTATCGCGCCCGTTCAGGTTACGGCCCGTTACGGATTCGTGAGGAACTCAGTCAGCGCGGCCTGCAGCGTGCCGATATCGAACTCGCCTTGCGTGAGAGCGGTATCAACTGGCAGGAGCAACTCACAGACACGTGGCAACGGAAGTTCTCCGGACAGCTTCCCGCCGACGCCAAGGAGCGAGCCAGACAAGGCCGGTTTCTGGCGTATCGGGGGTTCTCGATGGAGATGATCAACCGCTTGTTCAGCGGCAGAGGGATGGACGATTAAATCGGTTCCAGCTTCAATCAAAAAATAAAAAAGCGGCCCGCTATTTCGATAGCGGGCCGCTTTTTTTTGCCTTCAGATTACCTTCGACGGTTCGCGGGAGGGTTGCGCCGTTTGTGGTCTGGACTGTGCCCAGTTTTCCGGCAGGTTGATGAAGTCGACCAGTTCCCGCAAGCGCCCATGGTCCCGGGCGTTGAAGGCGAAAGACAGTCGCGCCAGATGGCTGAATTGCGCCTCGTCGTGTTCCTCGCTGCTATAGGCGTGTTGATGGAACCGGTCGCTCAGGCACAGATCGGCGAAGGCTTCCTGCATGTGGTCCAGGGCCCGGTCGCTGAGCCTGTGGTTCATGCGAATCACGAACTGCCGTTTGAGCCAGCGACTGGAGTGGAAGTTGCCGTAGAACTGATTGATCTGTTCCACCGCCTCTTCAACGCTGTAGACCAGACGCATCAACTTCAGGTCGGTTGGCAGGATGTAACGGTTGTCCTCCAGTTGCTGACGAATGAAGTCCAGTGCCCCTTGCCAGAATGTGCCGCCGGGCGTGTCCAGCAGCACAACCGGCACCAGCGGGCTCTTGCCGGTCTGGATCAGGGTCAGCACTTCCAGCGCTTCGTCCAGCGTGCCGAAGCCGCCGGGGCAGAGCACCAGTGCGTCTGCCTCCTTGACGAAGAACAGTTTGCGCGTAAAGAAAAAGTGGAACGGCAGCAGGTTCCCGGTGCCGTCCACGGTGGGATTGGCATGCTGTTCGAAGGGCAGGGTGATGTTGAATCCAAGGCTGTTGTCGCGGCCGGCTCCTTCATGGGCGGCGGCCATGATTCCACCACCGGCACCGGTGATGACCATCATGTCTGAGCGGGCCAGGGCTGCGCCCAGTTCACGGGCCATGGCGTACAGCGGATGCTCGACGGGCGTGCGCGCCGAGCCGAACACCGTAACCTTGCGCCGGCCCTTGAACTGTTCGAGCGTGCGAAACGCCTGCTCCAGTTCTCGCAGGGCTTGCAGGGTGATCTTGGCATTCCAGCGGTTGTGATCTTCCTGGGCCATGCGCAGCACGGTCAGGATCATGTCGCGGTAGATGGGAATGTTCGGGCTGTTGGGGGAAACCAGGTTGAGTTGTTCTTCGACCTTGCCGGTAAGATCGTGGCCGCTTTCCTGAAAATGACGGCTGAGCAGGTCATTCGGTTGGTAAGGCATGCAACTTCTCCTTCTGCACAGAGCCTTCGGCCCTGACGTGCGGCGTCAGTGCCGCGCTGCAAGAAAAACAAACGTCCGGCAGCTCCTTTCCTGCCGTTGATAAAATGATCGGGAATACTTTGAATCTAGACCCTCAAAGCATTTCTCGCTCATTGAGCATTGCGCCACAAAGTCTTGCCTGGCAACTGCTTATTGTCGTTTTGCGAAGTGCTTTCACCGCTCGTCCGATGGCGCACCGAGGGCAAAATGCTCTGATTTACTAAGTTAAAGGCGCCGTACGACAACTTTGCGTCAGCGAGCGTATGCAAGGTGCACGCGATTCAAGGATTTGCGGGTGGCAAGGAGGCGGGACACATGACCAGAGTCATTCTGGAGATCGATACGCAGCTGTATCGAATGTTGAAGGCATCGGCCGAGACCAACCATGTCAGTCTCGAAGAGGAGTGCTGCCGACGTCTTTCGGGAGGAGAGCGCCGCTCGCGCTATCTGCAGGCCTTGCTGGCCGAACTGCGCGCCGAGGATGAACAGCGGCGCGCCAATTCTCGTTGATTACTTCTTCTTCGCCGGGCCTGCTTTCGGGCAGTCCGATTCCTGATAGCTGGCCGAACCGATCGCCCGGTTGGTCTTCACTTCGCTGAAGTCATAACGCATCACGGCGCCCTTGGCCATCAGCTTGCGGTACGACGGGTTGTTGCAGACCGAAGCACCCAGCTGGAAATACACGGCTTTGGGATCGGCGCGCATCTTGTCGGCATGGCTTGCCTGGACGCTCAGGTGGTTGATCAGCGTGGTGCCTTCAACGGTGTAACCCTGATCGAGGATGTCTTCGTTGATCGCCCGTGGTGTACCGACGCTGCTTTGTGCGGCGACGTTTTGCAGCTCTTTGTTCAGGTTCTGCTCTTTCAGGGACGCAGCCTGTGCGCTGAAGGACAACGCCAGCGCAATGGCCGCGGTAGGAACGATAAGGCGCAGCATGAAACTCTCCTGATTCAGTGACTGGTGGTTCGACCAGCCCCGGGGCTGTGCGTTCAGTGGCGGCGAATTATAGGGGAGCCGGTCGGGAGGGTACAGGCTTGTGCCCGTTGCTCTGATAAACTGCCAGCCTTTATTGCCTTGCCGAGAGTTGTTCGTGTCGAGTTTTCCTGTCAGTCGGCGTCGCCCGCAATGAACCATGCCCCCAACGCCGTGGCCCGACTGCGCGATCAGCGCGAGGACGAGGGCATCAAGCCGATTCAGGCCCGTGGTTTTCGCTCTGAGCGCTGCCGCGACTGCCGGGTCATCATCAGTCATTGCCTGTGCGCCTGGCGCCCGACCGTGGAAACCCGCTCCGGTGTCTGCCTGATCATGACCGGCAAGGAAGTGTTCAAGCCAAGCAACACCGGTTGGCTGATCGCCGACATCGTGCGGGACAATCACGCCTTCATCTGGTCGCGGACCGAACCCGACGAGCAACTGCTGGCGCTGCTGAACGACCCGCAATGGCAGCCGTATCTGGTGTTTCCCGGCGAGTACGTCGAGCCTTCGCGAGTGACCAACACCGTGGATCTCGACAGCAGCAAGCGTCCGCTGTTCATTCTGCTGGACGCGACCTGGACCGAGGCGCGCAAGATCTTCCGCAAGAGCCCGTACTTCGATCGCCTGCCGATCCTCAGTCTGTTGCCCGACAAACTGTCGCGTTATCGCCTGCGCCGTTCGACCCGCAGCGAGCACCTGTGCACCGCCGAAGTCGCGGCGCTGTGCCTGGAACTGGCGGGCGATACGGATGCCGCTTCGGCGCTGGATGCCTATTTCGATGTGTTCAGCCAGCATTACCTGGGCGCAAAGCAGCAGCTTGAGGTGAATGTGTCGACACCGGCCCATGCAGAGTTGCTGCCTTTTATAGCCAACCCGCAGCCGGTGCCGGCCTGATCCTGGCCCATACTGCTAAAGCAGTGGCCGTGTTGCTTGACCACCCCGGCTTCGCTGGGCATGCTTGGCGCCGATTGGGGTGCGGCCAAGGTTTGAAACGCCGTTTTTTGTCCGTGATTGGCGTTGAACGTGCCCCTGTGGATGCCGCTGCACAAGCGCCGGCATCTTGATTTGCCTTGGTGAGCCCCGAATGCGTCGGGTCTGCCATCAAAAACAGGATCATTTGAAAAATGGCCACATACGACATCCTGATTGCCGATGATCACCCTCTTTTTCGTAGCGCACTGCATCAAGCGGTGACGATGGGCCTTGGTCCGGATGTACGAATGGTGGAGGTGGCGAGCATCGCCGAGCTGGAGGCGCGCCTGACCGAGAAGGCCGACTGGGATCTGGTGCTGCTGGACCTGAACATGCCGGGCGCTTTCGGGTTTTCCGGGCTGGTGATGCTGCGCGGTCAGTACCCGCAGATTCCGGTGGTGATGGTCTCGGCGCAGGAAGAAGCTTCGGTGATGGTCAAGTCGCGGGAGTTCGGTGCCAGCGGTTTCATTCCCAAGTCGAGCGACTTGAGCGTGATTCAGGAAGCGGTACGCAAAGTACTGGACGGTGACGTGTTCTGGCCGCCACAGGCGTTCGAAGCCGTCAGCGTCTCCGACGAGGCCAAAGCCGCCAGCGATGGCCTGGCGAGCCTTACGCCCCAGCAGTTCCGGGTGTTGACCATGGTCTGTGAAGGCCTGCTCAACAAGCAGATTGCCTATGAGTTGAGCGTGTCGGAAGCGACCATCAAGGCCCACGTCACGGCGATCTTTCGCAAGCTGAACGTGCGGACTCGCACCCAGGCGGCTTTACTCTTGCAACAACTTGAGTCAATTCCAAGCCAGTAAAGGCTGGCGTCTTCACGCTTTTTTGACTTTCGTTGAACTAGCTTCCCCACTTCTTTTTGGTCGGTTGTTTACTTTATGTCACCTTTCAAGGGCCAGACGGGCCTGAAACGCATCCTCAACGCTTCCGGTTACTCGCTGGACGGCCTGCGCGCAGCCTTCACCGGCGAAGCGGCGTTCCGTCAGCTGGTGCTGCTTAACGTGGTGCTGATTCCACTGACGTTCTTCCTGAATGTCAGCCGTGTCGAGCAGGCGTTGCTGATTGCCGTGTGCCTGCTGGCGCTGATCGTCGAGCTGCTGAACTCTGCGGTGGAGGCGGCCATCGACCGCATTTCCCTGGAACTGCACCCGCTGTCCAAGAACGCCAAGGACATGGGCAGCGCCGCGCAATTCGTGGCACTGAGCATGATTGCCCTGGTGTGGGCGGTGATTCTGCTTTAAGCGATTGTCGGCAGGACGATCTCGTCGCTGCGCTGGACCCCGGCGGTGAAGGCGCGGCACAGATCGAGAAACTCGCGCATGGCGGAGGTCTGGTACTTCTGTTTGTGCCAGATGAAATAGAACTGCCGCGCCAGATCCAGATCCGGCGTCTCCACCGGTACCAGACTGCCGCGTCGGAATGCATCGCGTAGTGCCAGTCGCGAAATGCAACCAATTCCCAGACCTGATTCCACGGCGCGCTTGATCGCTTCCGTGTGTTCCAGCTCCAGACGAATATTCAGCGCACTGCGATGGTGACGCATGGCCTGATCGAAGGTCAGGCGGGTGCCGGAGCCTTGTTCGCGCAGAATCCACGCTTCGTGGGTCAACTCTTCCATGGTCGCGCTGCCGCGTTTGGCCAGCGGGTGCTGCGGGGCGCAGAACACCACCAGTTCATCCTCGACCCAGCTCTGCACTTCGATGTCCGGGTGGCTGCAATCGCCTTCGATTAGACCCAGATCAATTTCGTAATGCGCCACTTGTTGCACGATATTGGCAGTGTTCTGCACGTGCAGCTTCACCTGGCTTTCCGGGTGACGCTGCATGAAGCCGCCGATCAACAGGGTGGCCAGGTAATTGCCGATGGTCAGGGTCGCGCCCACCGACAGCGAGCCGAAACCGGATTTGCCGTTGAGCAGGTCTTCGATTTCCTTGGCCTGATCGAGCATCGCCACCGCTTGCGGCAACAATTGTTTGCCGAGGGCGTTGAGGCTCAGGCGTTTGCCGGCGCGATCGAACAGCTGGCAGCTGGATTGACGCTCCAGTTCGGTGATGGAAGTGCTGGCGGCCGATTGCGACAGGTTGAGCAGACCCGCAGCACGGGACACGCTCTCCTGCTGGGCGACAGCGACGAAGACTTGCAGTTGACGAAGAGTAAATCGCATATCGATATAACCGATAACCCTTATCTTAATAATCCAGTTAACAGATATTGTCGGCGCTATTAGAATGCGATGCAATTGCGCACCGTCGGCATCCTTCAACGCGAGCCGGGCAAGCGCAGATCAATCTCCAGGAGTCCCACGTACATGAGCAACATGAACCACGAGCGTGTCCTCAGTGTTCATCACTGGAACGACACTCTGTTCAGCTTCAAGTGCACCCGCGATCCGGGCCTGCGCTTCGAGAACGGTCAGTTCGTGATGATCGGCCTGCAACAGCCAAACGGCCGCCCGCTTATGCGCGCTTACTCGATCGCCAGCCCGAACTGGGAAGAGCATCTCGAGTTCTTCAGCATCAAGGTGCCTGATGGTCCGCTGACCTCCCAGTTGCAGCACCTGAAGGAAGGCGACGAGATCATCATCTCGAAGAAGCCTACCGGCACCCTCGTTCTGGACGACCTGAACCCGGGCAAGCACCTGTACCTGCTGAGCACCGGCACCGGTCTGGCGCCGTTCATGAGCGTAATCCAGGACCCGGAAACCTACGAGCGCTTCGAGAAAGTGATCCTGGTTCACGGTGTTCGTTACGTCAACGAAGTCGCCTACCGCGAGTTCATCACCGAGCACCTGCCGCAGAACGAATTCTTCGGCGAGGCGCTGCGTGACAAGCTGATCTACTACCCGACCGTGACCCGCGAGCCGTTCGAGAATCAGGGCCGTCTGACCGATCTGATGCGCAGCGGCAAGCTGTTCAGCGACATCGGCCTGCCACCGATCAACCCGCAGGACGACCGCGCGATGATCTGCGGCAGTCCGAGCATGCTCGACGAGACCAGCGAAGTGCTCGACAGCTTCGGCCTGAAGATCTCGGCCCGTATGCGCGAGCCGGGTGACTACCTGATCGAGCGAGCGTTCGTCGAGAAGTAATCCCGACGATGCCAACAGAAAAGCCCGCGTTGCCTGAGAAGGCAGCGCGGGCTTTTTTCGTTTCCGGGGATCATGCTTCGGCGGGGATGACTTCCAGGACGCGGATCTGCTCCGGTGTCGGGTAATGCCAGCGTACGTCCAGATCCCAGAACTGTGCGCCGTATTCGCGCTCCGGTGCGGGCGTCTGGTAGGCCGGACGCGGATCCTGGGCCAGGCACTGCTCGATCAGCTCCACCAGCGGCTCGGCAAGGCGCTGAGCGTGGGTGTGGGCCTGTTGCAGCGCTGCTTCCGTCCACTGCACGTCGATCAGTTGCGGCGCGGCGCTGGCGATGCTGTTGGAGGCCTCGGGGATGATGTCGGCGTAAGGCACGTAGGGTTTGATATCGAGAATCGGTGTGCCGTCCAGCAGGTCGATGCCGGAGATGAACAGGCGATTGGCCTCGACCTTGTCCAGCTTCACCACCGACTGACCGATGCCGTTCGGCCGGTGAGTGGCGCGAGTGGCGAACACGCCCATGGACTTGTTGCCGCCCAGACGGGGAGGGCGGACCTTCAGTCGCGGCTTCTCCTCCAACGCCTGATGGAATAGGAACAGCAGCCATACATGACTGACCTGCTCCAGCCCCTGCACCGCATCGCCCTGATCGAACGGCGCCACCAGTTCCAGCACGCCACGGGCGGCGGGGGCCAGTTGCGGCTGGCGCGGGATGGCGAACTTCTCCTTGAAGCAGGAGCGGACAAAGCCGATGGGGGAGACGCTGTAAGTCATGGTCTTGGGTCGAGGCAGAAAACAGGACGGGCATGATAACCCGTCCGCCTGGGTCGCCGACCTAAAGACTGAACCCGCCATCCAGCGGAATCACATTCCCGGTCATATAGGCCCCGGCGGTACTCGCCAGGCTGATCGCCAGCGCCGCCATCTCTTCCTCACGGCCCCAGCGTTTCATCGGGATCAGCGCGGTGTCTTCGGCCAGTGCCTGCTGGTCGTTGCCGATGTGCTGGGTCATCTTGCTCGGAAAGCGCCCCGGCGCGATGACGTTGACGTTGATGTGCTGGCTCACCAGTTCCCGGGCGAGAATTCGCGACAATTGGTGCAGGGCCGCTTTGCTTGGCCCATAGGCGTAGGCCTGCTCGCCGAACGAAGAAATCCCCGCCACCGAGCCGATGTTGATGATCCGCGCCGGATTGGCTGCCGAACCGGCCTTGCGCAGCAGCGGCAGAAACTGCTGGATGCAACTGAACACCGAGGTCACGTTGAGCTGCATGACCTTCTCCCAGCCCTTGACCGGGTAGCTCTCCAGCGGCGCACCCCAGGTGGTGCCGGCGTTGTTCACCAGAATGTCCAGATGGGTGATCTGCTCGCCCAGCCGGGCCGCCAGTTCCTTTACGCCGTCCTCAGTCGCCAGATTCGCCGCCACACCATGACAAATACCCAACGTACCGAGTTCTTCAGCGGTCTGATGACAGGCTTCAGCGTCACGGGAGCAGACGTAGACACGGGCGCCGGCCTCGACATAGGCCTTGGCGATCATTTTGCCGATACCACGGGTGCCGCCGGTCACCAGGGCGGTGCGGCCTTGCAGGGAAAAATACGGGTGCATGGCGAATCCTGAGGGCTAGGGTTCAGTACACCCTAGTCGCCGGCCGCGAAAAGCGGAGCCACTATTTTTCGAGGGAATGGAGGACCATGCATGAAAACGGCGACCGAAGTCGCCGTTTGTTCAAGGATCAGCCGCGAATGCGCAGCGTCAGGCCCTTGAGGAAATTGCGCAGCAACTGGTCGCCGCACGGGCGGTAGTTGGTGTGGCCGACCTTGCGGAACAGCGCGCTCAATTCAGGCTTGGACACCGGGAAATCGGCAGCCTTGAGGATCGCGTGCATGTCGTCTTCTTTCAGTTCGAAGGCCACGCGCAGTTTTTTCAGAATGATGTTGTTGGTCACCGGCACTTCGATCGGCTGCGGCGGACGGCTTTCGTCCTTGCCGCGCTTGAAGATCACCAGACCGTCGAGGAAGTGCGCGATGACTTCGTCCGGGCAGCGCACGAAACCTTCTTCGTCTTCTTCCTTCTTGTCGAGCCAGGTCACCACGTCGGCGAGGGTCACGTCCATACCACCGAGTTTGATGATTTCGACGACTTTCTTGTCGCTGATGTCGAGCATGTAGCGCACGCTGCGCAGTACGTCGTTATGAACCATGTTTGCAATCCTGATCGTTCGCTGTGGGCACCGCGCAGGCGCGATGCCGGAATGTGTGGCGGCAACGGAGGCCTTAGAACTTCTCTTTGCCGGACAGGTAGCGCCATTGGCCGGCCGGCACCTTGCCGATCGATACGCCGCCGATGCGGATACGGCGGATGCCGACCACCTTCAGCCCGACCGCTTCGCAGAACTGGGCGATGATCCCCGGCTGCGGGTTCTTCATGGCGAAGCGCAGGCGGTTTTCGTTCTGCCAGCTGGCCTTGACCGGCGGCAGCTCCTTGCCCTTGTGGGTGAGGCCGTGCTGCAGGCGATTGAGGCCGTGGGCGACCATCTCGCCTTCGACTTCGACCACGTATTCCTGCTCGATCTTGGCCGCGTCGGCGGTGAGCTTGCGCAGCACCTTCCAGTCCTGGGTGAACACCAGCAGGCCGCTGGCCTTGGGTTGCAGGTCGGCGCTGGCGGTCAGGCGCAGGAAGTGCCCGCGCAGCGGTCGCTTGCCGTAGCGGTGTTCTTCGCTGAGGGTGTCGGCGCTCAGCGACTGCATCGCGGTGTCGACATCCATGCCGGCCGGCACATTGAGCAGAATGGTCACCGGCTCCGGCGCGGTGGCCTTGGCGTCCTTGTCGAGCTCGACTTTCTGGTCGCCGACCTTGAACTGCGGCTCGTCGATGACTTCGCCGTCCACGGTGACCCAGCCTCCCTCGATGAACAGCTCGGCCTCCCGGCGGGAGCAACCGACCAGTTCAATGAGGCGTTTGGAGAGGCGAATCGGGTCAGTCATGACAGGGCCGTAACAAAAAAGGGGTGGGCATTGTACCTGCCTGGCGCCGGTTAATCGCGATTGCATTTGTACCGTGTGGCTTTTAGCCGCGTACGGCGCGCTGTTCCGGCTGTTTCAGACGCATGTGCAGTAGCGGATAAGGCTGGCCCATGCCATCGACTTCCGACCGGCCGATCACCTCGAACCCCTGCTTGAAGTAAAAGCCCAGGGCCTGGGGGTTCTGTTCGTTGACGTCCAGTTCATCGGCGTTCAGGTGCTGCATCGCATAATTGAGCAGCTTCTTGCCCAGACCCTGGCCACGATGTTCAGGGTCGATGAACAGCATTTCGATCTTGCCCGCCGCCACGCCGGCGAATCCTGTGATGCGCTGGTGGCTGTCCCTGGTGCAGATCAGCATCACCGCATCGAGGTAGCGGGTCAGCACCAGATTGCGCAGCAGCTCGATATAGCTGTCCGGCAGAAAATCATGTGTGGCACGAACCGAGGCCTCCCAGACCCGGGTCAGTTCCTGATAATCGCTGAGTTTCGGCGTGTGGATGACCGAATGGTGGCGCATGCCCGATAGCCTCTTTGTCATTTATGAGGGAGTCCTTCCCCTCACAAACGATAGCCGTAAAAAAGCCCCGCATCTCGTAAAAGAGAGCGGGGCTTTTCGTATTTTTCGCGTTTAGATCTGTTCGGCCCAGAGGTCGTATTCGTCGGCGTCGGTCACCTTGCACCAGACCTTGTCGCCCGGCTTGAGGTTGCTGCCGTTGTCGATGAACACGTTGCCGTCGATTTCCGGTGCGTCAAAGAAGCAGCGGCCGACTGCGCCTTGCTCGTCGACTTCGTCCACCAGCACTTCGATTTCACGGCCGATGCGCATTTGCAGGCGGGCCGAGCTGATTTCCTGCTGGTGCGCCATGAAGCGCTCCCAGCGATCCTGCTTGACGTCGTCCGGAACGATGTCGAGGTTCAGGTCATTGGCCGGTGCGCCTTCGACCGGCGAGTACTGGAAGCAGCCGACGCGGTCGAGCTGGGCTTCGGTCAGCCAGTCCAGCAGGTACTGGAAGTCTTCTTCGGTTTCGCCGGGGAAGCCGACGATGAAGGTCGAACGGATGATCAGGTCCGGGCAGATTTCGCGCCAGTTCTTGATCCGCGCCAGGGTCTTGTCTTCGAACGCCGGGCGTTTCATCGACTTCAGGACTTTCGGGCTGGCGTGCTGGAACGGGATGTCCAGGTACGGCAGGATCTTGCCGGCGGCCATCAGCGGGATCAGCTCGTCGACGTGCGGGTACGGGTAAACGTAGTGCAGACGGACCCAGACGCCGAGGGTGCTCAGCGCTTCGCAGAGTTCGGTCATGCGGGTCTTCACCGGCGCGCCGTTCCAGAAACCGGTGCGGTACTTGACGTCAACGCCGTAGGCGCTGGTGTCCTGGGAAATCACCAGCAGCTCCTTCACGCCGGATTTGACCAGACGCTGGGCTTCGTCGAGCACGTCGCCGACCGGGCGGCTGACCAGTTTGCCGCGCATCGACGGGATGATGCAGAAGCTGCAGCTGTGGTTGCAGCCTTCGGAAATCTTCAGGTACGCGTAGTGACGCGGGGTCAGCTTGATGCCTTGCGGCGGCACCAGGTCGATCAGCGGGTTGTGATCCTGTTTCGGCGGCACGACTTCGTGCACGGCGTTGACCACTTGCTCGTACTGCTGCGGACCGGTGACGGCCAGCACGCTCGGGTGCACGTCACGGATGTTGCCTTCTTCGACGCCCATGCAGCCGGTCACGATGACCTTGCCGTTTTCCTTGATCGCTTCGCCGATGACTTCCAGGGATTCGGCCTTGGCCGAGTCGATGAAGCCACAGGTGTTGACCACGACCACGTCGGCGTCCTGATAAGTGGACACCACGTCATAGCCTTCCATGCGCAGCTGGGTCAGGATGCGCTCGGAGTCGACCAGTGCTTTCGGGCAACCCAGAGATACGAAGCCAACCTTTGGATTGGCCGGCGCAGGAGTGGTGGACATGTCTAACCTCGGTATTTTGTGACGCCGCTTGCCTGATGGCGGAAGCCGACGGACGGGCGCTTGAAGTGCGCCTCTGATCAAAAAGTGCGCAATTCTAGCGATGAGCAGCGCACTTGACCAGCTTTATGCAGGGAAATACGACGAGTGCTGCGCTATGCTTCGCGCCGTTGGGCTTTACCAATTTTTTACAGTCAACAAAACGACTGTAACAACAGGTAAAACAGCGCATGCTGCATCAAAAAGCATAGTGCTTCGTTCAAAGAAGCCGGTCTGGAAATCAGGAGTGTTGGATGGGTCAGGCAAGTAGTCAGGCGGCGGGCGCCGAGCATTCGGCTGCAAAACCGCTGAGCATGCTGGTCGCGGCAGTCGGGGTAGTTTACGGCGACATCGGCACGAGCCCGTTGTACACCCTTAAAGAAGTGTTTTCCGGCGGTTACGGCGTCCCCGTCAACCACGACGGAGTGCTGGGCATTCTGTCGCTGATCTTCTGGTCGCTGATCTGGGTCGTCTCGATCAAGTACATGATGTTCGTCCTGCGCGCCGACAACCAGGGCGAAGGCGGGATCATGGCCCTGACCGCGCTGGCACGGCGGGCGGCAGGGGAGCGCAGGAAGTTGCGTTCGCTGCTGGTGGTCTGCGGCCTGATCGGCGCGGCGCTTTTCTACGGCGACAGCATGATCACCCCGGCGATCTCCGTACTTTCCGCCATCGAAGGTCTGGGGCTGGCGTTCGATGGCATCGACCACTGGGTCGTGCCGCTGTCGCTGGTGGTGCTGGTGGGCCTGTTCCTGATCCAGCGTCACGGTACGGCGCGGATCGGCATTCTCTTCGGGCCGATCATGGTCACCTGGTTCCTGGTGCTCGGCGCCCTCGGCGTGTACGGCATCAGCCATTCCCCGGAAGTGCTCAAGGCGCTGAACCCGATCTGGGCCGTGCGTTTCTTCATGGTGCATGCCGGCATGGGCGTGGCGATCCTCGGTGCCGTGGTGCTGGCACTGACCGGTGCCGAAGCGCTGTACGCCGACATGGGCCACTTCGGTCGCAAGCCGATTGCCCGGGCGTGGTTCCTGCTGGTGCTGCCGGCGCTGGTGCTCAACTACTTCGGTCAGGGTGCCTTGCTGCTGGACAACCCGGAAGCGGCGCGCAACCCGTTCTACCTGCTGGCACCGAGCTGGGCGTTGATTCCGCTGGTGGGTCTGTCGACCCTGGCCACGGTGATCGCCTCGCAAGCGGTGATTTCCGGCGCGTTCTCCCTGACCCGTCAGGCGATCCAGCTCGGCTACATCCCGCGCATGTACATCCAGCACACCTCCAGCGATGAGCAGGGGCAGATCTACATCGGTGCGGTGAACTGGACGTTGATGGTCGGCGTGGTCCTGCTGGTGCTGGGCTTCGAGTCCTCCGGCGCCCTGGCCTCTGCCTACGGCGTGGCAGTGACCGGGACGATGCTGATGACCACCATTCTGGTGTCGGCGGTCATGCTGTTGCTGTGGAAATGGCCTCCGGTGCTGGCGGTGCCGGTGCTGATCGGCTTCCTGCTGGTGGACGGCCTGTACTTCGCCGCCAACGTGCCGAAGATCGTGCAGGGTGGTGCGTTCCCGGTGGTCGCCGGTATCGCCCTGTTCATCCTCATGACCACCTGGAAGCGCGGCAAGCAATTGCTGGTGGAGCGCCTGGACGAAGGCGCATTGCCGCTGCCGATCTTCATCAGCAGTATCCGCGTGCAGCCGCCACATCGCGTGCAGGGCACCGCCGTATTCCTGACTGCGCGCTCCGACGCGGTACCGCATGCGCTGTTGCACAACCTGCTGCACAACCAGGTCTTGCACGAGCAGGTTGTGCTGCTGACCGTGGTCTACGAAGACATCCCGCGCGTACCGCCATCCCGACGCTTCGAAGTCGAGGCCCACGGCGAAGGCTTCTTCCGGGTGATCCTGCACTTCGGCTTCACCGACGAACCGGACGTCCCGCAGGCGCTGAAACTGTGCCATCTGGACGACCTCGACTTCAGCCCGATGCGCACCACCTACTTCCTCAGCCGCGAAACGGTCATCGCCTCGAAACTCGAAGGCATGGCCCGTTGGCGTGAGGCGCTGTTTGCGTTCATGTTGAAGAACGCGAACGGCAACCTGCGGTTCTTCAATCTGCCGCTGAACCGGGTGATTGAATTGGGGACGCAGGTGGAGATGTAGGCTCCGCCTTAATTGAAAAGCCCCCGTCAGCCTTTTGGCTGGCGGGGGCTTTTTCGTTTCTGTGCCGTTTACATGCTTTCGGGCAATTCTGCTTCAGATTCGGTTTTCGTCCGCGTTACTCGTGGCATCAGGGATTTCGTCACATCATCCATCAAGGCCTTGCCCATGATTGTCAGGTAATGCGCAGCCCAGGCGTGGCGGTCGTTTTCCTTGTCGTAGGCGGCATCCTCTGCGAAGGATTTGGCGAGGAACAACAGATCTGAAGCCTGTGACAGGGCTTCGACGATGGGGACGCCAGAGCGGACATTGAAAAACGCTTGATCGGAGCCAGAGCCGTAGAGAAAGGAGGTGAAGCCAATGGTTGTAAGGTCTGTGGGTGTAGACGATTTCGTTTCGGTCATGGTGTTACTCCTTGGTTCGAGGAGCTGCAACTTCCGTTACCACACGAAAGGGAGGCAGCTGTACGCAGGGTGGTAAACCGGGAACCAAGGAAACCGGCACGCCCGGAGGCGTCCCACGCACAGCTGCCATAAATCGAAATCACAGGCATGAAAGTGCCTGTGATTGTGAATGGGGCGCTGTTGCGCTGGTTTATCCGGGTTACCACACCCGATCGCTGAAAGGGTCAGCGACCTCTGGAGAGTATCCCGTCAAAAAACAGTGCAACAGGGCGGCAAAGTGCCCAAACACGAGATTAGGAGTTTGCCTACAAGGTACTCGGACGTCATCTGATATTGCGACACCAGACGTAAACGAAACTAAACGTTGGTGGAGGTTTAGCGCTTCTTCGGTGCGGAAGATGAATGAGGAGTTGACTACTCGAAAAGGCCAGTGAAGCAGGTGTCCACGTTTTATGGAATGTGGACACCTGGCGTTTTCAGCTTCATGAAGAGTCAAGCAATGAATGAAAAAGCCCCCGCAACCCTAAGGTTGCGGGGGCTTTTCGTTGGAGCGCCTCAGATCACTCTGCCGGCTGATCCTTGGTCTGACGCTTCTCGATCAGATCCACCAGTCGCTTGGCCAGCGCCGGGTAGTTCTCGTCGAAGTGGTGGCCGCCAGGCAGCTTCACCGCTTCGCCCACCGCGGTCTTGTCGGTGCAGCCGCTTTCATCCTTCTCTTCTTCGCCGTAGATGCACACGACCTTGGCCGGTGGCAGTTTGGCCATTTCCGGGCCGGTGGCGGCTTCTTTGCCGGCGTTGCCGAGCCAGCCTTCGACTTCGATTTCGAAGCTGCCGGTGCGGGCGAAGGCCAGCAGGATGATTGCGTCGACGCGTTGCTGCTCGGTTTCCGGCAGGCGGTTGTAGATGGCCGGCAGGACGTCGGCGCCGAACGAGTAACCGGTCAGGATGAAGCGTTTGGTGCCCCATTTCTGGCGGTAGTGCTGCATCAGTTCGGTCAGGTCCAGCGCGCTCTGTTCCGGGCTCTTGTGCTGCCAGTAGTAGCGCAGGGTGTCGATGCCGACCACCGGGTAACCGATCTTGGCCATTTCACCGGCCACGTCGCGGTCCAGGTCACGCCAGCCGCCGTCACCGGACAGGAACAGGGTCACAGTGTCCTTGGCCTGGCCGGCCGGGACTTCCACCACCGGGATCTGCAGGCCGCCGTTGGCTTTGTCGCCACCGACGAGGATCTTGCGCAGTTCGTTGTTCAGCACTTGCGGCAGGTTGATGTCGTAGTCGCTGATGCTGGTTTCGGCGTTCGGTTGATCGCGCACGAAACCGGCGCTGGTGTCGTCCGGGTTGTCGTTCCAGGCCACCAGCCAGTGGCCGTGGGCGGCGGATTTCGGCAGCAGGTGGGTGCAACCGCCTTTTTCCAGGGCCAGGTCGACCGACACGGCCTGGGCCTTGTCATCCTTCTGTTCCGACAGCCAGCGCCAGGCCAGCACCGCGCCAGGGCCGATGCCGCTGACCAGGGTCGCCGGGCCGTTCAGTTCGCGCAGACCGCTTTGCAGTGCGCGGCTTTGCAGCAGGCAGTCCTTGGGCAGAATCACCTGGACGATCTGCGCCGAGGCGCTGCGGCTCAGGGTGGTCAGCTGATTGTCGGTGAGTTTCTTGTCGTCCTCGACCGCCACCAGCACCTGGGCCTTGGGCTTGGTGCCGGGGATGACCCGGGTCATGACCGTGCCGTCAGCCGGCGTGAGCTGTTCGAGGGTCGGTTCCGGTGCCGGGCGTTTGAGGTACCAGTAACCGCCGCCGGCAATCACGGCCAGCACGATCAGTGCGGCCAGGATGTACTTCAGGGAGCGTTGAATCATCAGCGTTTCACCAATCCAGTCAAGCCGCCCGCGATCAGGGCAGCAGTATCGGCCAGTGCCACCAGCGGATCGAGTCCGGCGGGCACTGCCATATAACGGGGTTCCCAGTCAGGCTGGAACTTGTCTTTGAAGCGGCGCAAGCCTTGGAAGTTGTACAGCTGCTCACCACGGCGGAAAACCATCGAGCCCAGACGCTGGGTCAGCGGTGCACCACGACGGGGTTGCAACCCCGACAACGGCACCATGCCCAGGCTGAAACGCGCGTATCCGTGACTCTTATAATGTTGAATCAGACCGACCATCAAAAACTCCATGGTCAGCTTGGGGGCGTCCGGGTGCGAGCGCATCAGATCGAGGCTGGCCAGGTCATGGCTGTAAGTCTCGAGCAGGTTGGCGAACGCCACCGGGCGGCCTTCGAAGCGAATCACCGCGATGCGGAAATGCTTCAGGTAATCGTCGCTGAAACGGCCGAGGGAGAAGCCTTTCTCGCGTACGTTCTTGCCGGTCAGCCAGGCATCGGAAATCACCTTGAGCTCATCCATCGGCGCCTGGCCCGGCTCGAAGATCTCGAGCGACAGACCATCGCGGGTACCACGGTTCCAGGTGTAGCGCAGGTCCTTCATCTCCTTGCCCTTGGCATCCAGGTCAAAACGATGCAGATCGACCCGGGCTTCTTCGCCGAGCTTGATCGCGGTCAGGCCGATGTCCATGTAGTACGGCAGGTTCTCGGCGCGCACTTGATAGAACACGGGACGGGCGTGGTGGATGTCACACAGGTCGCGGAACTGCCAGATCATTTCCGCCCGTTGCTGGCCGGGGCCGATCGGGTCGTACAACGCCACCAGACTGCGGCCGCGACGGGCGTACATCAGGAAGGCCTCGTCGTTGGGGTGAAACAGCAGCGCCTTGTCACCGGTCAGGGCCAGGCCGCCGTCCGGTTGCGAGGAGGCCATCAGGACCTTCGAGGCGCGCTCCAGCTCGTCCGGGGTCGGCAGATGAATCACCGGGCGGGCGGTGCGCAGCAGCCAGGTCAGGGCGATCACCAGCAACAGCACCGCAGCGCCGAGCAGTGAACGCAGACCGCGCGGGGCATCGGCGTCCAGGGTGAACTGCCACCACAACTGATGGCTGTACGGCACGTCCTGATAGGCAAACAGCAACAGCCAGGTCGAAGCGCCGAGTACGCACAGGCTCGCCACCAGATACAGCGGCGAGAACGGCACTTCGGTCAGACGGCTCGGGCGATAGAACGAACGACGGAAGACCCCCAGCAGCGCGGCGGTGAGGGTCATCAGCGTGGCTTCTTCCCAGTCGAAACCCTTGAGCAGTGAGAGCAGGGCGCCTACCAGTAGCAGAATGGTGGTCAGCATCCACGCCGCCGACAGCCGGCGACGCAGGCCCTGAGCGAGCATCAGGCACAGCAAGCCGATCAGGCTGGCGCCGAAGTGCGAGGCATCGACCAGACGATGGGGGATCAGGTAGGCGATGTGTTCCAGGCGCGTGTCGATTTCAGGGGTGGCGCCGGAGAACAGCAGCACCACGCCGGACAGGAACACCAGCACCGCGAGGATCGGTGCGGCCAGACCGGAAGCGGCGCGCATGGTCTGGGTCTGGAACAGCCGCTGACCTTCATTGATCAGCAGCAGTACGCAGGCCACCAGCAATGGCAGTACCACGTAAATCATGCGATAGAGCAGCAGGGCGGCGGCCAGCGGTGCTGCGCCGAGCTTGTCGGCGAAGGCCGCCAGCAGAATCGCTTCGAAAACCCCGACACCGCCCGGTACATGGCTGAGCACGCCGGCCGCCAGGGCCAGCAGGTACACCAGCAGGAACGCGCCGAATGGCGGTGCTTCCGGCAGCAACATGTACAACACGGTGGCGGCAGCGGCGACGTCGAGAGCGGTGATGACCAGTTGCAGGAACGTCAGGCGTCGGCCCGGCAGGCGCAGGGTGCGACGGCCGACCTTGACCAGCAGATTGTCGCGATACGGTTGCTCCGGCAGACGCCGACGATAAATGCCCATGGCCAGAATCGCGCCGAGCAGCAGCACGGCAGAGGCAATCGTGGCCAGCAGGCCTTCGGACAGGCCCAGCGCCTGGGAAGCTGCCGGCAGGTCACTCAGGGTGGCCAGTGCTGCCAGCGGGGGCAGGGCGCATCCCAGCGACAGGCTGGCAAACAGGGTCATGTGCGCGACTTCCGAAGCGCCCAGGCCAAGCCGTGCATATAAACGGTAACGCACCGAGCCGCCGGACAGCATCGACAGGCCGATGGCGTTGCCGATCGCGAATGCCGTGAAGCCACCGAGCGCCAGCGTGCGCGGCGGGATGGTCACGCCGGCATAGCGGCTGGCCGACCATTCGTAGCCCAGCAGAATGATGAAGCCGACGACGGTCGCGCCGAAAGCACCCAGCAGGGCCGGCTTCGGCACGTCGAGAATCGAATCGTGCAAGGCATAGAGGTCGAGTTCGCTGAGCAGATGGCGACAGGCAATCAGCGCGATAGCGAACAACAGCAAAGTGACCGCCAGACCAATCGGTTGCCGGTATTTGCTGATTCGATCCAGCAAGCGCATGCGCTCGGGCTTGATCGATGGATTCACGGTGAGGGTGTCTTGTGGATCAGACGAGTTGGCGCGCATCAATCACCTCTTGGATTGTGCGCGACAGGATGGGGGTATCCAGCCAAGTTACCAATCCCTGTAGAAAAAAATAATCACAAAATACTACGCCTCTCGTCGGGTATCGGCGAGGGCAGGTCCCGGATTGCAGACCTCTTGCCTGCGACTCAAGCATAGTCGCAACTCGGCGGGTCTGAAGATCCTGAGCGGTTCACTGCACGATGACAGATCATTGTTGCGAAAGGACTTTTTCCACAGATACAAAAAAGGCCACTCTTTCGAGCAGCCTTTTTTGATGTTTGGTTGCGGGAGCCGGATTTGAACCGACGACCTTCGGGTTATGAGCCCGACGAGCTACCAGACTGCTCCATCCCGCGTCTGTGTGGCGGCATTCTACAGGCGAACGGCGGGGTGTCAACCGTTAATCCCGCGAAGGGTCAAATAAGCGTGAAATCGCGTCAATCCGTCGCAGGAGGGCGGTAAGTTTCGGAATTGCAAAGGATTCCTGTTTGGCCCGGATGATTGCCGAATGAAAAACAGACGCGCACAAAAAAGGCCAATCTTTCGATTGGCCTTTTTCGATGTTTGGTTGCGGGAGCCGGATTTGAACCGACGACCTTCGGGTTATGAGCCCGACGAGCTACCAGACTGCTCCATCCCGCGTCTGTGTGGCGGCATTCTACAGAGGATCGCCGGGGTGTCAACCTTGAATCCGGATAAAATCTGTTCTGGTTCAATTGGTTAGCTATTTTTCGAGGTCGCTGACGGGGCCGCAGGTCAGGCAGGACGCGGGTTTCAGCTCTATTGGTCAGCGATTTCCGATTGAGAAAATAAATTCAACGGACGTTTCCTACTGCTGGAAAAGAACCTTCATACCACTGGTGCTATATACAGGTGTCAGTGAGATACTGCTCATCCGGCTTGCCACGTTTCCTTTTCTGTCATGACCCAGCGAAAAATCATCCACATCGACTGTGACTGTTTCTACGCCGCCATCGAGATGCGTGATGACCCGCGTCTGGCCGGCAAACCGCTGGCGGTGGGTGGTTCGGCAGACCGACGCGGGGTGATCGCCACCTGCAACTATGAGGCGAGGGCTTACGGGGTGCGTTCGGCGATGTCCTCCGGGCATGCCTTGAAACTGTGCCCGGACCTGACCATCGTCAAGCCGCGCATGGATGCCTACCGTGAGGCATCGAAGGAAATTCACACGATCTTTCGCGATTACACCGACCTGATCGAACCGCTGTCGCTGGACGAGGCCTACCTCGATGTCTCGGACAGCGCGCATTTCGGTGGCAGCGCCACGCGCATCGCCCAGGACATCCGGCGCCGGGTTTCCAATCAATTGCACATCACGGTCTCGGCCGGGGTGGCACCGAACAAGTTTCTGGCCAAGATCGCCAGCGACTGGAAAAAGCCCAACGGCTTGTTCGTCATCACTCCGGATCAGGTCGAAGATTTTGTCAGTGGCCTGCCGGTGAGCAAGCTGCACGGCGTCGGCAAGGTCACTGCGGACAAACTGGGCAAGCTCGGTATCAACGACTGCTCGCAACTGCGCGAGTGGGACAAGTTGGCGTTGGTGCGCGAATTCGGCAGTTTTGGCGAGCGACTCTGGAGCCTGGCCCGTGGGATAGATGAGCGGCAGGTGCATAACGACAGCCGCCGTCAGTCGATCAGTGTGGAAAACACCTACGACGTCGACCTGCCGGATCTGCGCAGTTGCCTGGACAAGCTCCCTGAATTGCTGGAAACCCTGAAAACCCGCATGGCGCGGATCGACAGCAGCTACCGGCCGGGCAAGCCGTTCGTCAAAGTGAAATTCCATGACTTCACCCAGACCACGCTGGAGCAGGCCGGGGCAGGGCGGGATCTGGGCAGTTATCAGTTGATGCTGACGCAGGCATTCAATCGCGGTGGCAAACCGGTGCGGCTGCTCGGGGTGGGCGTGCGGCTGGAGGACTTGCGCGGCGGGTTCGAGCAGATGGAGTTGTTCGAGCGGTAGCTCATATAAAAAAGCCCGAAACAGGTTCGGGCTCTTCTATAAGTGTTGTCAGTTCGGACCGGGGTCCGCCACCAGTCGCCCGGCATCCTTGGTCAGCGACTTGAGGAACTCGGCCTGCAACTCGGGATCGTTGCGTGTCAGCTCGATCAGACTCTGTTCCAGCTCGCTGGCTTCTTCTTCCAGACCCAGTTCCGACAGGCGTTTGACCCGGTGCACCCACTGGCTCACTTCGTCGTCTTCCAGATCGTCGTAAATCAGGCCGTGGGCTTCCAGCAGCTTGCCACGCAGGTGACTGCTGATCGTCAGGGACGAGTCGGAATGCACGTCATCCTTGGCGTCTTCGACACTGATCTGCAGTTTGCCGACATGGTTCAGATCGTTTTCGGCGAACGGGCTGTCCAGCAGGTTCAGGCGCAGCACGCCGTTGCGGTCGGTGGTCATGTCGAAGGTCTGCTTGCCGGCCTTGACCTGCACCGGGCGCTCGCTCCACGGCAGGCTCGAATACTCCATGCGCTTGTCGCGCTGGACTTCATCGATACCGGCCAGGTTCTGCTGTGCACGACCGTGGGACTGCACGTTCATGAACGGGTTGAGCCCGGCGAACCCGTAGCTCAGCCAGTCCTTGGTCACGCTGTCCGGCAGGGTGCCGAAGGCGAACACGTTGACTACGTTAGCCCCGACGCCGGCCACCACCGCCACGGCACCCAGCGGAATCTCGTAGATTTCGCGCCAGGGCTGGTAAGGCGTGTAGCGGTCATAACGACGGGTCACTTCGTACTCAGTGACTTCGAAGGTTTTCTGTTCGTTGATCTTTACGCGTCTCTGCGGCAGCTCAAGCACCTTAGGCTCACCGACATCGATCTGCAGGCTGTGATCGAGCAGCTTTCGCTCGACCCGCTCTTCGTGCTCGCTGCGCTGTGACATGTGATTGGCACAGCCGCTGACCAGCAGGGTGCCGCACAGGGCGGCACCACCGAGGCCTAAGGTGTTTCGCTTGAACATGAGGACTCTATCTGGTTTCAGCGGCGGATACGGGCCTGCAGGAAGGACAGTACGTCGGCAACCGGCAGCGCTTGCGCCTGGCCTTCGGTACGGCTCTTGTATTCCAGGTTGCCTTCGGCGAGGCCGCGGTCGCTGACCACGATCCGGTGTGGAATGCCGATCAGCTCCATGTCCGCGAACTTGATGCCCGGGCTGGTTTTCTTGTCGCGATCGTCCAGCAGTACTTCGAAGCCGGCAGCGGTCAGTTCCGCGTACAGCTTGTCGGTGGCTTCGCGCACCTGCTCGGTTTCATAGCGCAGCGGTACCAGGGCGATCTGGAATGGCGCCAGGGCGTCGCTCCAGATGATGCCGTTCTCGTCGTTGTTCTGCTCGATGGCCGCAGCCACCACGCGGGACACGCCGATGCCGTAGCAACCCATTTCCAGGGTCACAGGCTTGCCGTTCTCGCCCAGCACTTCGCACTTCATCGCCTTGCTGTACTTGTTGCCCAGCTGGAAGATGTGTCCGACTTCGATGCCGCGCTTGATTTCCAGGGTGCCCTTGCCGTCCGGGCTCGGGTCGCCGGCCACGACGTTGCGCAGGTCGGCCACGGTCGGAACCGGCAGGTCACGCTCCCAGTTCACGCCGAAGTAGTGCTTGTCGTCGATGTTGGCACCGATGCCGAAGTCGCTCATCAGCTCGACCGAACGGTCGATGATGATCGGCAGCGGCAGGTTCAGCGGGCCAAGAGAACCGGCGCCGGCGCCGATGGCGTCACGCAGTTCGGCGTCGGACGCCATGACCAGCGGGCTGGCGACGCCAGGTTGCTGGGCAGCCTTGATTTCGTTCAGCTCGTGGTCGCCACGGATGACCAGGGCGATCAGTTTGCCTTCTTCTTCGGCGTGCACGATCAGGGTCTTGATGGTCTTTTCGATTGGCAGACCGAATTTCTCCACCAGGGCCGCGATGGTCTTGGTGTCCGGAGTGTCGACCAGACGCAGCTCTTCGGCCGGCGCAGCGCGGGAAGTTTCACGCGGTACGGCTTCGGCTTTCTCGATGTTCGCGGCGTAGTCGGAGCCGTTGCTGAAGACGATATCGTCTTCGCCGGACTCGGCCAGCACGTGGAATTCGTGGGAGCCGGCACCGCCGATGGAACCGTTGTCGGCTTCGACCGGACGGAATTTCAGGCCCAGACGGGTGAACACGTTGCAGTACGCCTCGTGCATGCGGTCATAGGTGACCTGCAGCGACGCCTGGTCGGCGTGGAACGAGTACGCGTCCTTCATGATGAATTCACGGCCGCGCATCAAGCCGAAGCGTGGGCGGATTTCGTCACGGAACTTGGTCTGGATCTGGTACAGGTTGATTGGCAGCTGCTTGTAGCTGCTCAACTCGTTGCGCATCAGATCGGTGATCACTTCTTCGTGGGTCGGGCCCGCGCAGAAGTCGCGACCGTGACGGTCTTTGATGCGCAGCAGCTCAGGGCCGTATTCTTCCCAGCGCCCCGATTCCTGCCACAGCTCGGCCGGTTGGGTGCTCGGCATCAACACTTCCAGAGAGCCGGCGGCGTTCATCTCTTCGCGAACGATGGCTTCCACCTTGCGCATTACCCGCAGGCCCATCGGCAGCCAGGTGTACAGGCCCGAGGCGAGTTTGCGGATCATGCCGGCGCGCAGCATCAGCTGATGGCTGATGACGACCGCGTCGGAAGGCGTTTCTTTCTGTGTGGCGAGCAAAAATTGACTGGTGCGCATGGTTGGCCGTTGTCGGTTGCTATGACTGGAAATGACGGAGCAGTGTACCGGCGAGAGCTGCCGACGTACAGAAGTGCAGGCCCGGCGGAAACCCTCCCGCCGGGTGCGAGATGTCTTACGACTCTTCGGCGACGGGCGTCGACACGGGTTCCGGTGTCGGTGTCGGGCCTTCGCGGCGACTCTCCTGGAACCAGTGCAGGGCGATCAGCACCAGGGTCGGCACGCCGAGCGCCGCTGTGATGATGAAGAAGTTGTGATAGCCGAACTTCTCCACCATGACCCCGGAGTAGCCGCCGATGAGGCGTGGCAGCAACAGCATGATCGAGCTGAGGAGGGCGTACTGGGTCGCGGAGAACTTCAGGTTGGTCAGGCTCGACAGGTAGGCGACGAACGCCGAAGTGGCCATGCCCGAGCTGAAGTTGTCGAGGGAAATGGTCACCACCAGCATCTGCAGGTTCGGGCCCATGTCCGCCAGCATCACGAACAGCAGGTTGGTGGCTGCCGACGCGGCACCGCCAATGAACAGGATCGGCAGAATCCCGAAGCGCACGATCAGCAGGCCACCCATGCCGGCGCCCACCAGGGTCATGATCAGGCCGAAGATCTTGCTGACGCTGGCGATCTGGTCCTTGGTGAAGCCCTGGTCGATGTAGAACACGTTGGCCATCACACCCATCACCGTGTCCGACATGCGATAGGTGGCGATCAGGCCGAGCAGCAGCAGGGCCTGCCAGCGGTAGCGCAGGATGAAGTCGTTGACCGGCGTCAGCACCGGCGCCAGGCCACGGCGACCCATGGTCGACAGGCACAGGCCGGTCAGCAGGGTATAGAGAATGGCGCGCAGGAATGCCCGGTCTTCCAGCAGCAGGTCCAGCGGGCTCATGGTGCCGAACAGCACGCTGGCGAAATCGGTGTTGTAGAGCTGGGTGAACATGGCCGGTACGGAAACCAGCAGGACGATCAGCACGAACACCGACATCAGCTGGTGCATGAAAGTGTAGCGCCCGGCCTGCAACTGGGTACGCAGCGGCACTGGCGGCTCGCGCATCAGCAGGGTGGTGATCAGGGCAGGCACCATCAAGGCGCCGAACAGCGCGTAAGTGCCGGTCCAGGCCGAATGCTGGTAGTTGAAACCGGTGGAGCCGAAACCTTCGGCGAAGAACAGTGCACCGGCGGTCGCCAGCAGGGCTGCGACCCGATAACCGGACATGTAGCTGGCGGCCAGGGCAGCCTGGCGGTTGTCTTCGGCGATTTCCAGGCGATAGGCGTCGACGGCGATGTCCTGCGTAGCGGAAGCGAAGGCGACGATCACGGCAATGGCGATCAGCCAGGACAAGTGTTTCTGCGGGTCGCAGAAGCCCATGCCGATCAGGCCAAGGATCACCAGCGACTGCGCAAGCACCAGCCACGAACGGCGTCGGCCCAGTTTGCCGAGCAACGGCAGGCGCCACTGGTCGAGCAGCGGCGACCAGACCCATTTGAAGGCATAGGCCAGACCGATCAGGCTGGCATAGCCGATCGTCTCGCGGGCTACACCGGCTTCACGCAGCCAGACCGAAAGTGTCGAGAACACCAGCATGTACGGCAGGCCGGCGGCGAAACCCAGCAACAACAGCACGAGCGTCGAAGGACTGGCATAGGCGGCGAGCGCGGCGCGCCAGGTTTTACGGGGCATGGGCTGAAGTCTGCCTCAAGATTGCGAAAACAAAGCGCGCACTCTAACCGCTGTGCTCTACCGGACGCCAGCCATGGCGCCGAATATCCACACGATTGTTCAGGATCGTAACGCCCTCCATACGCAATCGTGCCCGCTGCTCATCACCCGAAGGGCTGCCTGCCGGCAGGCTGATCCGACCGCCGGCACCGAGTACGCGGTGCCAGGGCAGCTTCGTGTCGCCGGGCAACTGGCTCAGGGTACGGCCGACCCAGCGGGCGGCGCGCCCCAACCCGGCCAGTTCGGCCAACTGACCATAGCTGACCACCTTGCCCTCAGGTACCTGGGCAAGGGTCGAGTAGAGTGCCGTGCGTCGGATTTGCGGATCGTTTTCGCAGGCTTGTATCGGGTCTGTCACGTGCGCCGTTCCTGAACAGGGTCGATTCATGGATTAAAGGGTAATCCGTGATCGGGCAATTGAGAAATGAACTCAACAGAAATAGCCGGGTCACTCCTTGTCAGAGGATTATTCCTACGGATAATGCCGACCCTTTTTTTCGCAACCCCGAGTTTCCGATTCGCTTATGTTGTCCAGAACCCTGTTGTGCCTTGCTGTCTTCAGTGCGTCCACGCCCTTGCTTGCCGATACCGTCTGGTTGAAAAACGGTGACAAGCTGAGCGGCAAAATCACCCTGTTCGACGGCGGCAAGTTGCTGGTCCAGACCCAATACGCCGGCGCGGTTACCATCGACTGGAAACAGGTAAAGACCCTGGAAAGCGATCAGGAACTGCTGGTCAAGCAGGACGCCTACAGCGGCGAGAAAGCCAAGTCGCTGACCGCCGCTGACGATGGCAAGGTCACCCTGGCCAACGGCGAGGCACCGAAAACCGTCGAGCTGGCGAGCATCCAGCAGATTCTCAAGCCAAAACCCGTGGTCGAGGATCTGGTGTGGAAGGGCAATGTCGATCTGGCCCTGGATTATCAGCGCGCCGAAAAAGACACCAATGACTACGACATCGGCTTCAAGACCTCGGCGCGCCATGGCCGTTGGCGTCATACCGCCGAGGGCGAGTACAACCGTGAAGTCCAGGATGAGGTGGTGACCACCAACAACTGGCGCGCCGAATATGCACTGGACCGCTTCCTGACCGACAAGTGGTTCTGGCAGGGACGGTTGAACTACAAGCGCGATTACGTCGAAGAGCTGTCGCGCCAGCGGGTGGTCGGTACCGGCCCGGGCTATCAGTTCTGGGATGACGAGCTGGGCGCGTTCTCTCTCGGCTCGCTGCTCAACCGCACCGATTACGAGTACAGCGACGGCGGCAAGGACAACTTCTATTCCGTTGCCATGAAGTGGGACTACAACCGCTACCTGATCGGCAAGAAGGTGCAGTTCTTCACCACCGGCGAGATTGGCAAGCCGCTGTCGGACGTCGCCAACTATGCCCTGGATTCGGAAGTGGGCCTGCGCTACAAGGTGACGGACTGGGCCTCGCTCAATCTCAAGGCCGAGCGTGACATCATCAGCGGCACCAAGGATGCGGATCTGAACAAGACCCGCTACACCGCCGGATTTGGCGTGGCCTGGTAACGCCGCACTCCGAGGTGGGAGAAAGCCCAGCAGCTTCAGAGTTGCAGGGCTTCTTTGTTTTTAATCCTTCGATTTATCTTCGTTGGCGGAAATGTAGGTACATTTTTCCAGCTTTTTGCCCATCAGGTATTGGCATTCGTAGCTCAGAGTGCCGTTGCCTCTCCAGAAACGGACTGGGCCATGTTCTTTTCCGTCTACGTAGTCGGCAGACGATGCCATTTCACCATTTTCGTGCCATGTAACGGATGAGCCCTGAAGCTTATCGTCCTGATATTTTTGATGTTCCTTTAGTTGCCCTGACTCGTACCATCGCTTGAAATCCCCTTGCTTGCGATTTTGTGCGTCCCACTGCCATTGCAGCGTTTGCACGCCTTGCTGAGTCCATTGTTCGTAGCTGAGTCGATTTCCATCTTTATAGAACGCTTTTTCCTTCGCCTTGCCGTCCATGAAATATTCGATTACCCAGCCAACCGGTTTGCCATTCACATCGTTTCGGGTGAACTGTGTTGTTCCATTTTCAAAGTAGTGGATGGTGGGGCCCTCGGATTTACCGTTCACGAAAAGGGTGCTGTAGCGCAGCTTTCCGTTCGGGAAGTAACCGAGGCTAGGGCCGTCCCACACGTTGTTCCGGTAGTGTGTGCGGCCTATCAAGGCTCCATCTTCGTCATATTCCAGGTACTCGCCATCCACACGTTTGCCTAGGTGCCACTTGTAGGATTCGGCAATCTTGCCATTGGCATGGTAGATGGTTTGCGTTCCGTCGAGTTCGTTGTTCAGGTAGCTCTCTCGCTGGTTGACTGTGCCATTTTCGTCGTATGTCAGCGCTTCGCCCTGACGCTGGCCGCTGGCGTCACTCTGGTGGCTTTTATGCAGCGTGCCGTTTGGATAGTAGGACTTGTACGCAAGGACGGGTTTCCCTGAAACAAAGTCTTCGTTATCTACAAAGTAGTCTCGGCTCAGGGTGTGGGTTTCTAGGTTGAAGATTTGCACTTTCCAGACCTTGAGACTGGCGTCATAGGGCATGGGCATTTTCAGGTAGTGGGAAGCCACGCCTTTGCCGGTCGGAGCAAAATGTTCATCGAGATAAAGCTTGCCGTCGACTAAATGGGTCATCAGCTCGCCACACTCTTCCACTGTGCAAGGGCGTACCTTCTCGAAGAAAGCGCGTTTTCGCTCGCAAGCCGAAAGAGTGAGCAAGAGAGGGACTTTTTGGTCGATCAGATCCTGGATCTCGCCAAGCGCGCGGCGAAACGACTCGGCGGGAATGCCCGCTGACTCTGGCGTGAGGTAGATTTCGTTGCTCCCGCAGGTGTGCGGCGTCGAGAGCGTGAGTAGCGCTGCGGCTCTTAGTTGTATGGGGGCATGTCCATTTACCTCGGGCCCCTTAGCCAGATAGGTTGCGCGAGGGTTCATGTCGATGATCACAGTGGCGTGATCAGGTTGTGGGTCTGCGTTGAGCGGCGGTGCGAATACCAGCAGCAGAGCGTTGAACGCCTTCCAGGAGATGAATTGCATCCTGCTTCTTCCGTGTGATTTCCAGGGCGCGAAGCATAAAGAGCTGGAGCACGGACGGGGGGAAACTAAATACGCGTGTCTAGTCCTGAAATACGCG
>NZ_JALJEA010000014.1:0-147024 GCF_023242405.1 Pseudomonas sp. MWU12-3088
GACCCGCGCTCGAAACTTACATAACTCATTGAATCTCAAGGAGTTTTCCGTTTCGACTGCGCCGGAAGTGGGGCGAATTATAGGCCTCCAGAATCTGCCGTCAACCCTTAATTTCGCTTTTCTTTCAATAACTTGCCGATAGGTCAGAGAACACCCGATTCTTTCTATATAGAGGAGAAAGATTCGCCCCTTCTATATAGAAGAAGTCATCAGAGCACCCCATCCTCTTTCATCGCAGCCACCGCCCCCGCTCCCAGACCCAACACCCGCTGCAAAACCTCCAGCGTATGCTCGCCCAACAAAGGAGGCGCACGACGATACTCCACAGGCGTCCGAGACAACCGAATCGGGCTGGCCACCTGCGGCACCATCCCTGCCAACGCATGAGGCAGCTCAATCGCCAACCCGCGAGATTTCACCTGCGGATCCTCGAACACCTGCGACAGATCATTGATCGGCCCACACGGCACACCCGCCTGCTCTAATTGAACCACCCACTCGGCGGTCGTCTTGAAGACTGTCGCCTGACGGATCAACGGAATCAACACCGCCCGGTTCGCCACTCGCAGCTTATTGGTCGCGAAACGCGGATCGTCGGCCCACTGCGGCTGCCCCGCCACTTCGGCAAACTTGCGGAACTGCCCGTCATTACCCACCGTTAGAATGAAGTCACCATCAGCCGTAGGAAAATCCTGGTACGGCACGATATTCGGATGCGCATTGCCCAGCCGCTTTGGCGCATTGCCCGTCGTCAGGTAGTTCATCGCCTGGTTAGCCAGACAAGCCACCTGCACATCCAGCAACGCCATATCGATGTGCTGACCGCCACCATCGTGATCACGGTGAGCCAGCGCTGCCAGGATCGCCACCGTCGAATACAGCCCCGTGAGGATATCCGTGAGCGCCACACCCACTTTCACCGGCCCGGCACCCTCATCACCCTCAGGCCTCCCGGTCAGGCTCATCAGCCCGCCTAGCCCCTGGATCATGAAGTCATAGCCTGCGCGTTTGGCATACGGTCCGGTCTGACCGAAACCGGTGATCGAGCAGTAGATCAGATCCGGATTGATCGCCTTCAGCGACTCATAGTCCAGACCATAAGCCGCCAACCCACCGACCTTGAAGTTCTCGATCAGGATGTCCGACTTGGCTGCCAGCTCTCGCACCAGCTTCTGACCTTCGGGACGCGTGAAATCAATCGTCACAGATTGCTTGTTGCGGTTTGCCGACAGGTAATAAGCCGCCTCGCTGGTGTTCTCACCATAGGCGTCTTTGAGGAAGGGCGGCCCCCAGGCACGAGTGTCGTCACCATTGCCCGGGCGCTCGACCTTGATCACTTCCGCCCCAAGGTCGGCCAGGATCTGGCCAGCCCACGGGCCAGCCAGCACTCGAGATAAATCCAGCACCCGCAGATGCGACAGCGCGCCCATGGTCGCTCTCCTATTAATAGAACGCCTGCAGGCCGGTCTGCGCACGACCAAGGATCAGCGCGTGGACGTCGTGAGTACCTTCATAGGTATTCACCACTTCCAGGTTGACCAGGTGGCGAGCCACCCCAAACTCATCGGAAATGCCGTTGCCGCCCAACATGTCACGCGCCATACGAGCGATCTCGAGAGACTTGCCGCAAGAGTTGCGCTTCATGATCGAAGTGATTTCAACCGCAGCAGTGCCCTCATCTTTCATGCGACCCAGACGCAGGCAGCCTTGCAGTGCCAGAGTGATTTCGGTCTGCATGTCAGCCAGCTTCTTCTGGATCAACTGAGTAGCGGCCAACGGACGACCGAACTGTTGACGATCCAGAGTGTACTGGCGAGCGGTGTGCCAGCAGAACTCGGCCGCGCCCAGCGCTCCCCAGGAGATGCCATAACGTGCAGAGTTGAGGCAGGTGAACGGACCTTTCAAACCACGCACGTCCGGGAAGATGTTTTCTTCCGGTACGAACACGTTGTCCATGACGATCTCACCAGTGATCGAAGCCCGCAGGCCGACCTTGCCGTGAATCGCCGGAGCGCTCAGGCCTTTCCAGCCCTTCTCCAATACAAAGCCGCGAATATCGCCGGCGTCGTCCTTGGCCCAGACCACGAACACATCGGCGATCGGGCTGTTGGTGATCCACATCTTGGCACCGGTCAGGCTGTAGCCGCCTTCGACTTTGCGTGCACGAGTAATCATCGCGCCCGGGTCGGAACCGTGGTTCGGTTCGGTCAGACCGAAGCAGCCGATCCACTCGCCGGAAGCAAGTTTCGGCAGGTACTTCTGTTTCTGTGCTTCGGTACCGAATTCATTGATCGGCACCATCACCAGCGAAGACTGCACGCTCATCATCGAACGGTAGCCGGAATCCACGCGCTCGACTTCACGGGCAATCAGGCCATAGCTGACATAGTTGAGGCCGCTGCCACCGTACTGTTCAGGGATGGTCGCGCCCAACAGGCCAACCTCACCCATCTCACGGAAGATCGCCGGGTCAGTCTTCTCATGGCGGAAGGCTTCGAGGACGCGTGGAGCGAGGCTCTGCTGGGCGAATTGCTCGGCAGTGTCGCGGATCATGCGTTCTTCTTCAGTCAGCTGTTGATCCAGCAGCAGTGGATCGATCCAGTTGAAGCTAGCTTTACCGCCCATGAGTGAGTCCTCGCAAATCGGGTGAATTAACGTGGCATTGATCCTAGGCCCGCTTCGCCATCCCGGCAAACGAGGATTTTGCATCCTGTTGTGCTAATTTCTCACTCCGAAACGTCGCCAAGTGCCTTATATGCGGCGTATTAGTGAGGTTGACGTACATGCGCCGCAAGATACCCAGCACCACCGCCCTGATCAGCTTCGAGGCAGCCGCTCGTCACGAGAGCTTTACCAAGGCCGCCGAAGAACTTTCCCTCACCCAGGGCGCCATCTGCCGACAGATCGCCAGCCTTGAGGACTTCCTCAGTGTCGAACTCTTCCGACGCTCGCGACGCGGAGTGAAGCTGACCGAAGCGGGTCTTTCCTACAGCCGCCGAGTAGCGACCCAACTCGATGCCGTTGAGCGCGACACGCTTTCAGTGATGGGCCAGCAAGGCACCAACGTGATCGAGCTCGCCGTGGTGCCGACCTTCGGCACGCAATGGCTGCTGCCAAGACTCAAGGACTTCCAGCTCAAACATCCGGAGGTCACGGTCAACCTGACCAACCGCACCCGCCCCTTCCTGTTTGCCGACACCGATTTCGATGCGGCCATCTACTTTGGCGACGCCGACTGGTCGGGTACCGAATCCCACAGACTGATGGGTGAGAATCCGATGCCGGTGTGCAGCCCCGCCCTGCTCGGCAACAAAACTCACCTGACACCCGATGAAATCGCCGATCTCCCTCTCCTCCAGCAAACCACCCGCCCCTACGCCTGGCGACAGTGGTTCAACTCGCAGCACCTGAACATCCCCCGCGACATGACAGGTCCGCGCTACGAGCTATTCTCCATGCTGGCCCAGGCGGCCATGCATGACATGGGGATCGCGTTGATCCCACCGTTCCTGATCCAGCGCGAATTGGCCGAGAAACGCCTGGTGATAGCCAACCCGAATGCACTCTCCAGCATCAAGGCGTATTACCTGATGATTCCGGAGCGAAAGGTCGAATCCGCGTCACTCAAGGCATTTCGCGACTGGCTGGTGAACCAGGCACACAGCTACAACCTAGAAGGATAAAGGCTTTCAGCGATTACTAACCCCGTAGTCAGGATATTCAAAGCCCTACAGATATAACTATTTGTCGCAAATCGACAGACTGTATCCGAAAGTCGTACAGACGTCCCACAAGCGCCTGCTGACGTGGCTTTGCGCCCTCATTCGCGACTCATTGCGGCCTATTCACGTCACCGATGAGAAAATTCTTCAAATTCATCCAGACTCCTTGAAAGGCACGGCCTGCAAGGGATTCAACTGGTCATCTGCGACATTCGGTCACGGGATGACTTGTAGTTAATTTTCCGTCACCCGTCATAATCCCTTGAAGGGCATAAACTTCGCCTGCAAAATGCCGCGCCCCGCCCTGATTCGGCGGGATCGTGCTGATCGGCCGCCCCAGTCGCACCATCCGTAGTGCATGGGTTTACTCAATAAGATCACGCAGGAGATTTGACGTGCACATTGGTGTTCCTCTCGAAACCCAGACCGGTGAAACACGGGTTGCTGCAACCCCGGAAACCATTAAAAAGCTGATCAGCCAAGGTCATAAGGTCACTGTGCAAACCGGCGCGGGCGTTAAAGCCAGCGTTGTCGACAGTGCCTATGAAGCGGCAGGCGCAACCATTGGCAGTGCCAATGACGCGTTTGGCGCCGAGCTGATTCTCAAAGTGGTCGCACCCAGCGATGCCGAACTGACGCTGATCAAGCGCGGCACGGTGCTGGTGGGCATGCTCAACCCGTTCAACAACGACACCATCGCGAAGATGGCCGAGTGCGGGATTACCGCGTTCGCCCTGGAAGCGGCGCCACGTACGTCCCGGGCCCAGAGCCTCGACGTGCTGTCATCCCAGGCGAACATTGCCGGCTATAAGGCGGTGTTGCTGGCCGCTCACTACTATCCGCGCTTCATGCCGATGCTGATGACCGCTGCGGGCACCGTGAAAGCGGCGCGCGTGCTGATTCTGGGGGCCGGTGTGGCCGGGTTGCAGGCGATCGCCACGGCGAAACGTCTGGGTGCCGTCATCGAAGCGTCCGACGTACGTCCGGCCGTGAAGGAACAGATCGAGTCCCTCGGCGCCAAATTCGTCGACGTGCCTTACGAGACCGATGAAGAACGCGAATGCGCGGTCGGTGTCGGCGGTTACGCACGTCCGATGCCGGCGAGCTGGATGCAACGTCAGGCCCAGGCCGTGCACGAGCGCGCCAAGCAGGCTGACATCGTCATCACCACCGCACTGATCCCGGGCCGCAAGGCACCGACCCTGTTGAGCGCGGACACTGTGGCGCAGATGAAACCCGGTTCGGTGGTCATTGACCTCGCTGCTGCCCAGGGTGGCAACTGCCCGCTGACCGTGGCAGATCAGGTCGTGATCGAGAACGGCGTGACCATCGTCGGCCCGACCAACCTTGCCGGTGAAGTCGCCGCTGACGCCTCGGCGCTGTACGCACGCAACCTGCTGGACTTCCTGAAGCTGGTCTTCACTAAAGAAGGCCAGTTCGAAGTGAACCTCGAAGACGACATCGTCGCCGCGTGCCTGATGTGCCGCGACGGCCAAGTCATCCGCAAAAACGCCTAAGCAGGGATTCAGACGATGGAAGAGCTTATCTCCCCCGGTATCTACAACCTGATCATCTTCGTGCTGGCGATTTATGTCGGTTACCACGTGGTCTGGAACGTTACACCCGCATTGCACACGCCACTGATGGCGGTGACCAACGCCATTTCGGCGATCGTGATTGTCGGCGCCATGCTCGCGGCCGCACTGACCGTCACCCCGCTGGGCAAGACCATGGGCACCCTCGCCGTGGCACTGGCTGCAGTCAACGTGTTTGGTGGCTTCCTGGTCACCCGCCGCATGCTTGAGATGTTCAAGAAGAAAGCCCCGAAAGCAAAAGAAGAGGCGCCTAAGTAATGAGCATGAACCTCGTCACGACGCTCTACCTGATCGCGTCGATCTGCTTCATCCAGGCCCTCAAAGGTCTGTCGCACCCGACCACGTCGCGCCGCGGCAACCTGTTCGGCATGCTCGGCATGGCGTTGGCAATCCTGACCACCATCGGCCTCATCTATAAGCTCGGGGCTGAGCTGGCCACCGCCGGTATTGGCTACGTGATCGTAGGCCTGCTGATCGGCGGCACCGCCGGTTCGATCATGGCCAAGCGCGTTGAAATGACCAAGATGCCGGAACTGGTTGCGTTCATGCACAGCATGATCGGCCTGGCAGCGGTGTTCATCGCCATTGCTGCGGTGGTCGAGCCTCAGTCGCTGGGCATCGTCAAGCAACTGGGCGACTCGATCCCGGCGGGCAACCGTCTGGAGCTGTTCCTCGGTGCAGCCATCGGTGCCATCACCTTCTCCGGTTCGGTGATCGCCTTCGGCAAGCTGTCGGGCAAGTACAAGTTCCGCCTGTTCCAGGGTGCACCGGTACAGTTCAGTGGTCAGCACAAGCTGAACGCTGTGCTGGGTCTGGCGACGCTGATCCTCGGCATCACCTTCATGCTGACTGGCAACCTGGCCGCGTTCGCGCTGATGCTGGCCCTGGCCTTCGTCATGGGCGTGCTGATCATCATCCCGATCGGCGGCGCCGACATGCCGGTGGTGGTATCGATGCTCAACAGCTATTCCGGCTGGGCGGCGGCAGGTATCGGCTTCTCGCTGAACAACTCGATGCTGATCATTGCAGGTTCCCTGGTGGGTTCGAGCGGTGCGATCCTCTCGTACATCATGTGCAAGGCGATGAATCGTTCCTTCTTTAATGTACTGCTCGGCGGTTTCGGCAATACCGCGGACGCCGGTCCTGCTGGCGAGAAAGAAGCCCGTCCGGTGAAATCCGGCTCGGCTGACGACGCAACCTTCCTGCTGACCAACGCCGACACCGTGATCATCGTGCCGGGTTACGGTCTGGCGGTGGCACGTGCACAGCACGCATTGAAAGAGCTGACCGAGAAGCTGACCCACCACGGCGTGACCGTGAAGTACGCGATCCACCCGGTGGCCGGTCGGATGCCTGGCCACATGAACGTACTGCTGGCCGAGGCCGAAGTGCCGTACGACCAGGTGTTCGAGATGGAAGACATCAACTCCGAATTCGGCCAGGCCGACGTGGTGCTGGTGCTCGGCGCCAACGACGTGGTCAACCCGGCCGCCAAGAACGATCCGAAGTCGCCGATTGCCGGCATGCCGATCCTCGAAGCGTTCAAGGCCAAGACCATCATCGTCAACAAGCGCTCGATGGCCAGCGGCTATGCCGGTCTGGACAACGAACTGTTCTACCTGGACAAGACCATGATGGTGTTCGGCGACGCGAAGAAAGTCATCGAAGACATGGTCAAAGCGGTCGAGTAAATCGCTCGCTGCTGTACCAAACGCCCCGACTTGTCGGGGCGTTTTTGTTTGCAAAAACCGTCGGACAATTTGCCGCGTTGTTGCAGATCCGGTAACGGTGTTTTACTTGAAACCCGCTAAATAGACGCCTCGTTTGCGACCTTGGTAGCGGGACAGGCGCCCGCGAAATTCACTAGACTGCGCATCCTGCTACTCGCTGCCCGAGAAAATAATCCATGTACCGTGACCGTATTCGCCTGCCTTCGTTGTTGGATAAAGTGATGAGCGCCGCCGACGCCGCTGCGCTGATTGAGGACGGCATGACCGTCGGCATGAGCGGCTTCACCCGCGCCGGCGAAGCCAAGGCCGTTCCCCATGCACTGGCCGAGCGAGCCAAGGTCACGCCGCTGAAGATCAGCCTGATGACCGGTGCCAGCCTGGGCAACGACCTCGACAAGCAACTGACCGAGGCCGGCGTCCTGTCCCGGCGCATGCCGTTCCAGGTCGACAGCACCTTGCGCAAGGCGATCAACGCTGGCGAAGTGATGTTCATCGACCAGCACCTGTCGGAAACCGTCGAGCAACTGCGCAACCAGCAACTGAAGCTGCCGGACATCGCGGTGATCGAAGCCGTGGCCATCACCGAACAGGGCCATATCGTGCCGACCACGTCGGTGGGCAACTCGGCGAGCTTCGCGATCTTCGCCAAACACGTGATCGTCGAGATCAACCTGGCGCACAACGCCAACCTCGAAGGTCTGCATGACATCTATATCCCGACCTATCGCCCGACCCGCACGCCAATTCCGCTGGTAAAAGTTGACGACCGCATCGGCAGCACCGCGATCCCGATCCCGCCGGAGAAGATCGTCGCCATCGTCATCACCCAGCAGCCGGATTCGCCGTCCACCGTGTCTTCGCCGGATGTCGACACCAAAGCCATCGCCGATCACCTGATCACCTTCCTCAAGCAGGAAGTCGATGCCGGACGCATGACCAACAAGCTCGGCCCGTTGCAGGCCGGGATCGGCAACATTGCCAACGCGGTGATGTGCGGGCTGATCGATTCGCCGTTCGAAGACCTGACCATGTACTCCGAAGTGCTGCAGGATTCGACCTTCGACCTGATCGACGCCGGCAAGCTGAGCTTCGCCTCGGGCAGTTCGATCACCCTGTCGGAACGGCGCAACAGCGACGTGTTCGGCAACCTGGAAAAGTACAAGGACAAACTGGTGCTGCGCCCGCAGGAGATCTCGAACCATCCGGAAGTGGTTCGGCGTCTGGGCATCATCGGCATCAACACGGCGCTCGAGTTCGACATCTATGGCAACGTCAACTCCACCCACGTCTGCGGCACGCGGATGATGAACGGCATCGGTGGCTCGGGCGACTTCGCGCGCAACGCACACCTGGCGGTGTTTGTGACCAAGTCGATCGCCAAGGGTGGCGCGATTTCCAGCGTGGTGCCGATGGTCAGCCACGTCGACCACACCGAGCATGACGTCGACATCCTGGTGACCGAGGTAGGTCTGGCCGACCTGCGCGGCCTGGCGCCACGGGAACGCGCCCGGGTCATCATCGACAACTGTGTGCACCCGGATTACCGCCAGGCGCTGAATGACTACTTCGACAAAGCCTGCGCCATCGGCGGCCACACCCCGCACATTCTGCGCGACGCCCTGAGCTGGCACATCAATCTGGAAGAAACCGGGCACATGCTGAAGGCTTGATCCGCACAGATATTCCGCTGGCGCAAACACAGTTTCGTCAGCGGAAATTTGAAAACCTCCGCTCCCGTCAAAAACTGTACTGCTGTACCGGTCTTTTCCTACAGCTTTTGCCTACTCGCATCATCGAATCGAGCAAAAATGCACCAAATAGGCGCAGACAGGTACAGTTTGCGCGATTTTGACCCGTACACCCCCTATAAACAGTTAACTGGTCACTCACAATACAAGTGAACTGTATCTAGAGAGTCTGGCCAAACGAGAGGATCATGGGCACCAGTTAAACCACTACCTGATCCCGCCACAAGCGGAAGGATGTCAACCATGGAACGTACACTCAGTTCCGAACTGTTCTTCGAAGACAAAGCTGCAAAAACCCAGGCTTCCCTGCCTCTGCGCGTTATCGCCAACCTGATGTTGTGGCAGCGCCGCATCTCCAGCCGCCACCAACTGGCTCGTCTGGATTCGCGTCTGCTGGCTGACGCCGGTATCAGCGAAGCACAACGCTACGAAGAGCTCAGCAAGCCGTTCTGGCGCTAAGTAGCGTCGCTGGCTCTGGTCGCCAGACCCACCGCCAGCAACCCGAATTGAACAAACAAGACCCGTCGCGGGAAACCGCGACGGGTCTTGTCGTTTTGGGGGGCGAAAAACATGCGATACAGGTGCCTGCATCGTAGACAGGTACAGTTCAGATGAAATCAAAACTGGACCAGTACAATTTTGCCGCGGTGTATCTGCCGAGCTCACTGCATTGAGATCAACATGACCTTTCTCCTCCACTGACATAAGGAAGACGTCATGAATCACTTACAGGATGTTTCAGCAG
This sequence comes from Pseudomonas sp. MWU12-3088, assembly GCF_023242405.1. Lineage (NCBI taxonomy): Bacteria > Pseudomonadati > Pseudomonadota > Gammaproteobacteria > Pseudomonadales > Pseudomonadaceae > Pseudomonas > Pseudomonas sp. MWU12-3088. The sequence continues at coordinate 9,541 of NZ_JALJEA010000014.1, forward strand.
TTACGGTCGATCACTCTCCCGGCTGCGGTCTTCTACGGCGGCTATTCAAAGGCTTCTGGCAAGGCCTGGAGCGCGCCAGGACAAGGCGCCTGCTGGCTCAACTCGATGGGCGGGAACTCGCCGATCTCGGCCTCAGCCACGCGGATCGACTGAACGAGCTGGAGAAACCCTTCTGGCGCTAGCATTTTGCCCTCTGTGCGAAACCTCCCACACAGGCCTAATATCCGGGCAGAACGTGGCGAATGCCGTGCGACTGGCGTCTGACTCCCCAGACACCAAGCCACCTCTCAATACGAAATTTCCAGAGGAGTTACACCATGTCCCGTCTTCGCCTGCTCAGCGCTGCCGCCCTGCTGGCCGTGGCTGCCAATGCCAGCGCTACCAGCTTCATTGTGACCACCGACGCCGTTGTTGGCGCGCTGAAGTCCTCTTCGGACGCGACTTCCGACGTCAGCTCTTCTCTGCGTGACAACAAAGTCGTGATCGCTGCCCGTGACGACGCTGCCAGCTTCGTTGCCAGCGAAGGCCAGATTCGCGGCGTGAAACTGGAAAGTGCCCTGGACCTCATCCGCCATCAGGCACCGCAACTGAATGCGACCGACGCACAACTGGCACAAGCCATCCTGGCGATCTGATTCGACGTTGCTGTAAGGGACACGCCAGCCGTGTCCCGATGTTTCGCCGCTGGCTCTGGACCGGGCATTGCGCTAGCCTTGGGACTCGCTAACAGCTCCTGAGACCCATGCGTTTTTATCAAAATCTGCTTATCCCTTCTGTTCTGCTCACTGCCTGCTGGGCGACCTCGGTCGATGCCTTTGACGTCTCGACGCAAAACACCGTCGTCAGCGGTTACGCCACCAGCATGGTGTCTTCCGCGCCTTTCGACCGTAAACTAGTGCTCGCCGCCCACGACGATGCTGCGGCATTCGTTGCCAGTGACGGCCAATTACGAGGCGCCCAGCTGGAATCCGCACTGCATTACCTGCGTAAATCCCGGCCAAAACTTCATGTAAGCGACCTTGAACTGGCACAGGCAATTCTCGTCCAATAGTTATTCTTGTCCCCTTCGGAGTCGTTCCATGCGTAGCCCGCTGATTGCTGCCGCCCTTGGCCTGCTGTTGTTGGCCGATATGGCCCAGGCGCACACCCTGGTAGCCACCAGTAACATCATCGTTCGTGCCTCCCAGCGCACCATCGATTTCACGTCCGACACCACCACGTCGATCCGCGATTCGAAAATCATCCGCGAAGCCCACGACGACGCCGCCAGCTTCGTCGCCAGCAACGGTGATATCCGTGGCGCACACCTGGAAGCCGCCCTCAACACCTTGCGCACCCGCGTGCCGGAAGCCCGCGACGCCAGTGACCAGGTACTCGCCGAAGCCATCCTCGCATTGTGAAATCTCTCAGCGCCTGGCTGCTGGCCGGGGCGCTGCTGCTGATCGGCAGCAACGCCCACGCCAGCCTGCAACTGCGGCTCAAGACCGACGGTCTGAGCCCCGCCCAACAACAGGCCAGCCAGGCGCTGCTCGATGAAGCGATGCAGAAACTGCCGCCCAGCTTCATCGAACGCCTGGATCGACGCATCGATGTCGGCTGGACCGACGAGATGCCCGACAATGCCTACGGTGAGGCGGCTCTTGTTTCCGAGCTGGACCTGAACCGCAAACTGCTCGCCAGTCTCACCGACGGCAGCGCGGCCAAACAAAAGACCAGTCGCCCCCACGGCACCGTGCGCCAGGAATTGCTGGCCACGGTGCTGCACGAAATCACCCACATTTATGATCGCGCACGCCTGTGGCCAGCCGCCGAACGCACGCTGATCCAGCGCTGCACCCGCCGCAACAACAGTGCCGGACTGGTCGGCCTGCCGGACGAGTGCCGAGGCCAGAACGACCGGCGCTTCACCCTCAGCGATGACCCGCGCCTGCTCGACCTCGCTGGCTGGCAGCAATACGTCGGTCGCCGTGGCGAACGTGAACAGCACAACCGCCAGATCGCCCGCAGCCCGGACCTGTACGAGATCTCCAGTCCGAAGGAGTTCGTCGCGGTCAACATGGAGTACTTCCTCCTCGACCCGAGTTACGCCTGCCGCCGTCCGGCGCTGTACCGTTATTACAAGGAACACTTCGGCTGGGCACCGCCGGAAAAAGACACCTGCGCCAAATCCTTCGCGTTCCTCAATGCCGGCAACGACTTTGCCAAGCAGCCGTTGGGCCAGGTCGATCCGGAACGGGTCTACGCCATCGACTACCTGCTGGCCGAAGCGAATCAGAACTGGGTCAGTCGCTGGGGACACAGCATGTTGCGCCTGGTGATCTGTGCACCGGGCCGGCCGCGCGGGCCGGACTGCCGACTGGATCTGGACCAGCATCTGGTGCTGTCTTACCGCGCATTCGTCGGCGATGTGCAGCTGTCGAGCTGGGACGGACTGGTCGGCAAATATCCGTCGCGCCTGTTTGTCCTGCCGTTGGCGCAGGTGATCGACGAGTACACCAAGACCGAACTGCGCAGCCTCGCCTCGGTGCCGCTGAACCTGTCGCGCAGCGAGATCGAAGACGTGGTCGAACACGCCGCCGAAATGCACTGGAGCTACGACGGCAACTACTTCTTCCTGTCCAACAACTGCGCGGTGGAAAGCCTGAAACTGCTGCGCAGCGGCAGCAACAATTCGCAGCTTGTCGGCCTCGACAGCATCATGCCCAACGGCCTGCTGGAAGTGCTCAAGGGCCGGGGCCTGGCGGATACCAGCGTGCTGGATAACCCCAAAGAGGCGTTGCGTCTGGGGTATCGTTTCGACTCGTTCCGTGATCGTTATCAGGCAATGTTTGATGTGCTGAAGAAGCAATTGCCGATCAAGCAGACCAGCGTCGAGGAGTGGCTGTCGCTGTCGGCAGAAGAACGACGGCCATGGTTCGAACGCGCCGACCTGCGTACCAGCGCTGCGTTGCTGCTGTTGGAACAGGCGAGTTTCCGTCGCCAGTTGCTGCTGGCCCAGGATGAGGTCAAGCAACGCTACCTCGGCGCCCGGGAGCTGGAAAACGGCGGTATGGATAAAGCCAACGCGACGCTGCAGCAGATCCTCGCCAACAGCGGCTTCCTCAGCCGCCCGGCGGAGCTGCTCGACTCTCGCGGTTACGGCCTGCCGCAACCGAGCGAATTCAGCCGGCTGGAAGCCGAAAGCAGTCAGCGCCAGAAACAGCTGTTGGTGCTGAGCGGTGATCTGGACAAGGAAGTGCGTGCGCTGCTGGAACCGAAGCGAGCGGCAGAGATTGCCGCCAACGAGGCCAACGTGAAGCAGATCGGCGAGCATTTGCGCAAACTGCACAAAGCCTCGGGTGGCCTGGAACTGCCCTGAAAACAACGGCCCTGAAAAACAAAAGACCACAGCCTGAGAAAGGCTGTGGTCTTTTTTATTGCCTGCAAATCAGTACAGAACGCCATCCAGAATTTCGTAGACGATCCCGGTACCGACTGCGATCAACACGATATCGCCACCGGCCCGACGCCACTCATAGCCAGGATACACCGGCAAACGCCCCAAAGCCCGAGCATCCAGCCGCTCGCCGTAATAACCGTGGGGCAACGGCCGACCGCGTTCCAGGCGAATGCCTGGAGGTGGCGGCGCACCGCGAACGAAGTAGCCGTGATTGTCACGGATTACCTGGCGCACCGGCCCGAAGTCACGTGGTGGCGGGCCGCCACGGTGGCTGCTTTGCCAATCATGATGGTCGCCACCGCGATCGTCGTAATGGCCCTGTTGCGGGCCGCCGTGGTCGTGATCGTCGCGTGGGTCGGCGCTGGCCAGCAGCGGCGTGGCGCTGATCATCAGCACGCCCAGACTGGCAATCAGACGTTTCGGCATTTTCATGGGTTTTCCTCACTGCACTGACAGCAAAAAGGGATTCAGAACGTGGTCCTGAATCCCTCGGTCTTGCTCATTTAGTCTATGTGGCGAGGCGCTAATTCCTCTGTATCAGGAACTTTACCTTCAGCTGACGCGGGCCTTACGCACGCCTTCGGACAGCGCCGAGCACAGGCTGAGCACGCCATCAATGGCCTGAGCCGGAGTGGTCGCGTTGGCGATGTGGTCGATCAGTGCCGAGCCCACCACCACACCATCGGCCAGACGCGCGATGGACGCGGCTTGCTCCGGCGTACGGATACCGAAACCGATGCTGATCGGCAGGTCAGTATGACGGCGCAGGCGCGCCACGGCTTCCTCGACGTGCTCCAGAGTCGCGGCACCGGCACCGGTCACACCGGCGACCGACACGTAGTAAACGAAGCCGGAGCTGCCGTTCAACACTTTCGGCAGACGTGCGTCATCGGTGGTTGGCGTGGTCAGGCGGATGAAGTCGATGCCTGCAGCCTGGGCCGGGTCGCACAGCTCCGAGTTGTGCTCCGGCGGCATGTCGACCACGATCAGGCCGTCAACACCGGCTTCATTGGCTTCGGCGATGAAGCGCTCGACGCCGAACTTGTGGATCGGGTTGAAGTAGCCCATCAGCACCAGCGGCGTGTCGCTGTTGTCCTTGCGGAACTCGCGTACCATTTGCAGGGTTTTGATCAGGTTCTGCTTGGCGCCCAAAGCACGGATGTTCGCCAGCTGAATCGCCGGGCCGTCGGCCATCGGGTCGGTGAACGGCATGCCCAGTTCGATCACGTCGGCGCCGGCTTTCGGCAAGCCTTTGAGAATTGCCAGCGAGGTGTCGTAATCCGGGTCACCGGCGGTAACGAAAGTCACCAGCGCGGCACGGTTCTGTTCTTTGAGTTCGGCAAAGCGGGTTTGCAGGCGGCTCATCAGTGTTTCTCCTGCTGCGATTGTTCCATGTGGTGCATGACGGTCTGCATGTCTTTGTCACCGCGACCAGACAGATTGACCACCATCAGGTGATCCTTCGGCAGCTTCGGTGCGCGTTTGAATACTTCGGCCAGGGCATGGGCGCTTTCCAGTGCCGGGATGATGCCTTCGAGGCGGCAGCACTGGTGGAACGCAGCGAGGGCTTCGTCGTCGGTCACCGAGGTGTACTGGACGCGGCCGATATCATGCAACCAGGCGTGCTCAGGACCGATGCCTGGGTAGTCGAGGCCGGCGGAAATCGAGTGGGCGTCGATGATCTGGCCATCGTCGTCCTGCAGCAGGAAGGTACGGTTGCCGTGCAGCACACCCGGTACACCGCCGTTGAGGCTGGCTGCGTGCTTGCCGGTCTCGATGCCGTAACCGGCGGCTTCGACGCCGATGATTTCCACGCTCTTGTCGTCAAGGAACGGGTGGAACAGGCCCATGGCGTTGGAGCCACCGCCGATGCACGCCACCAGGCTGTCCGGCAGGCGACCTTCCTGGGCTTGCAGCTGCTCGCGGGTTTCCTTGCCGATCACGGCCTGGAAGTCGCGAACCATGGCTGGATAAGGGTGCGGGCCGGCCACGGTGCCGATCAGGTAGAAGGTGCTGTCGACGTTGGTCACCCAGTCACGCAGCGCTTCGTTCATCGCGTCTTTCAGGGTGCCGGTGCCAGCGACCACCGGGATCACTTCGGCGCCCAGCAGCTTCATGCGGAACACGTTGGCCTGCTGGCGCTCGATGTCGGTGGTGCCCATGTAGATCACACAGTCCAGACCGAAACGCGCAGCCACGGTGGCGGTGGCCACACCGTGCATGCCGGCGCCAGTCTCGGCGATGATGCGTTTCTTGCCCATGCGCCGCGCCAGCAGGATCTGGCCGATGCAGTTGTTGATCTTGTGCGCGCCGGTGTGGTTCAGCTCTTCGCGCTTGAGGTAGATCTTGGCGCCACCGCAGAACTCCGTCAGGCGCTCGGCGAAATACAGCGGGCTTGGACGTCCGACGTAGTCGCGCTGGAAGTAGGCCAGTTCCTCTTTGAACGCCGGATCTTCCTTGGCCGCTTCGTATTCGCGGGCCAGATCGAGGATCAACGGCATCAGGGTTTCGGCAACGTAACGGCCGCCGAACGAGCCAAACAGGCCGTTGGCGTCAGGGCCGTTACGCAGATCGGAGGTGTTCGAAGTCTGGGTCATGGTTCGCTCCAGCGGATTTCACGAGAAGACAATGGCGTTCACTCTACCCCTCACCTTCCAGGCTGAAAACCGATAAGATCGCCACAACCTGTCAGAAAAACTCACACATATCATGAGCCATGACCTTCCCCCGCTGAACGCCCTGCGCGCCTTCGAAGCCACCGCCCGGCTGAACAGCGTCAGCCAGGCTGCCGAGCAACTGCACGTCACTCACGGTGCGGTCAGCCGCCAGCTAAAGGTGCTGGAAGAGCACCTCGGTGTCAGCCTGTTCGTCAAGGATGGTCGCGGCTTGAAACTCACAGATGCCGGTATCCGTCTGCGCGACGCCAGCGGCGAGGCGTTCGACCGCTTGCGCAGCGTCTGCGCCGAGCTGACCCAAAGCACCGCCGACGCGCCGTTCGTGCTCGGCTGCTCGGGCAGCCTGCTCGCGCGCTGGTTCATTCCACGACTGGGAAGGCTGAATGCCGATCTGCCGGACTTGCGTCTGCACTTGTCCGCCGGTGAAGGCGATCTCGACCCGCGCCGCCCGGGACTGGATGCGCTGCTGCTGTTCGCCGAACCGCCGTGGCCGGCCGACATGCAGGTCTATGAGCTGGCCAGCGAACGCATCGGGCCGGTCATGAGCCCGCTGTTCAGCGGTTACGAACACCTGAAATCAGCACCGCCCGCGGCCTTGCTCGACGAGCCCGTGCTGCACACGACTTCGCGCCCACAAGCCTGGCCGATCTGGGCACAGCAAAACGGCCTCGACGCCAAGGCGTTGAAGCTGGGACAAGGTTTCGAGCATTTGTATTACTTGCTGGAAGCGGCCGTCGCCGGGTTGGGCGTGGCAATCGCGCCGGAACCGCTGGTGACCGAAGACTTGAAGGCCGGGCGCCTGGTCGCGCCATGGGGCTTTTGCGAAACCCCGGCGCAACTGGCGTTGTGGCTACCCAAGCGCGCCGCGGACGGGCGCGCCCGGCAATTGGCGCAGTGGCTCAGGAACGAGCTGCGCCAGGCGGATCACTCGCCGCGCTTGAACAGCAAGTAAGCGGCCAGCAGACCCAGCGCACCGACCGCCACACCGGCGGTCGTCCATGGATGTTCCTGCGCGTAATCGCGGGTGGCGATCCCGGTCTCGCGGGTTTTGACTTTGACTTCTTCGTAGGCATCGCTGAGCAGGCTGCGCGAATGTTTCAGCGCGCTTTCGGCGTTGCCCTTGAGCGCCTTGAGGGTCTTGCGCGACTCGTCCGAAGCGTCGTCTTTCAGGCTTTCCAACGACTTGAGCAGACTCTCGATCTCCGCTTCCATGCTTTGCAACGAGGCTTTGCGTAAAGAGGTGTTGGCCATGGTGGCTCTCCTGCATTGGTGATGAGTGGCGTGTGTTGTTTGGGACTTCACCGGTTCTGGAAAGTGCAGAAAATCTGAACTCCGGTTTCTCCCGGCGACCGAAATCAACAGCGCAAATCGCTGCTAGGCTCAAATCCACACGTCAAGGAGATCGCCATGAGTGACCATCACACCTACAAGAAAGTCGAGCTGGTCGGTTCGTCCACCAGCAGCATCGAAGACGCCATCAACAATGCACTGGCCGAGGCCAACAAGAGCATCAAGCATCTGGAATGGTTTGAAGTGGTCGATACCCGTGGCCACATCAAGGACGGCAAGGCTGCCCACTTTCAAGTGACCCTGAAAGTCGGGTTCCGGATTGCCAGCAGCTGAGTTTGGGCTACGCTTCTGAACTTGCGCGCTGGCCGAATGCCATAGGAATGGCAAAGCGCTACAGGGTGGACGCATCGAGTGAACTTGATGCCCGCCTCTTTTAATCCGACCAGGGAGTGCGACCGATGAAGAAGTTCATATTGGCAGTAGGTTTGTTGAGCCTTGCGGGTGGTGCGTTTGCTGCCGGCAAGCCTTGCGAAGAAGTGAAAGCCGAGATCGCGGCAAAACTGGACGCGAAACACGTCTCCGGTTATTCGCTGGAAATCGTCGATAAAGGTGCAGCAGCGGGCGGCAAGGTCGTCGGCAAGTGCGAGGGCGGCACCAAGGAAATCGTCTACAAACGCGGTTGATCGCGCCTGAAATGCAAAAGCCGACGCAGTGCGTCGGCTTTTTTTTGCACGGCTATCTTTGTGCAACCTATCGGACTTCAGCCCTTCATCACCTGTGCCAGCAACTCGTAGGAATGCAGGCGATCGGCGTGTTCGTACAGATCGCAGGTAAAAATCAGCTCGTCGGCCTGGGTCTGTTCGACCAGCACTTCCAGTTTCGCGCGGATTTTCTGCGGGCTGCCGACCATCGCCAGACCGAGGAAATCGCCCACCGCCTCACGCTCATGAGGCAGCCACAGGCCATCCATGGTTTTCACCGGCGGACGCTGCACCAGACTTTGCCCACGCATCAGCGCGAGAATTCGCTGGTACACCGAGGTCGCCAGGTAATCGGCCTGTTCATCGGTGTCGGCCGCCACCAGCGGTACGCCAAGCATTACGTACGGCTTGTCGAGCACCGCCGATGGCTTGAAGTGATTGCGGTAGACGCGGATCGCCTCGTGCATGAAGCGTGGTGCGAAATGCGAGGCAAAGGCGTAGGGCAAACCGCGCTCGCCGGCCAATTGCGCACTGAACAGACTGGAGCCGAGCAGCCAGATCGGCACATTGGTACCAGTGCCTGGCATCGCGATCACCCGTTGATCCGGCGTTCGCGGGCCGAGGAAGCGCACCAGCTCGGCCACGTCTTCAGGGAAATCGTCGGCACTGCCGGAGCGCTCTCGGCGCAAGGCGCGGGCGGTCATCTGGTCGGAGCCGGGCGCACGGCCCAGGCCGAGGTCGATCCGCCCCGGATACAGGCTTTCAAGGGTGCCAAACTGCTCGGCAATCACCAGCGGCGCGTGGTTGGGCAGCATCACGCCACCGGAGCCGACACGGATGGTCGAGGTACCGCCGGCCAGATAGCCCAGTAACACCGAAGTCGCAGAACTGGCGATGCCATCCATGTTGTGGTGCTCGGCGACCCAGAACCGGGTGTAGCCGAACCTCTCGACATGCTGCGCCAGATCCAGCGAGTTGCGCAGCGACTGGGCCGGGCTGCCGTTCTCGCGCACCGGCACCAGATCGAGGGTGGAAAACTTTACGTCGGACAGTTGCTTCATGAACCTGCATCTCCGATTGAGGGCGCCGGTTTGTTCCTGACGAACGCAAACCTGCCCAATTCATAAGCGTGTTCTCTGCAATAAGGGCATATACCCGAGTTTCAATAGCCGATCCGAAATTTCCTACTAAAAAAGTCAACGATTCAGCCGGGCTGAACTTTGTTCCGGCGTCTATCCTCAGAAGCCTTGCAGGCAAAAACCACGACGGCGCGGCCTTTCGCGCCCGAATTGAAGGAGGCACACATGGCTATCGTGAAGAAGGCATCCGCACATTGGGAAGGTGACCTGAAAACCGGCATCGGCTCGATCTCCACCGAAACCGGCGTCCTGCGGGAAGCGCCATACGGCTTCAAGGCCCGCTTCGAGGGCGGCAAGGGCACCAACCCGGAAGAACTGATCGGCGCGGCCCATGCCGGTTGTTTCTCCATGGCGTTCTCGATGATCCTCGGTGACGCCGGGCTCAAGGCCGACAGCATCGATACCCAGGCCGAAGTCACCCTTGATCAGGTTGACGGCGGTTTCGCGATCACTGCAGTGAAGCTGATTCTCAAGGCGAAGATTCCCGGTGCCACCCAGGCGCAGTTCGAAGAACTGAGCAACAAGGCCAAGGAAGGATGCCCGGTATCGAAGGTATTGAATGCGAAGATCAGCCTGGATGCGTCGCTGGTCAACTGATCGACTTGAGCAGAATCAGAACCCGCCAGGCAAAAATGTGGTCGAATAAATGACAGCAGCTTTCGCGCATCGTCGTGCGCACTGCTCCCAGGAGCTTCAACCATGAAACGTTTTGCTTTGGCGGTTATCTGTGGCGTGCTGGCAACTTCGGCCTTTGCGACACCCAAAGATTGCGAAGAACTCAGGAAAGAGATCGAAATCAAGATTCAGGCGAATGCCGTGCCTTCCTACACGCTGGAGATAGTCTCCAAAGAGGAAGCCGAAAAGCACGACGTCGCCATGATCGTCGGCACTTGCGAGAACGGCACCAAAGCCATCATCTACCAGAAGAACGACAGCTGATTCACGCTAGATGGCGCAATAGGTGTCGCGATCCTCGGCGACGATTTCCCGCTTGGCGTTATACAGCCGGGCACTGGGAGTAAACATCAGGGAGCGACCCTCCAGCACGTACCGCTGACCCGCTTCGAAATGATCGAAGCGGATGGTCAGGTAGCACAGGCGCTCCACAGGGTCGTTCAACATCCCAGCTCCTCCACCGGGTGCCTCGAAATCGAAACGCACCAGCAACTCATGGCTGCCGGGCGTTACCTGGAAAAAACGTCCGTCAGTCAGGCGCTGCTTGTCGAGACGTTCGGCCATCAGCAGTTTTCCGCCCGGGGTCGGCGTCGAGAACTCAACCCAGGCCATGTTGGGGTCGACCGGGGGCATCGGCGTCTGACAACCGGCGAGCACACCGGCAACCAGCAACAGCATTGACTTGCGCATGATGAATGTCCGTGAATTCGGACATCCAGCATAACGCCGATCAGGTACGCTGACAGCCTGCCGGCTTGCCCTGGCCGACTACATTTTTCTGCTGGTCATAGAGCTTGGCCCAAGGCCGGAAACCGATGTAACCAGCCTGCAACTGATAGCGCTGACCGGCGTTGAAGTCCGTGAATTTCAGGCTCAACTGGCAATCGCGCCACAGGGGCTCGGCGTCCGGGCCGATGTTGGTCGCTTCCACCGGAAACTGGTAGCGCACCTTCAGTTCATGACTGCCGGGTTGTACCTCGAAGTAACGTTTGTCGACGGCGGCCTTCCTGTCGACTTCCAGCGCTTGCAGCGCCGTGTCCTGCTGCCGGGCGTCCAGATCGATCCAGGCTTGTGTGGGGTCAGGCGAAGGCATTCCGAATCCGGCACAACCGGCCAGCGTCAGCAGGCCTCCCGTCAGTATCAAGATGCGCATGGCGAAGCTCCAATGGGCGGGATAGTCTTGCGATCAGACTTTCCAGGGATGTTCTTATTGTGATCAGGCCGTTTCCAAGCCTTGGGTTACTTGATCGCGTTTTGCGGGTTTTGTTTCCGGGTGTGTTGTTTTTGTTGCTCAACGGTTGTTCCAGCGTCAGCTATTACAGCCAACTGGCCGGCGGTCAGCTGCAATTGCTGCGGGCGCGGGAGCCCGTGGCCAAGGTGATTGCCGACCCGAACCGCGACGCAACGCTGCGCGCCCACCTGGCCCAATCGCAAAAGGCTCGGGATTTCGCCAGCCAACACCTGCACCTGCCGGATAACCAGAGTTATCGCCTGTACGCCGACATCCACCGGCCGTACGTGGTGTGGAACGTGTTCGCCACCCCGGAGTTTTCCCTGAGCCCGCAGAACCACTGCTTCCCGATTGCCGGGTGCGTGGCCTATCGCGGTTACTACAGCCAGAGTGCCGCGCGAGGCGAGGCAGCGATCCAGCGCCTGCAAGGCATGGATGTGTCGATCGGCGGCGTAGAAGCCTATTCGACCCTGGGCTGGTTCAACGACCCGATCCTCAACTCGATGATGGGCTGGGGCGATGAACGCCTGGCCACGCTGATCTTCCATGAACTCGGCCATCAACGTTTCTATGTGAAGGACGACACCGAGTTCAACGAGTCCTATGCCACCTTTGTCGAGCAGGAAGGCACCCGGCAGTGGCGGGCGTTTCGTGGCTTGCCACCAGAGAACGATGCCCAGCTCAAACGCCGCGATCAGTTCATTCAACTGATCCTCGATACCCGTGCCCGGCTGGAAAAGCTGTACACACAACAGATGCCCGTCGAGCAAATGCGCGAACGCAAGGCCGCCGAGTTCGAACGGTTTCGCCGGGACTATCGGGAAATGCGCGACAGCCAGTGGGCCGGGGACAAGCGTTATGACGCCTGGGTCAATGCGCCGCTGAACAATGCGCGATTGTTGCCGTTCGGGCTGTATGACCAGTGGGTGCCGGCGTTTGCTGCCCTGTTCAGGCAGGTGGGCGGGGATTGGCAGAAGTTCTATGCACAGGTGGAGAAACTGGGCGGATTGCCGACTGACAAGCGAAAGGCAGCCCTGCGTGAGCTGGCCGCCCTTCGCTCCGATTGACGATCAGCGCTGCAAAAACGCCTGATGCAACTCAGCCAGGGTTTCAAAATGATAAGCCGGCGCCTCGGCGCTCAGCTCTTCATGACTACCGAAGCCATAACCCACGGCAGCCGCATCCAGACCGTTGCTGCGGGCGCCGATCAGGTCGTGCTTGCGGTCGCCGATCATCAGCGTGCTCGCCGGGTCCAGCCCTTCTTCGGCCATCAGGTGGGCAATCAGCTCGACCTTGTTGGTGCGGGTGCCATCCAGTTCGCTGCCGTAGATCACCCTGAAGTGTTTGGCGAAATCGAAGTGCCGGGCGATTTCCCGGGCGAACACCCACGGCTTCGACGTTGCGATGTAAAGCTGCCGGCCCTGGCCACTCAGGGTTTCCAGCAACGGCGTGACGCCCTCGAACACCCGGTTCTCGTAAAGACCGGTGACCTTGAAGCGCTCGCGATAGAAATTCACCGCCTCCCAGGCCTTGGCTTCATCGAATCCATAAAACTGCATGAATGCCTGCAACAGCGGCGGGCCGATGAAGTGTTCCAGTTTGGTCAGGTCCGGCTCATCAATGCCGAGTTTGGCCAAGGCGAACTGGATGGAGCGGGTGATGCCCTCACGCGGATCGGTCAGGGTGCCATCGAGGTCGAACAGTACGGTCTGGTAATGCATGAAAAATCCCGGGCAATAGAGAGAAAATTCAGAGCTGGTCGTAGCCTTCGGCCAGATGCAGGTCCTTGAGCTTCACGTAGTTCGCCGCGCTGTAGGTGAAAAAGGCGTTTTCCTTATCGGTCAGCGGGCGAACCTGTTTCACCGGGCTGCCCACGTACAGGAACCCGCTTTCCAGGCGCTTGCCCGGCGGTACCAGGCTGCCGGCTCCGATGATCACATCGTCCTCGACTACCGCGCCGTCCATGACGATGCTGCCCATGCCGATCAGCACGCGGCTGCCGACGGTGCAGCCATGCAGCATGACCTTGTGGGCGATGGTCACGTCATCGCCGATCAGCAGCGGGAAACCGTCCGGGTTGAACGGGCCGGCGTGGGTGATGTGCAACACGCAGCCGTCCTGCACGCTGGTGCGCGCGCCGATGCGGATCCGGTGCATGTCGCCGCGGATCACCGTCAGCGGCCACACGGAGCTGTCTTCGCCGATTTCGACGTCGCCGATCACCACCGCGGAGCCGTCGACAAAAGCGCCTTTGCTCAAGCGTGGGGTGTGATTCTGGTACTTGCGAAGGGACACGATTAGTTCTCTCTCTGTCGCCGATAGCTGCGGTGGGTGTCGATTGTAATTAAGATGGGCGCATGTTTCTTCCAGCCAAGGTGCAACCGTGAGCGTGAACAACCCTCTTCTGCAGTCCTACGACCTGCCGCCGTTCTCCGCGATCCGTGCCGAACACGTGCAGCCGGCCATCGACACCATCCTGGCCGACAACCGCGCCGCCATCGCCGAGATCCTCAAGACCCAGGGCCAGAACCCGACGTGGGCCGGGCTGGTGCTGGCGATGGACGAACTCAATGATCGCCTGGGCGCTGCCTGGAGCCCGGTCAGCCACCTCAATGCCGTGTGCAACAGCGCCGAACTGCGTGAAGCCTACGAGTCGTGCCTGCCGGCCCTGAGTGCCTACTCCACCGAGATGGGCCAGAACCGCGAGCTGTTCCAGGCCTATGAAGCCCTGGCCAACAGCCCGGAAGCCGCCGGTTTCGACGTGGCGCAGAAAACCATTCTGGAACACGCCCTGCGTGATTTCCGCCTGTCGGGTATCGACCTGCCGGAAGCCGAGCAGAAACGATACGCCGAAGTGCAGAGCAAGCTGTCCGAGCTGGGCAGCCGCTTCTCCAACCAGTTGCTCGACGCTACCCAGGCCTGGACCAAGCACCTCACCGACGAAGCCGCCCTCGCCGGCCTGACTGAATCGGCCAAGGCGCAGATGGCCGCTGCCGCTCAAGCCAAAGGACTCGACGGCTGGCTGATCACTCTGGAATTCCCGAGCTACTACGCGGTGATGACCTACGCCCAGGACCGTGCGCTGCGCGAAGAAGTCTACGCCGCCTACTGCACCCGTGCGTCGGATCAGGGCCCGAACGCCGGCCAGAACGACAACGGCCCGGTGATGGGCGAAATCCTCGACCTGCGTCAGGAACTGGCCAAGCTGCTCGGTTTCTCCAGCTTCTCCGAACTGAGCCTGGCCACCAAAATGGCCGAATCCAGCGATCAGGTGCTGAGCTTCCTGCGCGATCTGGCCAAGCGCAGCAAACCGTTCGCCGCCCAGGATCTGCAGCAGCTCAAGGCGTACGCCGCCGAACAGGGCTGCGCCGATCTGCAAAGCTGGGACAGCGGTTTCTACGGGGAAAAACTCCGTGAACAACGCTACAGCGTCGCCCAGGAAACCCTGCGCGCCTACTTCCCGATCGACAAGGTACTGGGCGGCCTGTTCGCCATCGTTCAACGCCTGTACGGCATCGAAATCGCCGAACTGAAAGGCTTCGACACCTGGCATCCGGACGTACGCCTGTTCGAGATCAAGGAAAACGGCCAGCACGTCGGCCGCTTCTTCTTCGACCTTTACGCCCGCGCCAACAAGCGTGGCGGTGCCTGGATGGACGGCGCCCGCGACCGTCGCCGCACCCTCGACGGCGTGCTGCAAAGCCCGGTGGCCAACCTGGTGTGCAACTTCACCCCGGCCGACAGCGGCAAGCCTGCGCTGCTGACCCACGATGAAGTGACCACCCTGTTCCACGAATTCGGCCACGGCCTGCATCACCTGCTGACCCGCGTCGAACATGCCGGTGTATCCGGCATCAACGGTGTGGCATGGGACGCAGTCGAGCTGCCGAGCCAGTTCATGGAAAACTGGTGCTGGGAGCCGGAAGGCCTGGCGCTGATTTCCGGCCACTACGAAACAGGCGAGCCATTGCCGCAGGATCTGCTGGAAAAAATGCTCGCGGCGAAGAATTTCCAGTCCGGCCTGATGATGGTCCGTCAGCTGGAGTTCTCGCTGTTCGACTTCGAACTGCACGCCACCCACGGTGATGGCCGCAGCGTCGCGCAGGTGCTCGAAGGCGTGCGCAACGAAGTCTCGGTGATGCGTCCTCCGGCCTACAACCGCTTCCCTAACAGCTTCGCGCACATCTTCGCCGGCGGTTACGCAGCGGGTTACTACAGCTACAAGTGGGCGGAAGTGCTGTCGGCGGATGCATTCTCCAAATTCGAAGAAGACGGCGTGCTCAACGCCGACACCGGTCGCGCCTTCCGCGAAGCAATCCTGGCCCGCGGCGGCTCGCAGGAGCCGATGGTGCTGTTCGTCGACTTCCGTGGCCGTGAGCCATCGATTGACGCACTCTTGCGCCACAGCGGCCTGAGTGAGGACGCGGCAGCATGAGTGAGGCACCTGTGAAAACGAAAAAACGCTTTATCGCCGGGGCGGTCTGCCCGGCGTGCAGCGAACCGGACAAGCTGATGATGTGGAGTGAGGACGACGTCCCGCACCGCGAATGCGTGGCGTGCGGCTACAGCGATACGCTCAATGCCCAAGGGCTGTCGGTTCCGAAAGAACTGGGCACGCGAGTCAACACCAGCGCGCTCAAGCCTGCCCCGGACAAGACGGTTCAGGCGGTGCAGTTCTTCCCGAACCCGAAGCTGAAGAAAAAGCCTGACGAGCAACACTGATCCGGCACCACCTTCCACCGATTTCCGGTGGAAGGTGGTATTGGTTTAACACCTGTCCCCTGCACTTGCTTCGTAGGCTGGCCGTTTCCGCCATGCCTCGAAGGAAGTTGCCGTGCCCGACACCAATCCCCTCCTGCAACACTGGACCCTGCCGCCCTGGCCGGCGATTCGCGCCGAGCATTTGCTGCCGGCGATCAACAGCATCATCGACGACCACCGGCGAATCATTGCGCAAGTGCTCGCCACTCAGCTGGAACATCCCGGTTGGGACGATCTGGTACTGAGCATCGACGAAGCCGATGCTCGCATCAGTGAGTTCCGGTCGATTCTCGAAACACTCTCCATGGTCAGATCCGACGATGCCGACTGGCTCGTGGAAAGCGCCAAAGCCCATCTCGCGCTCAACCAGTATCGCTCCGAAAAAAGCCGCAATCGCCCGCTGTACGAGGCCTACCAGCGTTTGGCGCAGAGCCCGATCGCGGGCAGTTTCGATGAATCACGCAAGATCGTGCTGGCGCGGATACTGCGCAAATTCAGGCAATCGGGCATCGAGCTTCCCACCGCGCAACAACAGGAGCTGGCCCGGTTGAACCTTGAGATCGGCGGACTTGAGTCCAGATTTTTGACCCACCTCGAACGCTGGACCGAGACCTGGAGCAAACGGGTCGACGATGTTGCACTGCTTGCGGGACTGTCCCCGTCGATGAAGGATCGCCTGGCGCGCGCCGCACGCGAGGCCGGACATGACGGCTGGCTGATTCGCCTGGACCAGAACACCTGCCAGCACATCCTCAAATACGCCGAGAATCGTGCGTTGCGCGAGGAATGCTGTGTGGCCTACGCGACCCGCGCTTCCGATCAGGGGCCGCTGGCCGGGCGCTTCGACAACGGCCCGGTGCTGACGAAGCTGCTTGCCTTGCGCCAGCAGAAAGCCCGCTTGCTTGGCCACGAAAACGCTGCGCAACTGAGTCTGGCAAAAAGCGTGGCCGGAACGACGGCCTGGGTCAGGGGGTTTCTCGAATGCCAGGTTGCGCAATTGACCCCCATCCTGGAGCAGGACGCAAAACAACTGGCCGCGTTCGCCAGGCAACGCGGAATCGACCGGGTCCAGCCATGGGATGAAGAATTCCTCGCCGAGCAATGGCGGCAGCAGCAGTTTCCTGGAGCGCTGGATAACCTGCGTGATTACTTCGAATTCGATGGCACCCTGCTCCGGCTGTGTCTGTTCTGCGAACGCATGTTCGGGATTCGTATCGTCGAACAGGTTGGCGGAAAACACTGGCATGAAGATGTGCGGCTGCTGGAGATCCGCGAGCATGAACTGGTCGTCGGTTACATCTACCTCGACCCGTTTCACCGCAACGACGCTGCGGATTTCGCTGGAACATCCACACTGCGCAATCGCCGGATCAATGCCGAAGGTCGACCGGCGCTACCCATTGCCGTGCTCTACAGCAATTTCACGCCGGCCACCGATAACCATCCTTGCCGACTCGAACTCAACGATCTGCGGGTACTTTTTCATGAGTTCGGTCACTGTCTTCAGCACGTTTTGACGCGCTCGCCCCATCACACCCTATCCGGCATCCTGCAACTGGGTCATGAGGCGGCGGAGTTTTCCGGTCAGCTGTTCGAGCAGTGGTGTCAGTCGCGGGAGTTCGTACTGTGGCTCGGCGCACATTTCCAGACTGGGGAGCGCTTGAGTGCAGCACGGGTCGATGCGGCACTTTCGGCCAGCCTGGCTCACTCCAGTCGGCAACAGGCCTTGATACTGATGGGAGCGATCATCGATTTCGAACTGCACGCCACCCACGGCGACGGGCGTTCTATCGAAGAGGTTTGCGCCGACGTGCAGCGCACAATGACTCACCTGCAACTGTCCGACAGTCACCGCTTCGCCAATGGTTTCGATTACATGGTGACCCAGTACGACGCTTCGGTTTACGCCTATGTCTGGTCAGGGGCGCTGGCTCAGGAAGCGTTCAAACGCTTCAGTCGTGATTGGGTGTTCAGGGCCCAGACCGGTCGGGTGTTCCGGGAAACGTTCTTTGCGCCCGGGGCCGGGCGCCCGTTGCTGGAAGCGGTGGAGGCATTCATCGGCCGGCCGGTCAGTGAAGAACTGTGCCTCGGCCGGCCGGTCAACCGGCGGATTACTTCAGATTAACGGTCTGGAACCAGCTCTTCATCGAGCAGGTTGCGAACGCACTGGTGCTGCAATCGCCATTGGCCAGCGCGGTGCGCAGCTTGTCGACGTCGGCCTGCATCACGTAACGCACGCCGTCCTTGAAGTGGCCGCTTTCACCGAAACCGCCCTGGGTCATTTCGTTCAGGGCGTCTTCCTTGCTCCAGCCCTGCACCACGATGCGGTACATCGCGGCCATCAGGCCGGTGCGGTCGGAGCCGTGCTTGCAATGCATCAGCACCGGGCCGTTGGCTTCGGCGGTCTGGATCGCACGCAGGGTCTTGAGGACATCGGCGTCATCGACATGATTGGTGCGATACGGCAATTGCACCTGGTTGATGCCCGGGGTTTTCAACCAGCTCGAGTCCTCTTCCGGCAGGAAGTTGATGACCGTGGCCACTTTCAGGTTCTGCAGCAACGGCACGGCGCCAGCGTCAGGCAGTGCACTGCGATAGAGCGTGGGCGACATCTGGAAGAAGTTGTATTTCATTTCGACCGGTTGTGCCCATTCCGGAGGACGAGAAACCGGCGCATCTGCGGCGTGGGCCGAGATCGAGCCAAGCAGGGCAAACAGCGAGAAACAGATCGCGGAGGAAAAACGCTTCAAGGACATGCTGTGCGGTGACCGTATGGGATTCGTCAGTGAGGGCGGCAGCTTGCGGGTTGTCCAGTCAAATCCCTGTGAGGCGATTGTCAAAGAAACGTGAAGCCGGGGACTTCCTTCGTCGCATTTCTGGGCTTTTTTTAGGCTGAATCGGTTCATCCGGTTGGTTAGGCTGCTACCATTTGTCACATCATGTTGCAGACGCGTCCCCGTTTTCCGGGTCATTTCCGGCCACGTCGCAACCGACCACTCAAAAAGCCGTCCCCAGAAACGGCTGATAACCATCAATGCCTGATGAGGTGCACCCCATGTCTGATCAAGATCGAGACAACCCGCGGCGTGAGTTCTTGCGCAAATCCCTGACCCTGATCCCGGTGGTCACCCTCGCCGGCACCGGCCTGGGCAGCAGCGTGCTGCAAGCGGCTCCCGAAAGCTCGCCAGCCACGGCCTCCGCCAAATCGGTTGCCGCAGATACAAGCGCCTACCAACCGAGCTACTTCACCGCCGAAGAGTGGGCGTTCATCAATGCCGCCGTCGCGCAGTTGATCCCCAACGATGCCCAGGGCCCCGGCGCTCTGGAGGCCGGTGTGCCGGAATACATCGACCGTCAGATGAACACCCCGTACGCCGCTGGTGCCCTGTGGTACATGCAAGGCCCGTTCAACGCCGACGCTGCGCCCGAGATGGGCTGGCAGAGCAAACTGGTTCCCAAAGAAATCTATCGCCTCGGCATTGCCGCCACGGATCAGTGGACAAAATCCCTCAACGGTAAAACATTTGCCGAGCAAGACAGCGCTACCCGAGACGATCTGCTCAAGCAGCTTGAAGCCGGAAAACCGCAATTCGACAGTGTTCCGGCGAAGATTTTCTTCAATCTTTTGCTGCAAAACACCAAGGAAGGGTTCTTCTGCGACCCGATCCACGGTGGCAATAAAGGCATGGTCGGCTGGACCATGATCGGCTTCCCCGGCGCCCGCGCCGATTTCATGGATTGGGTGGAACGCAACGAGCAATACCCCTTCCCGGCAGTTTCGATTCGCGGCGAGAGGGCGTGAGCATGGCAACGGTAATGAAGAAGGTCGACGCAGTGATCGTCGGTTTCGGCTGGACAGGCGCAATCATGGCCAAGGAGCTGACCGAGGCAGGCCTCAACGTGCTGGCGCTGGAGCGCGGGCCGATGCAGGACACCTACCCTGACGGCAACTATCCCCAGGTAATCGACGAACTCACCTACAGCGTGCGGAAAAAACTCTTCCAGGACATCTCCAAAGAGACCGTCACCATCCGTCACAGCGTCAATGACATCGCCCTGCCGAACCGCCAACTGGGTGCGTTCCTGCCGGGCAACGGCGTGGGCGGCGCCGGGCTGCACTGGTCGGGCGTGCACTTTCGCGTCGATCCGATCGAGTTGCGCATGCGCAGCCACTACGAAGAGCGCTACGGCAAAAGCTTCATCCCCAAGGACATGACCATCCAGGACTTCGGCGTCAGCTATGAAGAGCTGGAACCGTTCTTCGATTTCGCCGAAAAAGTCTTCGGCACCTCCGGCCAGGCCTGGACCGTGAAGGGCCAACTGGTCGGTCAGGGTAAGGGCGGCAACCCGTACGCGCCGGATCGCTCGAACCCGTTCCCGCTAGAAGCGCAGAAGAACACGGTTTCCGCACAGCTGTTCGGCAAAGCGGCTACCGAAGTCGGTTACAAACCCTACAACCTGCCTTCCGCAAATACGTCAGGGCCGTACACCAACCCTTACGGCGCGCAGATGGGCCCATGCAACTTCTGCGGTTTTTGCAGCGGCTACGTTTGCTACATGTATTCCAAGGCATCGCCGAACGTGAACATTCTGCCGGCGCTGAAACCGCTGCCGAATTTCGAACTGCGGCCCAACGCCCACGTGCTGCGGGTCAACCTCGACAGCACGAAAACCAAAGCCACCGGCGTCACCTACATCGACGGCCAGGGCCGGGAGATCGAGCAACCGGCGGACCTGGTGATTCTCGGTGCGTTCCAGTTGCACAACGTGCGCCTGATGCTGCTCTCCGGCATCGGCAAGCCGTATGACCCGGTCAGCGGTGAAGGCGTGGTCGGGCGTAACTTCGCCTACCAGAACATGGCGACCATCAAGGCGTTCTTCGACAAGGACACCCACACCAACAACTTCATCGGCGCCGGCGGCAACGGTGTGGCGCTGGACGACTTCAACGCCGACAACTTCGATCACGGGCCACACGGTTTCGTCGGCGGCTCGCCGATGTGGGTCAACCAGGCCGGCAGCCGACCGATTGCCGGCACCTCCAACCCGCCGGGCACACCGGCCTGGGGCAGTGACTGGAAACGCGCGACCGCCGATTACTACACCCATCAGGTGTCGATGGACGCGCACGGTGCGCATCAGTCCTACCGTGGCAACTACCTCGATCTGGACCCGGTGTACCGCGATGCCTACGGCCTGCCGCTGCTGCGGATGACGTTCGACTGGCAGGAAAACGACATCAAGATGAACCGTTTCATGGTCGAAAAAATGGGCAAGGTCGCCCAAGCCATGGGCCCGAAAGCCATTGCCGTGCTTGGCAAGAAAGTCGGTGAGCACTTCAACACGGCGTCCTACCAGACCACCCACCTCAACGGTGGCGCGATCATGGGTACTGATCCGAAAACCAGCGCCCTGAATCGCTATCTGCAGAGCTGGGACGTGCATAACGTGTTCGTTCCGGGTGCCTCGGCGTTCCCGCAGGGCCTGGGTTACAACCCGACCGGGCTGGTTGCCGCACTGACCTACTGGTCGGCGAAAGCGATCCGCGAGCAATACCTGAAAAACCCCGGCCCGCTGGTTCAGGCTTAAGGAGCGATGACCATGAAGACTCTCGTTATCGCGACCCTGGCGCTGCTTGGCAGCGTTGCTGCTCACAGTGCCGAAGTTGATCAATCCTTGATCAAAAAAGGCGAATACCTCGCCCGCGCCGGGGACTGCGTGGCTTGCCACACGGCCAAGGACGGCAAGCCGTTCGCCGGCGGCCTGCCGATGGAGACCCCGATCGGCACGATCTATTCGACCAACATCACCCCGGACAACACCGGGCTGGGTGGCTACAGCTTCGAGGAGTTCGACCAGGCCGTGCGTCATGGTGTCGCCAAAAACGGTAGTACGTTGTACCCGGCGATGCCGTACCCGTCCTACGCCCGCGTCAGTCAGGATGACATGCAGGCGCTGTACGCCTACTTCATGCACGGCGTTGAACCGGTGGCGCAGGAGAACAAGGCCAGTGACATCCCGTGGCCGTTGAGCATGCGCTGGCCGCTGATGGGCTGGCGCTGGCTGTTTGCGCCGAAGGTCGAAGACTACAAACCCGCGTCGGACGATGCCGTCATCAGTCGTGGGGCGTATCTGGTGGAAGGCCTCGGACATTGCGGCGCCTGCCATACGCCACGGGCCCTGACCATGCAGGAAAAATCCCTGAGCGCGGCCGAAGGCAGCAGTTTTCTGTCGGGCAGCGCGCCGCTGGAAGGCTGGATCGCCAAGAGTCTGCGTGGCGACCACAAGGACGGCCTCGGCAGCTGGAGCGAAGAGCAACTGGTGCAGTTCCTCAAGACCGGCCGCAGCGACCGCAGCGCGGTGTTCGGCGGCATGAGCGACGTGGTCACCCACAGCATGCAGTACATGACCGACGCCGACCTGACTGCGATCGCCCGTTACCTGAAATCGCTGCCGGCCAATGATCCTGCCGACCAGCCGCACCAGTATGACGAGAAAGCCGCCAAGGCCTTGTGGAATGGGGACGACAGCCAGCGCGGCGCCCCGGTGTACATCGACAACTGCGCGGCCTGCCACCGCACCGACGGCCATGGCTACACCCGGGTCTTCCCGGCGTTGGCGGGTAATCCGGTGCTGCAATCGGAGGATCCGACGTCGCTGATCCACATCGTGCTCAAGGGCGGCACCCTGCCTGCGACGCACACGGCACCGTCCACTTTCACCATGCCGGGTTTCGCCTGGCGTCTGTCGGATCAGGAAGTGGCGGATGTGGTGAGCTTTATTCGTGGAAGTTGGGGTAACAAGGCATCCCCTGTCACCGCAAAAGATGTTGCCAAGTTACGTACTGACGATATGACTACAACATCAGCCGGTGACCTTGGACAAGTAACAAGTCACAACTAAACGCAATAACCCCTGCATGACTAATCATGCAGGGGTTATTCATTCAATCGCTGTTACGGGTTGGTAATACTGGCATAGGCTTTGGCCAGGGCAACCAGTTTGGCCCGATCCTGCTCACCGATTTCACCGTCACGATCCACATCGTGCTCCAGACGGCCAATGCTGAAGGTATGGCCACCATCCCTGGAGGTTGCGGTAACAAAAATCGGGTCAACCAGCCTTTCAGTCTGCACGCCAGCCTCGGCATCCCAGCCCAGCTCCTTACGCGCAAGTTGCATGGAAACCAGTGTATTGGGCTCCGACGGGCCGGGCTGCATCAGTTGCAGGAAAATACCGCGCGAATTAAAAAACGACATCATCAATTCCTTTTGTCTTTTATATATTCAAGTGCTGTGAAGCGGGGTGAATACTACGAACTTTAATTGCAAACGAACAGCCGACTTATGTTTCTTTAATTTGCACCACTACAACTTCACATCTAAACAAACTTATAACTAACCGTGCGTTTATTGATGGACGGCCGAACGGTAGTGGATCATCCGCAACCTTGCAGATACTGTATGCATATACAGACCAAGGAAACCCGTGATGACCAGCCTCTTGCCCCCACGCGGCCGCGGTACCGCCACCAATCCGCACAACCGCTTCGCGCCGAGTCGTTCGGTGGCCGAGGACGACGGCTGGTTTCAGGAAGTGCCACTGACCCAGGGCACCGAAGTCAGTTTCGAGACGGCGAAATCCATCATCACCCGCAACACCTCGCCGGACCTGCCCTTCGACCGCTCGATCAATCCCTATCGCGGCTGCGAGCATGGCTGCATCTATTGCTACGCACGACCGAGCCACGCCTATTGGGACATGTCACCGGGGCTGGATTTCGAAACGAAGCTGATCGCCAAGACCAACGCCGCCCAGGTGCTGGAGGAACAGCTTGGCAAGAAAGGCTATCAATGCGCGCCGATCAATCTCGGCTCCAACACCGACCCGTATCAACCGATCGAACGCGAACACAGAATCACCCGCCAGACCCTCGAAGTGCTGCTGCGTTATCGACATCCGGTGACCATCGTCACCAAGGGCTCGCTGATCCTGCGCGACCTTGACCTGCTGACCGAGCTGGCGCAGCAGCGGCTGGTGGCGGTGATGATCAGCCTGACCACCCTGGACGATGAGCTCAAACGCATCCTCGAACCCCGGGCCGCCGCGCCCAAGGCCCGGTTGCGGGCGATCCGGGTGATGCGCGAGGCGGGGATTCCGGTCGGCGTGCTGTGCTCGCCGATGATTCCGATGATCAACGACAGCGAAATCGAAAGCCTGCTGACCGAAGCCCACGCTGCCGGAGCCCAGAGCGCCGCGTACATGATGTTGCGCCTGCCGCTGGAAGTGGCGCCGTTGTTCGAGGAATGGCTCGGTGCGCATTACCCGCAGCGCGCCGCCCATGTGTTGAGCCTGATCCGCAAGAGCCGTGGCGGCGAGCTGTACGACAGCCGTTTTGGCGCACGCATGCGCGGTGAAGGGCCGTTCGCCGACCTGCTCGCGCAGCGATTCGCCAAGGCGTTGAAACGTCTGGGACTCAATCACCGCGAAGGTTTCAATCTCGACTGCACGGCCTTCTGTCCGCCGGGTCGCCAGATGGCGCTGATTTAAGGAGGAAATGACTGACCAGATTCACGCCGGTCACGTTTTTTGTGACCTGGAACACACGTTCTAGAGCCTTTGATTCAGTTTGAGTTAAGTTTCAGCGGCTACCGTGTTCATCGAGTGACTGACGGGTCGGGATGACCCGGATGTTTTAAACAGCCACTGGCTTCATTCCGGAATACACGGGAATGACTCCCCGAATCCGCCAAAGAGGATGAATCATGAGTGACAAGGATAAACAGCCGTTGGCTGCGTCGGCGCAAGCCGTCCCCGGGGCGGATTCCGCCGATGCAGCACTGCGACATATCGTTGACGGCTTTTTGCATTTTCATCATGAGGTCTTCCCGCAGCAGGAAGAACTCTTCAAGAAACTCGCCACGGCCCAGTCGCCACGGGCGATGTTCATCACTTGCGCCGACTCGCGCATCGTTCCCGAACTGATCACTCAGAGTTCTCCCGGCGATCTGTTCGTGACCCGTAACGTCGGCAACGTGGTTCCCCCCTACGGCCAGATGAACGGCGGCGTTTCCACCGCCATCGAATACGCGGTACTGGCCCTTGGCGTGCAACACATCATCATTTGCGGCCACTCCGATTGCGGCGCCATGCGCGCAGTACTCAACCCGGGCAGCCTGGAAAAGATGCCGACGGTCAAAGCCTGGCTGCGCCACGCTGAAGTCGCGAAAACCATGGTGCATGACAACTGCAACTGCATCGACGAAAAAGAGAGCATGCCGATCCTCACCGAGGAAAACGTCATCGCCCAACTGCAGCACTTGCGTACCCATCCTTCGGTAGCCTCGCGCATGGCGAACGGTCATCTGTTCATCCATGGCTGGGTCTACAACATCGAAACCAGTGAAATCAAAGCTTACGACGCGGATCAGGGACGCTTCCTGCCGCTCGACGGCAGCCATCCGATTCCGGTGGCGACGCCCAAAGCGCGCTTCTGAATCCTCCTAAAAATCCGTGTGGTATGACGCCGGTCGCTGTTTCAGCGACCCGGCTTCGCCACGCCTGAAGAAAACTTCGGGAGAGTCATCATGCGTGCGGCTCAATTGAAAGCGGTGTTGCCACGGGAGCTGCTGGCTTCGGTGGTTGTGTTTCTGGTCGCCCTGCCATTGTGCATGGGCATTGCGATTGCTTCAGGGTTGCCGCCGGCCAAAGGCCTGATTACCGGGATCATCGGTGGCCTGGTGGTGGGTTGGCTGGCGGGGTCGCCGTTGCAGGTCAGCGGGCCGGCGGCGGGTCTGGCGGTGCTGGTGTTCGAGCTGGTGCGCCAGCACGGGATCGAGATGCTCGGGCCGATCCTGCTGCTCGCCGGTTTTCTGCAACTGCTGGCCGGGCGTCTGAAGCTCGGTTGCTGGTTCCGGGTCACGGCGCCAGCGGTGGTCTACGGGATGCTCGCGGGGATCGGTGTGCTGATCGTGCTCTCACAGGTGCATGTGATGCTGGATGCCGCGCCGAAACCCTCCGGGCTGGACAACCTGACGGCGTTCCCCGGCGCAGTGGCGCAGGCTTTGCCGTCCTTTGGCTGGCAGGCCGGGTTGCTCGGATTGTCGACCATCGCCGTGATGTGGCTGTGGGAGAAATTCCGTCCGCACTCGCTGCGTTTCATTCCCGGCGCGCTGCTTGGTGTCGGGCTGGCGACCGGCGCCAGTCTGCTGCTGGCATTGCAGGTCAAACGGGTTGAAGTACCGGCGAATCTGGCCGAAGCCATCGACTGGCTGAAGCCGGCGGACCTGCTGAGCCTGGCCGACCCGACGCTACTGATCGCCGCGTTCGCCGTGGCCTTCATCGCCAGCGCCGAAACCCTGCTGTCCGCCGCGGCGGTGGATCGCATGCACAGCGGCCCGCGTTCGGACTTCGACCGTGAACTGTCGGCGCAAGGAGTCGGCAACATGCTCTGCGGTCTGGTGGGCGCGTTGCCGATGACCGGGGTGATCGTACGCAGTTCGGCCAACGTCCAGGCCGGTGCGACCACGCGCTACTCGACGATTTTCCATGGTCTGTGGCTGCTGGCTTTCGTGCTGTTGCTGTCGAGTCTGCTGCAAAGCATTCCAGTGGCGAGTCTGGCGGGCGTTTTGGTCTACACCGGTTTCAAACTGGTGGATCTCAAGGCGTTTCGTGGCCTGGGGCGTTATGGCCGGATGCCGATGTTCACCTACGCGGCGACAGCGCTGGCGATCATCTTCACCGACCTGTTGACCGGTGTGCTGATCGGTTTCGGTTTGACCCTGGTGAAGCTGGCGTTCAAGGCTTCGCGACTGAAGATCAGCCTGATCGATCTGCCGCAGGACGGGGAAATGGAATTGCGCCTGGTGGGCGCCGCGACATTCCTCAAGGTGCCGGCACTGACTCAGGTGCTGGGCAGTATTCCACCGGGCACGACAGTGCATGTGCCGCTCAACAACCTGAGCTACATCGACCATTCCTGTCTGGAATTGCTGGAAGAGTGGGGCCGGGCCAATGCGGCCAAGGGTTCGAAGCTGTTGATCGAGTCGCGCGGATTGAAACGCAGGCTTGAGGGGAGAATCCGTACCACCACCGGCATCGGTGCGGCAGGCTGAAAAAAACCTGGGGGAACAGAGCAATCTGTTCCCCCAAACGTTTGCGCCGAGATCAAGCCGCAGGCTGATCCAGTTCCAGGCCCACGCCCAGACGGCGGCTCATGCACGGCCAGCGTTTCCACGCCGCACCGGTGTCCGGGCTGCTGAGTTTTTCGCGGTAGGCTTCCACCGACTCCAGCGCAAAGCTGTCGTCGTCGAGCATGCTGTCCACTGCGTGGTGCACCACTTCATCGAGTTGATTGGCAAATTCCTCACCGAGCAACTGGTGAGCAATCAGATTGGCGACCGTCATGTCCAGGGGGATCAGTGGCTGGCCGAAATGCTTGATGTACAGGTCGTTGACCTCTTCGACAAAGCGGTGGGCCAGATAGGCCTCGTCCAGCAGACTGTCCAGGCCGACCGGCGGCTGGAGAAAGTACTGTTCGGCGATTTTCAGCACCGGTTTGATCTGTGACTCGATTCCCGCTTCCCTGGCGACTTCATTGGCTGCATCCAGCAGGTCTGGCACTTCATCGATGTAGGCGGCGACAAAACGCGTCAGCACGCCGTTGGCGTCGGTTTCCGGCAACTGGATGGCCGGGTGCAGGTGTTGCAGTTGATTTTCGAGCTGACGGGTCAGCTTTCCGGTTTCGATCTCGTGTTGTCGGGCTATGTGGATCTGCTCGCGCAATGCGGCGGTGTTCATGAAAACTCCAGGAAACAAGGCAATGAAATAGGGAAGACATAACTTAGCTGGCTTACGAAAAATGCTAAGACGCATTTGTCATAATTATTTCATCCTTGATACACCTGCGTTATATCGGTTTGCCACCACTCGTCTGCATCCTTCTCCATTCGTGCCCTGGAACGCAAGTGCCAGCTGTTTCATTCGATTTACGTCCGCACATTGCATTTTTCCGCCGCTGTCTATACTCGCCATTGAATGGAGTTAGCTGATGACGCCCGACTGCACCCGCAGCAAGGCCCGGCGATTCAAGTTCGTAGTCTGATGCAGCCGCTCCCTTGCCGCAGGCGAAAGCCGGCGGGATAACAAGAACGATAAGGGGAACCCGCAATGATGCGACATCCACACGTCTGGATGGGCCTCCTGTTGTGGTCGATTTTCAGCCAGGCCAACGCCGCCTGGACTGTGAATATGGCGCCTGGAGCGACTGAAATCAGTCACGCAGTATTCGACCTGCACATGACCATTTTCTGGATCTGTGTGGTGATCGGGATCATCGTCTTCGGCGCCATGTTCTGGTCGATGATGGTGCACCGCCGTTCTACCGGGCAGGTCGCCGCAAAATTCCACGAAAGCACCACCGTCGAGATTCTCTGGACCGTCGTCCCGCTGCTGATCCTGGTGGCGATGGCCGTTCCGGCGACCGCCACGCTGATCCGCATGTACGACACCAGTGAGCCGGACATCGATATCCAGATCACCGGCTACCAGTGGAAGTGGCACTACAAATACCTGGGCCAGGACGTCGAGTTCTTCAGCAACCTGGCCACCCCCGCCGAACAGATCCACAACAAGGAAGCCAAGGGCGAGCATTACCTGCTCGAGGTCGACAAGCCACTGGTGCTGCCGATCGGCGCCAAGGTGCGCTTCCTCGTCACTTCCGCCGACGTGATCCACTCCTGGTGGGTGCCGGCCTTCGCGGTCAAGCGCGATGCGATCCCCGGATTCGTCAACGAAGCGTGGACCCGTATCGACAAGCCCGGCATCTACCGTGGCCAGTGCGCCGAGCTATGCGGCAAGGATCACGGCTTCATGCCGATCGTGGTCGACGTCAAGGAGAAGGCCGACTACGAAAAATGGCTGGCCGACCGCAAGGCCGAGGCTGCGCAACTCAAAGAGCTGACCAGCAAGGAATGGACCCTCGACGAGCTCAAGGAGCGCGGCGACAAGATCTACCACACCACCTGCGTGGCCTGTCACCAGGCCGAAGGCCAGGGCCTGCCGCCGATGTTCCCGGCACTCAAGGGCTCGCCGATTGCCACCGGGCCGAAAGCCGATCACCTGCACCGCGTGTACTTCGGCAAACCGGGCACCGCCATGGCGGCGTTCGGCAAGCAACTCTCGGAAGTCGATATCGCAGCGGTCGTGACCTACGAACGTAACGCCTGGGGCAACAACAAGGGCGACATGGTCACGCCAAAAGAAGTGCTGGAGCTGAAACAGGCGGAAAGCAAATGAGCCGGTCTATTGCGTACTTCGTGAACCGGCCGGGGCAAGGCGCCCCGGTCTGCCAAGTCCACTCACATGAAGGAGACCGGCCATGAGCGCTGTCATCGATGACCACGGTCATGCCGACCACGCCCACGGCCCCGCCAAAGGCCTGATGCGCTGGGTGCTGACCACCAACCACAAGGACATCGGCACGCTGTACCTGTGGTTCGCGTTCTGCATGTTCCTGCTCGGCGGCTCGTTCGCCATGGTGATCCGTGCCGAGCTGTTCCAGCCCGGCCTGCAGATCGTCGAACCGGCGTTCTTCAACCAGATGACCACCATGCACGGTCTGGTGATGGTGTTCGGTGCGGTGATGCCGGCGTTCGTCGGCCTCGCCAACTGGATGATCCCGTTGATGATCGGCGCGCCGGACATGGCTCTGCCACGGATGAACAACTTCAGCTTCTGGCTGCTGCCGGCGGCGTTTCTGTTGCTGGTGTCGACCCTGTTCACTCCCGGTGGCGGGCCGAACTTCGGCTGGACGTTCTATGCACCGCTGTCCACCACCTATGCGCCGGAAAGCGTGACCTACTTCATCTTCGCCATTCACCTGATGGGGATCAGCTCGATCATGGGCGCGATCAACGTGATCGCCACCATCCTCAACCTGCGCGCCCCCGGCATGACGTTGATGAAAATGCCGCTGTTCGTCTGGACCTGGCTGATCACCGCGTTCCTGCTGATCGCGGTAATGCCGGTGCTGGCCGGGTGCGTGACGATGATGCTGATGGACATCCACTTCGGCACCAGTTTCTTCAGTGCCGCCGGTGGCGGTGACCCGGTGCTGTTCCAGCATGTGTTCTGGTTCTTCGGCCACCCCGAGGTGTACATCATGATCCTGCCGGCCTTCGGTGCCGTCAGCCAGATCATCCCTACCTTCTCGCGCAAGCCGCTGTTCGGCTACACCTCGATGGTCTACGCCACGGCGAGCATCGCGTTCCTGTCGTTCATCGTCTGGGCGCACCACATGTTCGTGGTAGGTATTCCGCTGGTGGGCGAGTTGTTCTTCATGTACGCGACGATGCTCATCGCGGTGCCGACCGGGGTGAAGGTGTTCAACTGGGCCAGCACCATGTGGCAAGGCTCGCTGACCTTCGAGACGCCGATGCTGTTTGCCGTGGCGTTCGTGATCCTGTTCTCCATCGGCGGTTTCTCCGGGCTGATGCTGGCCATCGCCCCGGCGGACTTCCAGTACCAGGACACCTACTTCGTGGTC
Organism: Pseudomonas sp. MWU12-3088; assembly: GCF_023242405.1. Lineage (NCBI taxonomy): Bacteria > Pseudomonadati > Pseudomonadota > Gammaproteobacteria > Pseudomonadales > Pseudomonadaceae > Pseudomonas > Pseudomonas sp. MWU12-3088. The sequence continues at coordinate 39,997 of NZ_JALJEA010000014.1, forward strand.
GCGCACTTCCACTACGTGCTGGTGCCGGGGGCGATCTTCGGGATCTTCGCCTCGGCCTACTACTGGCTGCCGAAATGGACCGGCCACATGTACGACGAAACCCTGGGCAAGTTGCACTTCTGGCTGTCCTTCGTCGGCATGAACCTGACCTTCTTCCCGATGCACTTCGTGGGACTGGCGGGGATGCCACGGCGGATTCCGGACTACAACCTGCAGTTCGCCGACTTCAACATGGTCTCGTCGATCGGCGCGTTCATGTTCGGCGCCACGCAGATCTTCTTCCTGTTCATCGTGATCAAGACCATCCGTGGCGGGGAGCCGGCACCGGCCAAACCGTGGGATGGCGCCGAAGGTCTGGAGTGGAGCGTGCCGTCGCCGGCGCCGTATCACACCTTCACCACGCCGCCGGAAGTGAAATGAACCCTGTAGCCCTTGAGGGCCGCCGCCATGGCTGACTCGATTTCGCTGAAGAAACTGGTGACCCGACTGCTGGGCGTGGTGGTGGCGATGTTTGTTTTCGGTTTTGCTTTGGTGCCGATTTACGACGTGATGTGCAAGGCGTTCGGCATCAATGGCAAGACCGCCGGGCAGTACGAGGGCGAGCAGGTTGTGGATAACTCGCGACAGGTGCGGGTGCAGTTCCTGTCGATGAACAACGCCGACATGCCCTGGGAGTTCTATCCCAAGGGTGAGGAACTGGTCGCCCATCCGGGCGGGGTGAACGAGATGATCTTCATCGCCCGCAATCCCACCGACAAGCCGATGAGCGCCCAGGCCGTACCGAGCATCGCCCCGAGCGAAGCGGCGGCGTATTTCCACAAGACCGAATGCTTTTGTTTTACCCAGCAGGTGCTGCAGCCCGGTCAGCAGATCGAGATGCCGGTGCGCTTCATCGTTGACCGCGACATGCCCAAGGACGTGAAGCACCTGACGCTGTCCTACACGCTGTTCGATATCACCGCCCGACATCCTCCGGTGGCTGCAAACACTGGCGGTTAAGCGTGCCCGATAAGGAGAACAATAAATGGCAACTCATGAGCACTATTACGTCCCGGCCCAGAGCAAGTGGCCGATCATCGCCACCTTCGGCATGGTCATCACCGTCTACGGCCTGGCCACCTGGTTCAACGACCTGAAGGCTGCGCGCCCGGAATCCCACGGGCCGTACATCTTTTTCGTCGGCGGGCTGTTGCTAGCGTATATGCTGTTCGGCTGGTTCGGCGCGGTGATCAAGGAAAGCCGCGCGGGGTTGTACAGCCCGCAGCTGGATCGCTCGTTCCGCTGGGGCATGAGCTGGTTCATCTTCTCCGAGGTGATGTTCTTCATCGCCTTCTTCGGCGCGCTGTTCTACGTGCGGCACATTTCCGGCCCGGCGCTGGGCGGCGAAGGCACCAAGGGCATTGCGCACATGCTCTGGCCGAACTTCCAGTTCACCTGGCCGCTGCTGCACACACCCGACCCGAAACTGTTCCCGCCGCCCAAGGAAGTCATCAGCCCCTGGGGCCTGCCGCTGATCAACACCATCCTGCTGGTGAGTTCCAGCGTGACCATCACCATCGCCCACCATGCCCTGAAGAAAGGCCATCGCGGTGCGCTGAAAATCTGGCTGGCGATCACCGTGCTGCTGGGTTGCGGCTTCCTCGCCTTGCAGGCCGAGGAGTACATGCACGCCTATCACGAGCTGGGCCTGACCCTCGGTTCGGGGATCTATGGCGCTACGTTTTTCATGCTCACCGGGTTCCACGGCGCCCACGTGACCATCGGCACGATCATCCTGTTCGTGATGCTGATGCGCATCATGAAAGGCCACTTCGACAACGAGCACCAGTTCGGCTTCGAAGCCGCGAGCTGGTACTGGCACTTCGTCGATGTGGTGTGGATCGGCTTGTTCATCTTCGTTTACGTGCTCTGAAGGACAGAGCTACCAGGGCGCGTGCGACACCAGTTGGCCGCTGTAGAAACCCCAGGCAATCAAGCCGACGGTGCAAGCGGCCAATGCCACCCGAACACTCAAGGCGATGACCAGGCGATTTGAACTGCTGTCGTCCTTGACCAGGAAAAACAGGCCGCTGAACAGGCTGATCACCGTGGCAATCAGCATCAGGACGATAGCTGCTTTGAGCATGGGAAGACTCCGGGGGTACAGGCGATGCAATCAAGTATAGCGGTCGCATTCACTGCTTTTCTGGCGCAGCCATGAAGCGCTTCCGGCCGGGCGTCGTGCCGACGCTGGTGGTCGCCTTGCTGCTGCCGCTGCTGATTTCGCTGGGCTTCTGGCAACTGGGCCGGGGCGCGGAGAAAACCGCCCTGCTCGCCAGTTACGCCGAACGCCGGGCCGCCGAACCGATGGCCAGCACCGAGCTGTTGCACAGTGCCGATCCGGCCTTTCGCCGGGTGCATCTGCATGGCCAGTTCGATGCGGCGCACAGCCTGCTGTTGGACAACCGGCAGCGGGACGGCAAGGTCGGCGTCGAATTGCTGCAACCGTTTCAGGATCAGCGCACCGGTCTGTGGCTGCTGGTCAATCGCGGCTGGCTGCCATGGCCGGACCGCCGCGTTACCCCGCAATTCAAGACACCGGCCGATGCCGTGAATGTCGATGCCTGGGTGTACGTCGCCCCCGGCGCGACCTTCCAGTTGCACGCCGACCCGGTCAGCAGCACCTGGCCGCAAACCGTCACCGCCGTCGAACCGGCCAAATTGTGGAAAACCCTCGAGCGTGACGGCTTCGCCTATGAATTGCGCGCAGAACCCGGTCCCGCCAGCTATCAGGCCGACTGGCCGGTGGTTGCCATGGGCCCGGAAAAACACCTCGGCTACGCCGTGCAGTGGTTCGCCATGGCCACCGCCCTGTTCGGTCTCTACATCTACCTCGGATTGCACAACGCGAAGGAGAAACACCATGGGAGCGGCCATGAATCCACCCAGCATGTCTGAAGCCAAGGCCCCGGCCGGTCGCCGCCGCGGGCGCATTCAACTGCTGTTGATCCTGCTCGGCGTGATCGGCCCGATGATCCTCGCCACCGGCATGTACAAGTTGCAGTTCTGGGTACCGGAAGGACGCAGCTATCACGGCGAATTGATCGGCAACGGTCAGAGCCGCGCCGACCTCGGCGTGACGGCTGACGAAGAACGCTGGCAGATGCTGGTGACCGCACCGAAAGACTGCGCGGTGGACTGCCAGCAACTGGTGTATCTGGCGCGGCAGATCCAGATCGGCCTTGGCCGCGATGCCGGGCGCGCCAGCCACGCCCTCGCCGCCGCACAACCGCTGACGGCCGATTACGAAGCCAAGCTGACCCGCGAATATCCGCAGCTGCAACGCTATCCGCTGGACGCCGCCGCGTTCAGCAAGGCGACCGGCGACAAGGCCACGCCGCAGCTGTGGATCATCGACCCCCACGGCAATCTCGTGCTGCGCTACGACCCGAGTGTGAAGGGCAAGGATCTGCTCAACGACCTGCGCCACCTGCTGAAACTGTCGAACATCGGATAAGGGCATCGTCATGGCCAAACCTGGATTTCGCCTCGCGCTGTTTGCCACCCTGCTGGCACTGATCGTGGTGCTGCTCGGCGCCTACACCCGCCTGACCCACGCCGGCCTCGGCTGTCCTGACTGGCCGGGCTGCTACGGCTTCATCAGCGTGCCGAAAAGCGAAGCCCAACTGGCCCACGCCGAACTGCATTACCCGGACTCGCCGGTGGAGGCGCACAAAGGCTGGAACGAGATGATCCACCGCTACTTCGCCGGCACCCTGGGCATGCTGATTTCGATTCTGGCCGGGCGCGCGTGGGTCAATCGTCGTCATCCCGGGCAACCACTGAAACTTCCGCTGTTTCTGCTGGCGGTGGTGTTCGCCCAGGCGGCGTTCGGCATGTGGACAGTGACGCTCAAGCTCTGGCCGCAAGTGGTGACCGGGCATTTGCTCGGTGGCTTCGCGACCTTGAGTCTGTTGTTTCTACTGACCTTGCGACTGTCCGGCGTGCTGCCGGCGCTGACCGTGCCCAAGCGTCTGCAATATTGGGCCACCGCCGGACTGCTGCTGGTGATCGGCCAGATCGCCCTCGGCGGCTGGGTCAGTTCCAACTATGCGGCGGTGGCCTGCATCGACTTCCCGACCTGCCACGGCCAGTGGCTGCCGCCGGCGGATTTCGCCAACGGCTTTCACCTGACCCAGCACATCGGCCCCAACTATCTCGGCGGACAACTCGACAGCGATGCACGCACGGCGATTCACCTGACCCACCGCATCGGCGCCCTGCTGGTGACGATTGTCCTGCTCGGTCTGGCGTGGCAACTGAAAGGGGTGGGCATGACGCGACTGGCCGGGCTGGTGCTGGTTGCGCTCGGCGCGCAGATCACCCTCGGCATCAGCAACGTGTTGTTTCATCTGCCACTGCCGGTGGCCGTGGCGCACAACGCCGGCGGCGCGGCACTGCTGCTGACCATGGTGCTGGTCAACTATCACGCGCGAACCAGTCTGGTCCGGGTCAAGCAACCGATGCTCGCGCGCTGGCGCCTGAGCCCGCGTAAACAGTCGGCCGCACCCATCACTATAAAAGGAGAAACGCCATGGCGGTTCTGATCGGCGAACGTCCCGCGCAGGCGTTGTGGCGAGATTACCTGGAGCTGACCAAACCGAAAGTCGTGGTGCTGATGCTCATCACCTCGCTGGTCGGCATGTTCCTCGCCACCCGCGCCGGGGTGCCGTGGACGGTGCTGGTATTCGGCAACCTGGGGATCGCGTTGTGTGCCGGTGGTGCGGCGGCGGTCAATCATGTGGTGGACCGGCGCATCGATGCGGTCATGGCCCGCACCCACAAACGGCCGCTGGCCGAGGGCCGGGTTTCGCCCACGGCGGCACTGACCTTTGCGCTGATATTGGCGCTGCTCGGCCAGGCGTTGCTGCTGACCTTCACCAACCCGCTGACCGCTTGGCTGACCCTGGCCTCGCTGCTTGGCTACGCGGTGATCTACACCGGTTTCCTCAAACGCGCGACGCCGCAGAACATCGTCATCGGCGGCCTTGCCGGCGCCGCGCCGCCGCTGCTCGGCTGGACCGCCGCTACCGGCCATATCGGCGCTGAACCACTGCTGCTGGTGCTGATCATCTTCGCCTGGACCCCGCCGCACTTCTGGGCGCTGGCGATCCACCGCAAGGAGGAGTACGCCAAGGCCGACATCCCGATGCTGCCGGTCACCCACGGCGAGCACTACACCAAGGTGCACATTCTGCTGTACACCTTCGCCCTGCTGGCGGTCAGCCTGTTGCCCTACGTGATCCACATGAGCGGCGCGCTGTACCTGATCTGCGCCCTCGGGCTGGGCGCGAGGTTTCTGCAATGGGCCGTGGTGCTGTACCGTGGCACTCGGCCGCACGCGGCGATCAACACCTTCAAGTACTCTATCTGGTACTTGTTTCTGCTGTTCATCGCCCTGCTCGTAGACCACTACTTACTGTTGAACCTATGACTCGAACCCAGAAAACCGTCTTCATCCTCGTGGCCGTGATCGCGCTGATCCTCGGCCTGACCGTCAACAAAGTGCTGAGCGGCAAGGGCCAGGGCGACCCGACCGCGCTGATCGACGCCGGCATCATCCTGCTGCCGCAGAGCCGCAACCTGCCGGACGTGACGATGACCAATCAGGACGGCCAACCGGTCACCGTCAACGAGCTCAAGGGCAAGTGGAGCCTGCTGTTCTTCGGCTACACCTTCTGCCCGGACATCTGCCCGACCACCCTCGCCCAGCTGCGCCAGATCAAGAGCGAGCTGCCGAAGGATGCGGTGGACAAGTTGCAGATCGTGCTGGTCAGCGTCGACCCGAACCGCGACAACCCTGCGCAGTTGAAGCAGTACCTGGGTTACTTCGATCCGCAATTCATCGGCCTGACGCCGAAGTCGATCGATGAGCTGCAGAAGGTGGCCAACGCGGTGAGCATTCCGTTCATTCCGGCGGATACCAGCAAGCCGAACTACACGGTGGATCACAGCGGGAATCTGGCGGTGATCGGGCCTGATGGGACGCAGCGTGGATTTATTCGGGCGCCGTTGAACAATGCCAAGCTGGTGGCGCAGTTGCCGGTGATGCTGAACCGCAAGTAAAAACCCGGACCAAAAAAAACCGCAGCCTGAGCTGCGGTTTTTTTATGCCTGTAAGCCGGGATCAGAACGCCGGCAACACCGCACCCTTGTACTTCTCGGTAATGAATTTCTTCACTTCCGGGCTGTGCAGGGCTTCAGCCAGTTTCTTCATGGCGTCGCTGTCCTTGTTGTCCGCACGGGACACCAGGATGTTCACGTAAGGCGAGTCGTTGCCTTCGATGACCAGCGCGTCCTTGGAAGGATCCAGCTTGGCTTCCAGCGCGTAGTTGGTGTTGATCAGCGCCAGGTCGACCTGGGTCAGCACGCGCGGGATGGTCGCGGCTTCCAGTTCACGGATCTTCAGGTCTTTCGGGTTTTCGGCGATGTCCTTGACGGTGGACAGGATGTTTTTCGAATCCTTCAGCTTGATCACGCCCGCCTTGTCCAGCAGCAACAGCGCACGGCCGCCGTTGGTGGCGTCGTTCGGGATCACCACGTTGGCGCCGCCTGGCAGGTCTTCGATTTTCTTGATCTTGCTCGAATAGGCGCCCAGCGGCTCCAGGTGCACACCGGTCACGGCCACCAGGCTGGTGCCCTTGGCCTTGTTGAACTCATCGAGGTACGGCTGGTGCTGGAAGAAGTTGGCGTCCAGACGCTTCTCGGCCACCTGCACGTTCGGCTGGATGTAATCGGTGAAGACCTTGACCTTCAGATCCACGCCTTCTTTGGCCAGTGCCGGCTTCACGAATTCGAGGATTTCCGCGTGCGGCACCGGGGTGGCAGCAACGGTCAGGGTTTCAGCGTGAGCCGAAAAAGCGGCTACGGCAGCGAAAGCAGCGATCAGTTTTTTCATTCAGCTAACTCCTTTTGAGGTGCCCGTGTGGCACCTGCCAGCGAATGGCCGGCTCATTTTTTGATTACCAAACCGGGTTATTTGCGCGAGAAATGCACGACCAGTCGGTCGCCGACCATTTGCAGCACTTGCACCAGAATCAGCAGCAACACCACGGTGACGATCATCACGTCGGTCTGGAAACGCTGGTAACCGAAACGGATCGCCAGGTCACCCAGACCACCGGCGCCAACCACACCGGCCATCGCCGTGTAGGAAACCAGTGTAATCGCCGTCACCGTAATCGCTGCGAAAATGCCCGGACGAGCCTCCGGCAGCAAGGCATTCATGATGATCTGGCGAGTGGTCGCGCCCATGGACTGGGTCGCTTCGATGATGCCGCGATCCACTTCACGCAGGGCGGTTTCCACCAGACGCGCGAAGAACGGCGTCGCACCCACCACCAGCGGCGGAATCGCACCGGCCACGCCCAGCGAGGTGCCGGTGATCAGCACGGTGAACGGGATCATCACGATCAACAGAATGATGAACGGCAACGAACGCAGGATGTTCACCACCAGCGACAGCAATGCATACACGCCTTTGGCTTCGAGCAACTGACGCGGGCTGCAGAGGAACAGCAGCACGCCCAGCGGCAGGCCGAGCAACACGGTGAACAGCAGCGAACCGCCGAGCATCATCATGGTGTCGCCGGTGGCCAGCCAGATTTCGTACCAGTCGATATTGGTGAAGAAACTCATCAGGTCTGCCATTAGCGCAACACCTCCATGTGAACGTCAGCGGCGGTGAAGCGGGCAAAGGCCGCTTCCATGTCGCCACCGGTGACGGCGAGGGTCAATTGCCCGTAAGGAATGTCTTTGATGCGGTCGATGCGGCCAGCCAGGATGCTGTAGTCCACACCGGTTTCCCGGGCGACGGTACCCAGCAGCGGCGCGTAGGTCGCTTCGCCCTGGAAGGTCAGACGCACGATGCGGCCCGGCACGTGAGCGAAGTCATCGCGCTGCTCGCTTTCGTCGATCTGCTCGTCTTCCTGGACGAAACGTTTGGTGGTCGGGTGCTTCGGATGCAGGAACACGTCGGCCACCGAGCCTTGCTCGACGATCACGCCGGCGTCCATCACCGCCACCTGATCGCAGACACGGCGGATCACGTCCATCTCGTGGGTGATCAGCACGATGGTCAGTTTCAACTCGCGGTTGATCTCGGCCAGCAGTTGCAGCACCGAAGCGGTGGTCTGCGGGTCAAGGGCGCTGGTGGCTTCGTCGCACAGCAGGATTTTCGGCTTGGTCGCCAGGGCGCGGGCGATGCCGACGCGCTGCTTCTGGCCACCGGACAACTGCGCCGGATACTTCTTCGCGTGGTCGGACAGGCCGACCCGCGCCAGCAATTCGGCTACACGCTGGTCGATCTCGGCGCGGGACAGTTCACCGGCCAGGGTCAGCGGCAGCGCAACGTTGTCGGCCACGGTCTTGGACGCCAGCAGGTTGAAGTGCTGGAAGATCATCCCGACCTGCTGACGGAAACGGCGCAGGCCGTTGGCGTCCAGCGCGGTGACTTCTTCGCCGTCGACGATGATCTTGCCGCCACTGGAATCTTCCAGGCGATTGATCAGACGCAGCAGGGTACTTTTTCCCGCGCCGGAATGGCCAATCAGGCCGAACACCTGACCGTTCTCGATGGAGAGACTGGTCGGATGCAGCGCGGTGATGTCCTTACCGGCGACGCGGTAAGTCTTATGGACGTTTTGAAACTCGATCACGTAGCGAACCTTGTGGGGCGCGTTGGAAAAGGATCAGCGGTTAGCCGGGCGCGCATTTTAGCCTGTCCGTATAGAGGTTCTTAGCATTTATTTCGCAATTAACCTTCGATTTGGCAATAACAGGATCAAAGGTCATAAAAAAGGAACGCCCAAAACCCTCGTCAGTCACTAGGTAAGCGACTTGAAAACCCTGGGTGCCGTGCCCGGGAACCACTCGAGCGTCCCGGCGCAACGCCGGGGCAGACAGGAGTTCACGACTGATGAGTACGAAAAAACCTGCCACAGACAAAAGCCAACTGGCCGGCACCGACACCCCGGATCGCGCCAACACCAATGCCAAACTCGACAGCCTGGAAAAATTCCGTTCCGACGCCACCGGCCAGGCCCTGCGCACCAATCAGGGCGTGAAGGTCGCGGATAACCAGAACACCTTGAAGGCCGGGCCGCGTGGGCCGTCGCTGCTGGAAGACTTCATCATGCGTGAGAAAATCACGCACTTTGACCATGAGCGGATTCCCGAGCGCATCGTCCATGCCCGCGGTACCGGGGCCCATGGTTTCTTTCAGACCTACGAGAATCATTCGGCGCTGACCAAGGCCGGTTTCCTGCGGGATCCGGGAAAGAAAACACCCGTGTTCGTGCGTTTTTCCACGGTGCAAGGGCCACGGGGCTCCGGCGATACCGTGCGCGACGTGCGCGGTTTTGCGGTGAAATTCTTCACCGACGAAGGTAACTTCGACCTGGTCGGCAACAACATGCCGGTATTTTTCATCCAGGACGCGATCAAGTTTCCCGACTTCGTCCATGCCGTGAAACCCGAGCCGCACAACGAAATGCCTACCGGTGGTTCGGCCCACGACACCTTCTGGGATTTCGTGTCGCTGGTGCCGGAATCGGCGCACATGGTCATCTGGGCGATGTCCGACCGGGCCATCCCGAAAAGCCTGCGCAGCATGCAGGGTTTTGGCGTGCACACCTTCCGGCTGATCAACGCCGAGGGCAAATCGCGCTTCGTCAAATTCCATTGGCGCCCCACCGCCGGCACTTGTTCGCTGGTGTGGGACGAAGCGCAGAAGCTGGCCGGTAAAGACACCGACTACCATCGACGCGATCTCTGGGAGGCCATCGAGACCGGGGACTACCCGGAATGGGAACTTGGCGTACAGGTCATCGAGGAGGAAAACGAGCACGACTTCGATTTCGACATCCTCGACCCGACCAAACTGATTCCCGAGGAAGTCGTCCCGATCACACCGCTGGGCAAGATGACCCTCAACCGCAACCCGGACAACTTCTTTGCCGAGACCGAGCAGGTCGCGTTCTGCCCCGGCCATATCGTGCCGGGGATCGACTTCTCCAATGACCCGCTGCTGCAAGGTCGGCTGTTTTCCTACACCGACACGCAGATCAGCCGACTCGGCGGGCCGAACTTTCATGAGCTTCCGATCAATCGCCCGGTGGCGCCCTTCCACAACGGCCAGCGCGATGCCCAGCACCGCACGGTGATCGACAAGGGCCGCGCGTCCTACGAGCCGAACTCGATTGATGGCGGTTGGCCAAAAGAAACACCACCGGCCGCGCAGGACGGCGGGTTCGAGAGCTATGCGGAGCGCATCGACGCCAACAAGATCCGCCAGCGCAGCGAGTCGTTCAGCGATCACTTCTCCCAGGCGCGACTGTTCTTCAAGAGCATGAGCAAGCACGAACAGGAACACATCATCTCGGCTTACAGCTTCGAACTGGGCAAGGTTGAGCGCGAGCACATTCGGGCCCGGGAAGTGAACGAGATTCTGGCCAATATCGATCTGGAACTGGCAAAGCGCGTGGCACACAACCTTGGGTTGCCGGAGCCAGCCAAAGGGACGGTCGAGGTGCGCAAGACATCTCTCGACCACTCACCGTCCCTGAGTCAGGCCAACCTGTTGCCGGAGAATATCAAGACGCGAAAAGTGGCGATTCTGGCAGCCAATGGCGTCGATGGTGCCGCGATTGATGCAATGAAGAAGGCTCTGGCGGCAGAAGGTGCGCATGCCAAGCTGCTCGGCCCGACTTCGGCACCGGTGAAGACGGCCGATGGCAAAAGCCTGGCGGTGGATGCGTCGATGGAGGGCTTACCTTCGGTGGCGTTCGACGCGGTGTTCGTGCCGGGCGGCGCGGCGTCGGTCAAGGCGCTGAGCGGCGACGGCGTGGCGTTGCATTACCTGCTGGAGGCGTACAAGCACCTGAAGGCGATTGCCCTGCAAGGCGAGGCCAAACAGTTGCTGGATGTGCTGAAGCTGGAGACGGATGCCGGATTGATCGAAGGCAAGGATGTGAAAGCGCTGACCAAGCCGTTCTTTGCGGCGATCGGGCAGCATCGGGTTTGGGATCGGGAGGCGAAAGCCAAGGCAATTCCGGCCTGAAAAAAACCGCAGCCTGCGAAAAGCAGGCTGCGGTTAATTCAAGGTTTGCGCGGGCTCAGAACCATCTGTGCCGGGACTGTGCGCAGAATCTGCTTCTCGATCTGCAGATCGAAATCCGGATCGAGCTTCTTCACGCGTTTGGTGATCAGCGTCGCCAGCCACGGATAATCATTGGTGCGCGGCGCCTGAATGCTCACCGCACAGTCGTAATTCACCACATCGGCGGCGATCGCGTCGAGTTGACGGCGAAGTTTGCGGCTATCGTTGATATTCAGCGCAACCGTGGTGCTCTCGGCAGTCGGATCGATCACCTTGGCTTTCGGCTTGGCCTCGGCGGCGAGGAGCGCTGCTTCGGCTTTTTCCAGCTCAGCCTTGCGCGCTTCGGTGATGGCGCCGTTGACGCCACCGGTCAGCGCCGGAGCCTTTGGCATCAGCGCGCGGGCCCGGGCCAAAGCGGTTGCGGCAGCATTCACATCGCCCTTTTGCAGGACGATCTGGCTGCGGCGCAGATAGGCTTCGGCCAACTGGCGCTGGTATTGCTCAAGGGACTGATCGTTGGGCGTTTCGGCCTGCAAGGCTGCCAACTGGTCTTCGGCAGTGGCCAGTTCGCTGCTGGCCAGGCTTTGCTCCAGCTGTGCGATGGCCGTGGCCCGCGCATCGGGGGCTTCGGCCACCGGCGGCGTGCTTTGGCAGGCGCCCAGCAGCACTGAAAATGCGACAAGGAGCAGATAACGGGAGGCGAACGGCTTCATTCCTGCGACTCTCTATTTGCGCAAAAAACGAGCAAGTCTACACCCCTCGACGGGGCAGAACAAAACTCAGCAGAAACAGTGCGGCCGCCGTCACAACGATTGACGGGCCGGCCGGGGTGTCCTTGAACCAGGACAGCGCCAGCCCGCCACACACGGCGAGCATGCCCAGCAGGCTCGCGCCCAGTGCCATCTGCTCCGGCGAACGGGCGTGACGTTGTGCCGCAGCCGCCGGGATGATCAACAGCGACGTAATCAGCAACACACCTACGATTTTCATCGCCACGGCGATCACCACCGCGATCAGCAACATCAACGCCATGCGCAGACCAGCTACCGGCAGGCCTTCGACCCGGGCCAGTTCTTCGTGCACGGTGATCGCCAGCAGCGGCCGCCACAATGTCACCAGCAACACCAGCACCGCCGCGCTGCCGCCGAGGATCCAGGCAAGGTCAGTCGGGCTGATAGCCAGCAAGTCGCCGAACAGATAGGCCATCAGGTCGATCCGCACTTCATGCATGAAGCTTAGTACCACCAGGCCGAGAGAGAGCGTGCTCGGTGCGAGAATGCCCAGCAACGTGTCGGACGCCAGCGGCTGACGCTGTTGCAGGGTCACCAGCAGTACCGCCAGCAGCAGGCAGCCCACGGTGACCGCGACGGTCGGGCTGACATCCAGCAGAAAGCCCAGCGCCACGCCGAGCAGCGCGGCGTGGGACAGGGTGTCGCCGAAATAAGCCATGCGCCGCCAGACCACGAACGAGCCCAGCGGCCCCGCGACCACCGCCAGCGCCAGACCTGCAAGCAGGGCGTAGAACAGAAAATCAGCCATGCTTGCAGCTATCTCCGTGAACGTGAGGTTGGCCCGTCAAAGGCCCTTTGACCACCGAACCGTGCAGGTCGTGGGCGTGGTCGTGATGGTGGTGATAGACCGCGAGGCTCGGGGCGTGGTTGCCGAACAGCTCGACGAAAGCCGGATCGCCACTGACCTGCTCGGGATGCCCGGAGCAGCAGACGTGACGGTTGAGGCACACCACCTGATCCGTGGTGCTCATCACCAGATGCAGGTCGTGGGACACCATCAGCACGCCGCAACCGTGACGGTCGCGCAGCCGGGTGATCAGGCTGTACAGCTCGGCTTGCCCGGCGACATCGACGCCTTGCACCGGCTCGTCGAGGACCAGCAGTTCCGGCTCGCGCAACAGCGCCCGGGCCAGTAGCACGCGCTGCATTTCACCACCGGACACGCTTTGCACCGGGCTGTCGATGACGTGTTCGGCGCCGACTTCCTTGAGTGCCGCCAGCGCACGCGGACGATCAACGCCCGGCACCAGCCGCAGGAAGCGCAAGACTGACAGCGGCAGGGTCGGATCGACGTGCAGCTTTTGCGGCATATAACCGACGCGTAGTTTCGGTTTGCGCCAGACGCTGCCGCTATCGGGTTTCAGCAGCCCGAGCACGGCGCGCACCAGCGTGGTCTTGCCGGCGCCGTTGGGGCCGATCAGGGTGACGATCTGCCCCGGCTCGACGCTCAGGTGAATGTTGTCCAGCACGTTCTGCCCGGCAAACCGGACAGCCACCTGCTCCAGACGGATCAACGCATCGCTCATCAAGCCCCCCGGCAACCGGAGCAGAGGCCGACCACTTCGACGGTCTGGGCCTCGACGATGAAGCCGACGTCCTTGGCGCTGTGGACAATGGCGTCGCTGATGGTTTTTTGCTCAAGCTCGATGGCCGCGTGGCACTCGCGGCAGATCAGGAACTGGCCTTGGTGCGAATGCTTCGGATGAACGCAGCCGACGAAAGCGTTCAGCGAGGAGATGCGGTGTACCAGACCGTTTTCCAGCAGGAAATCCAGCGCGCGGTACACGGTCGGCGGCGCTGCGCGGCGGCCGTCCTGCTCGCTGAGCACAGCGAGGATGTCGTAGGCACCCAGCGGCTTGTGGCTCTGCCAGACCAGTTCCAGCACCCGCCGACGCAATGCGGTCAGGCGCAGGCCTTTCTGTGCACACAAGGCATCGGCCTCGGACAGGGCGCTGTGGACGCAATGGGAGTGGTCGTGGGGACGGCTGGCAATCGGGGTAATAGGCATGAGCGGCGACGAGTTTGGTTAGAGACGTTATTATGTTACCCGTTCTCGCCTCCTTGAGTGGTCATCGTGTCCCGACTTTTTTCTGTTTTTGTGGCCTTTGTCGCCAGTTTTCTGCTGATCGGTTCGGCCCAGGCCGAAGTCAGAGTCCTCACCAGCATCAAGCCACTGCAATTGATTGCCGCTGCGGTGCAGGACGGCGTGGCGATTCCGGAAGTATTGCTGCCGCCGGGGGCTTCGCCGCATAACTACGCGCTGCGCCCTTCCGACGTGCGTAAGGTGCAATCGGTGGACCTGCTGTACTGGATCGGCCCAGACATGGAAGGTTTCCTGCCTCGCGTGCTGAACGGTCGTACGCTGCCGAGCGTTGCAGTGCAGGACCTGCCGGGCATGAAGTTGCGTCGCTTCGCCGAAGACAGCCACTCCCATGCCGAAGACGCCGACGAGCATGATCACGATCACCGCCCAGGCACCCTCGATGCGCATTTGTGGCTATCGCCGGTGAACGCGCGGGTGATTGCCGACAAGATGGCCGCCGACCTGAGCGCTGCCGACCCGGCCAATGCCGAGCGCTACCAGAGCAACGCCAAGGCATTCGACGAGCGTCTCGATGCACTGGATCAACGCTTGAAGAAACGTCTGGCCAGTGTTGAAGGCAAACCCTACTTCGTCTTCCACGAAGCCTTCGACTACTTCGAAGATGCCTACGGCCTGAAACACACCGGTGTGTTCAGCGTGGCGGCGGAAGTGCAGCCGGGCGCTCAGCATGTGGCGGCAATGCGCGCACGGTTGCAGGAAGTCGGCAAGACGTGCGTGTTCAGCGAGCCGCCATTGCGCCCACGTCTGGCCGAAACCCTGGTGGCTGGCCTGCCGGTGAAACTGGCGGAGCTGGATGCGTTGGGCGGCTACACGCCGGCGACGGCTCAAGGTTATGAGCAGGTGCTGGAGAAGCTGGGGAATGATCTGGCGGGTTGCCTGGAGTCGCTCTGATACAAAAAACCGCAGCCTGCACAGGCTGCGGTTTTTTCTTTTACAGGGCGAAAGGTAGCGGTGTGCTGACCTGCTGACGCTGCGCCAGCCGCTGCTCGAACTCTTTCGGATCGTGAATCAGCACGTCCTGCCCGGCGAACGATTCCGCCGCGATCAACCGCGACAGCCAGAACCGCACGCACGCCACGCGCAGCATGGTCGGCCACAGTTCAGCCTCAGCCGCCGTGAACGGACGCAGTGCCGCGTAGGCACCCAGGAGGGCCCGGGCACGTGGGCCGTCGATCAGGCCGTCATCGTCCGAACACCAGTCGTTCAAGGCAATCGCCACGTCGTAGAGCATCGGCCCGGAGCAGGCGTTGTAGAAGTCGATCAGCCCGGTCAGGTGCGTGCCTTCGAACATGGCGTTGTCACGAAACAGGTCGGCGTGGATATTCGCCCGAGGCAGCGCGAGAATTTTCTCTTTCTGTTGAGTGATTTCGTCCAGCGCGGCTTGCAGTAGCGCTCGCGGCTCATCGCTCAGGTGCGAGAGAAACTCGGTCCCCTCCTCCAGCATCCAGTCCAGGCCACGATCGGTCTTGCGCTTGATCATGCTGTCGCCCTGGGTCGCCAGGTGCAGGTGCGCCTGCAAGTCACCGACCTGCGCGCAATGCTGGGCGTTGGCCTGTTTGATGTGCTTGCCGGCCAGGCGCGGCTGCAGCAGCGCCGGTTTGCCTTTCAGCTCGCGCAGGGCCACGCCGTCGGTGGTGCGCAGTGCATAAGGCACCGGCAGGTCGGCTTCGTGCAATACGTCGAGCAGGTCGATGAAAAACGGCATTTCCTGCACCGGGCCGCGCTCGACCAGGGTCAGGACAAACTCGCCCTTTTCCATGCTGATGAAGAAGTTGGTGTTTTCGCTGCCGGCGGCGATCCCCTGGAAATCGAGCAGACGGCCGAGCCCGTAAGGGGCGAGAAAGGTTTCCAGCTCGGGCCGAGCCAGGGGGGTGAACACAGACATGGTTAAAAACTGCTCAGTTCTGGCGCCGCCATCGAGCCGGCGCCGGTTGAAATTAAGAAACTACTTCCACTCGAAAATCTTCCACGCGGGGATCAGCATATCCGGCTGGTCCGAGCGGATGAAGTTTGCATCAGTACCGTCCGCACGCACCAGAAAATAGGGCGGGAAACCCTTTTTGGTCACCTTGATCGCGTACAGGAAACCGTTCTGCCGGTACTCCTGGATGGTTTTGTCACCCTCGGTGCGGATGGTGACTTCCGGCTCCGCTGACGGCGCATCATCCGCCGCGATCGCAGGCAAGGGTGAGACAGCAATCAAACTGACCAGCAGCAAGCGATTTAACGTACGCATGATAACCTTGTCCCTTTGTCGTCAACGGTCCCGCTATTCTAGCGCCGGACCCGCCGAAAAGGTTGATCCTGCTCATGAGCCAAGCCCCCCTCGTCCTGGTGGACGGTTCGTCTTACCTGTACCGCGCCTTTCACGCGCTGCCACCGCTGACCACGTCCAAAGGCCTGCCGACCGGTGCGGTCAAAGGCGTGCTGAACATGCTCAAGAGCCTGCGCAAGCAGTATCCGGACAGCCCGTTCGCCGTGGTGTTCGACGCCAAGGGCGGGACATTTCGCGATGAGATGTACGCCGAATACAAGGCCAACCGCCCGAGCATGCCCGACGACATGCGCCTGCAGATCGAGCCGCTGCACCAGAGCGTGAAAGCCCTCGGTTTCCCGCTGCTGTGCGTCGAAGGCGTCGAGGCCGATGACGTGATCGGCACTCTGGCCCGCAGCAGCGCAGCCGCCAACCGCCCGGTAATCATTTCCACCGGCGACAAGGACATGGCGCAACTGGTCGACGGCCACATTACCTTGGTCAACACCATGTCCGGTAGCTCGATGGACGTGGAGGGCGTGAAGGAGAAATTCGGCGTCGCTCCGGAGCAGATCATCGATTATCTGGCCCTGATGGGCGACTCTTCCGACAACATCCCCGGCGTTCCCGGCATCGGACCGAAAACCGCGTCCGGCCTGCTGGTGGGCGTCAACGGCGGCCTGACCGAGCTCTACGCGCAGCTCGATATCGTGCCGACCCTGCCGATTCGTGGTGCCAAGACCCTGCCGGCCAAGCTCGAAGAGCACAAGGAGATGGCGTTCCTTTCCTATCAGCTGGCGACCATCAAGGTCGACGTGCCGCTGGACATCGGCCTCGACGACCTGCAAATGGGCCCGGAAGATCCGGCCAAGCTGCTTGAGCTTTACACCCTGCTGGAGTTCAAGAGCTGGATCAACGATCTGGAGCGGGACGCCAAACGCCTGGAACTGAGCAGCGCCGCCGCGCCTGAGCCGGCCGTCGATCTGTTCAGCGCGCCTGCGGAAGAAGCGCCTGCCGCTCCGGCTGAAGCCGCGTACGAGACCATCCTTGATCAGGCCCGCTTCGACGTCTGGCTGGAAAAGCTAAAGAACGCCAAACTGTTCGCCTTCGACACCGAAACCACCGGCGTCGACGCGCAACAGGCGCAACTGGTCGGTCTGTCCTTCGCGGTGCAGGCCAACGAAGCAGCCTACATTCCGCTGACGCATTCCTACATCGGCGTGCCGGAGCAACTGGATCGCGACACCGTGTTGCGCGCGCTGAAACCAATCCTGGAAGACCCGAACAAGCTCAAGGTCGGCCAGCACGCCAAATTCGACATGAACATCCTGGCCAACTGCGCCATCGGTGGCGACCAGAACGAAGGCATCACCGTGCGCGGGATTGCCTTCGACACGATGCTTGAGTCCTACGTGCTCAACTCCACCGCCACCCGTCACGACATGGACAGCCTGGCGCAGAAGTACCTGGATCACACCACCGTGAGCTTCCAGGACATCGCCGGCAAAGGCGCCAAGCAACTGACCTTCGACCAGATCGCGCTGGAGCAGGCCGGCCCATACGCCGCCGAAGATGCCGACGTGACCCTGCGCCTGCACCAGACACTGTTCGAAAAACTCAGCGCCATCCCGAGCCTGGCCAGCGTACTGACCGACATCGAGATCCCGCTGGTGCCGGTGCTGGCCCGCATCGAGCGCCAGGGTGCATTCGTCGATGCCGCGCTGCTGGGCGTTCAGAGCATCGAGCTGGGCGACAAGATGGTCGCGCTGGAGCGTGAAGCCTTCGAGATCGCCGGTGAAGAGTTCAACCTCGGCTCGCCAAAGCAACTGGGCGTGATCCTCTATGAAAAACTTGGCCTGCCGGTGCTGAAGAAGACCGCGAAGGGCCAGCCGTCCACTGCCGAAGAAGTGCTGGCAAAACTGGCCGAAGATGATCACCGCCTGCCAAAAGTGCTGATGGAACACCGCTCCATGAGCAAGCTGAAAAGCACCTACACCGATCGCCTGCCGGAGCAGATCAATCCGCGCACCGGGCGTATCCACACCTCGTACCATCAGGCCGTCGCATCGACCGGGCGCCTGTCGTCGAGCGACCCGAACCTGCAGAACATTCCGGTGCGCACCGCCGAAGGCCGACGCATCCGTCAGGCCTTTGTCGCGCCGAAAGGCTACAAACTGCTGGCAGCGGACTACTCGCAGATCGAATTGCGGATCATGGCGCACCTGTCCCGCGACGAAGGCCTGATGAACGCCTTCCGCAACAATCTGGACGTGCATACCGCAACTGCCGCCGAAGTGTTCAAGATCGAGCTGAACGAAGTGACGTCCGACCAGCGCCGTGGCGCCAAGGCGATCAACTTCGGCCTGATCTACGGCATGGGCGCGCAGAAGCTGGGCAAGGACATCGGCGTCGACACCAAGACCGCCAAGGCTTACATCGACACCTACTTCGCGCGCTACCCGGGCGTTCGCGAATACATGGATCGCACGCGCGCGCAGGCAGCGGATCAGGGCTACGTAGAAACGATCTTCGGCCGTCGTCTGTATCTGCCGGACATCAACTCCAACAAGCCCCAGGAGCGCGCAGCTGCCGAACGCACGGCGATCAACGCTCCGATGCAGGGCACCGCAGCGGACATCATCAAGAAAGCCATGGTGGCGGTGGACAACTGGCTGAGCGCTTCTGGGCTGGATGCCAAAGTCATCCTGCAGGTACACGACGAACTGGTGCTGGAGGTTCGCGAGGATCTGGTGGATCAGGTTCGCGACGAAATTCGCGTCCACATGAGTGAAGCGGCGAAGCTGGATGTGCCGTTGCTGGTGGAAGTGGGAGTCGGCAACAACTGGGACGAGGCCCACTGATCGGTCAGAGGCCGGCTCTGCCGGGGCATAACGCCGCAGCAGAGCCCTTTGCAGGCACTTAGTCCTAAAGGTTCTGGAATTTATTCCAAACCTTTTCTAGAAAATTCTGAACTAATCTTGCAGGCTGATACTCAGAGGTACTGAATGGCTGGTGAAGCCCTTCGATGCTCCTATGTTGTGTTAAGTGTTGGCAGATATCTGAACCCCGCCCTAGCGGTTCGGAACTTGAACCCCGGAACTTCTCCCTCCCCATATGAAGTCCGGGGCTTTTTTTGCCTCAAAACTGGCTGTGGCGCAGCCAGACTGCGTTAAAAGCATCGCTAAAAATGCTCATTTAGGTCGCCTAAAGTCGAGCGCGACCCCGGCCGTTTTAGCAATGCTTTTGCCTTGCCTGACAGCACCACAGACAGTTTTGAAATCCCCTTACTCTGCCGCCGCTTCCGCACCTTTATCCGCCAGTTCCATCCAGCCCGCCAGCTTGGTGTAGGCCTCTTCCAGGCCCATGCGTTTTGGCGCGGAGAACAGCTGGATCGTCACCAGGTCACCCCACCCCTTACGGATTTCCGACTGCACCTTGAGCAGCGTGTTCTTGGCTGCGCCGTAGGTCAGCTTGTCCGCTTTGGTCAGCAGAATGTGCATCGGCATGCCGGCCGCAACGGCCCAGTCGAGCATCAGCAGGTCGAAGTCGGTCATTGGATGGCGGATGTCCATCATCAGAATCAGACCCTTCAAACTCTCGCGACCACCGAGGTAAGCCTCGAGGTGACGCTGCCAGTGTTGCTTGAGCGGGATCGGTACTTTTGCATAACCGTAGCCCGGCAGGTCGACCAGACGCCGTTCATCGTCTAGCTTGAAGAAGTTCAACAGCTGTGTGCGACCCGGGGTTTTCGAGGTGCGCGCCAGGCTGGCGTGAGTCAGGGTGTTCAGCGCGCTGGATTTACCGGCGTTGGAACGACCGGCGAACGCCACTTCGAAGCCTTCGTCGTCGGGGCACTGATCGACTTTGGCGGCACTGAGCATGAACGTGGACTGTTGGCACAGGCCGAGGATGGGATTCTTGAGTTGCATGGGATTTCCGATGTGGGCGGCGCCGGGATTGGGCGCGGAACGCGGTGTCGCTTCCGTTTCAGTGACGCCAGTATATAATGCCGCAGATTTTGTGTGTGCTTTGTCCCAGCGAAGGATGAAGTTCACGAGAGCGACAGACTTTGATTGCGCAACAGAACGCAGATCGCTCTCAACCCTGAAAAGGTCGTTTTATGACGAAATGGCTGCTGGCTGCCGGAGTTCTGATGCCGCTTTACAGCGCACAGGCTACACAGGATCCGGAAGCCGTGTACAACCGTGTTTGTGGTGCCTGTCATTCCGGCCAACTACCCATGGCGCCCAGAAGAGGCGATCAGGAAGCTTGGACGCCGAGGTTGGCGAAAGGTATGGAGACGCTGGTGCAACACGTGACCCAGGGTTTCAAGGCGATGCCGCCGCGTGGTTTGTGCATGGACTGCAGTGCCGAGGATTACCAGGCCATCATCCTCTGGATGAGCGGAAGTAAACCCGGTCCATAACTCTTAACCCTTAGCCGTAGTTGGATTAGCTGATGAACAAACTGATCGTGAGTCTGCTGTTGACCGTGGGAATCTCAGGTTTCGCCCATGCTGCAGGCGATGCCGCCGCAGGCCAGGCGAAGGCTGCCGTATGCGGGGCCTGCCATGGCCCGGATGGCAACAGCATGGCGCCAAACTTTCCGAAACTGGCCGGCCAGGGTGAACGCTACCTGACCAAGCAACTGCATGACATCAAGTCGGGCAAGCGCACCGTTCTGGAAATGACCGGCCTGCTGACCAACCTGAGCGATCAGGACCTCTCTGACATCGCCGCCTATTTCGCCAGCCAGAAAGGCAGCGTCGGCGCCGCCGATCCGAAGATCGTCGCTCGCGGCGAAGCCCTGTTCCGTGGCGGCAACCTGGAAAAAGGCCTGCCAGCCTGCACCGGTTGCCACTCGCCGAACGGCGCGGGCAATGCCGCCGCCGGCTTCCCGCACCTGGGTGGCCAACACGCTCAATACATCGCCAAACAGCTGACCGATTTCCGCAAGGAAGAAGCCGGTCGCAGCAACGACGGCGATGCCATGACCATGCGCACCATCGCTCGCAAGCTGAGCGACGAGGACATTGCGGCGGTCTCCAGCTACATTCAAGGCCTGCACTAAGGCCAGGCCTGCGATAGTGATTCGAGCGTTGCGCGCGCAGGACAACTCCCGCCACGTTAACGCTCGATTAATCCGTTGCATGAAGTATAAAAAGGGTGGCTTTGGCCGCCCTTTTTTGTGGCCGCTGCCGTTACACTACAGAACTCATGCCCGCCAGGATCTGTCTGAAAACAGGTCGCGCGAGGCGACCAATTTGCCCAGGAGTAAAGCATGCGTAATCTGATCATCAGCGCCGCCCTCGTCGCTGCCAGCCTGTTCGGCGTGACGGCCCAGGCCGCCGAAGCACCTGCCGCCCCGTACGTCGAATTGAGCAACCCGGTCCCGGTTGCCGTGCCTGGCAAGATCGAAGTGGTGGAACTGTTCTGGTACGGCTGCCCGCACTGCTACGCCTTCGAGCCCGTGATCAATCCATGGGTTGAAAAACTGCCTTCCGACGTCAACTTCGTCCGCATCCCTGCCATGTTCGGCGGCCCTTGGGATGCACACGGTCAAATGTTCCTGACCCTGGAAGCCATGGGCGTCGAGCACAGCGTTCACGCTGCCGTGTTCAACGCGATCCAGAAAGAACACAAGAAGCTGACCGACAAGAACGACATGGCCGACTTCCTCGCCACTCAAGGCGTAGACAAGGACAAGTTCCTGGCCACCTTCGACTCCTTCGCCATCAAGGGCCAGATCGTCAAGGCTCGTGAACTGGCCAAGAAATATGAAATCTCCGGCGTTCCAACCATGATCGTCAACGGTAAATACCGCTTTGACATCGGCTCTGCCGGTGGTGCCGAAGAGGCTCTGAAGCTGGCTGACCAACTGGTCGCCAAAGAGCGAGCGGCCAACAAGGCGGCCGCCAACTAAGCGCGGCAATCGCCATGCGCCGCTGGGGAACCGAACGTCTCGTCGGCCTGCATGATCCGCAGGTCAACGAGCATCACCTGGAATCCACGGGCTTGCCCGCAGACAGCCGTTTGCGCTTGCTCAGCTTCAATATCCAGGTCGGCATCAGTACCGAGCGTTATAGGCACTACCTGACCCGCAGCTGGCAGCATCTGCTGCCGCACCCCGGCCGTTCCGGCAATCTGCAGAAGATCGGCAATCTGCTCGGCGACTTCGATCTGGTCGCCCTGCAGGAAGCCGATGGCGGCAGCCTGCGTTCGGGCTACGTCAATCAGGTCGAACATCTGGCCCATCTCGGCGCCTTCCCTTACTGGTATCAACAACTCAATCGCAATCTTGGCCGACTGGCCCAGCACAGCAACGGCGTGCTCAGTCGCCTGCGCCCGTGGGCGATCGAGGACCATCCGCTGCCGGGGCCGAAAGGTCGCGGGGCGATCCTGGTGCGCTTCGGCGAAGGTCCCGAGGCGCTGGTGGTGGTGATGATGCACCTGGCGCTCGGCGCCCGGGTACGCACCATGCAACTTGCATATATCCGCGAGCTGATCGGCGGCTACAAGCATCAGGTGCTGATGGGCGACATGAACACCCACGCCAGCGACCTGCTGCAACACTCGCCCCTGCGCGACCTCGGCCTGCTGGCCCCGCAACTCGAAGCGACATTCCCCAGCTGGCGCCCGCAGCGCTGCCTGGACCATATTCTGCTCAGCCCGACCCTGACGCTGGAAAAGGTCGAGGTGCTGGCCCAACCGATTTCCGATCACCTGCCCGTCGCGGTAGAGATTCGTCTGCCGGGTTCGCTCACGGCCGATGCATTGCCCGCGTTGAGTCCTGCCCCTCGCGGAACGCCTGAATGAGCGACGAAGCCCAGCGCTGGAAAGAGAAATACCTCAAAAGCATCGAACAACAGGAAAAGCTCGAACGTCGATGGGACGCCCGGCTCGACCTGCTGCGTCGCGGCCTGGTGCGTAGCACGCTCGCGGCTGAAGGCACCGATCGCGTGGTCGATCAGTGCATGAAGGAAATGCGCGACGTGGTGCGCACCGACGACATGGATGCCGGCCTCGCCGCCCTGTTGCCGCGCCTAGAAAAAGCCGTGCTCGACTCCGAGCAACGCCGTGAAACCCGGATCGAGCAGGTCAGCACCGCGCTGAACTCGCTGGTGGCTCAGCTGCAATCGCTGCCCCTGCCCCGGGACGTCGCCCAGCCACTGAAGAAGTTCGCCAAGCAGCTCGACGGGCGAGTCAGTCAGGCCCGGGAAATGCCGTTATTGCTGAGCGAACTCAGCGGTTTGCAGGGCAAGGCGTTGAGCCAACTGGAGGCGCCGGCGGAACCGGGACGTCCGGGACTGTTGCAGCGCCTGTTCGGCAGCCGTGACAGCGAAGAATCGCCTGCACCTGTGGCTCAGCCTGTTGTGACTTCTCCAACAGCTCGGCCAGAGCAACCGCCCGCCGCGCCTGAAAGCGCGCCAATGCCAGAAGCGCCTGCTGCAATCGCCGAACCGGCAGCCATTGCCACCGTCAGTGAAACACCGCTCGCCGCACCGCTGGTCGCGCCACTGCAAGCTTCAGCACCAACACCCATATCAACACCCGAGCCTGTTGCAGAGCCGGAAGTGGTTGCCTTCGAGCCTGCCCGGATCATCACAGAAGTCGCTACGACTCCCGACGAACCGGAACTCTCCGAGCCAGAACCCGAGCCGCCTGCCTTCACGCCGCCTCCGGTCTTTGCGCCATCGACACCGAGCGCCATCAACCCTGACGAACTGATCCACCCCGGCGACAACCCGCCTCCGGTCTTCCTCGACAGCTTGCCGCTGCCCGAGCCCATCGCGCAGGCCTTGGCGGCCATCGACCCGGAGCAACCCGAGCAAGACATTCTCTATGCCCTGCCGGATTCGCCCGAACCCTCCTACAGCTCGGTGGCCAAGCACATCGAAGACACCCTGATCGGCCTGCTGGATGACCTGACCCTGCCTGAGCGCCATCGCCCCCAAGCCGAGGCCATGCGCGATAGGCTGAAACATGGCCTCAACTGGTACGAACTGCTTCCGATCCTCGACGATCTGGCGACCTTGATGCTGGCCATCACCGACAGCGGTCAGCACGAGTTCGAAGCTTATCTGCAGCAACTCAACGAACGCCTCGAAACGTTCCAGAGCAACCTGCAGGCCGCCAGCGAAGGTCATGCCGACAACAGCTCGGCGGCGCGAGCTATGGACACGCAGATCCGTGAACAGGTCGATGGCCTGCAGACCAGCGTGCAGGAAGCGGCAGACCTGGACGACCTCAAGCAGGTTCTGGAAAACCATCTCGAAGGCCTGCTCGGCACGATGGACCAGCACCAGAAACAACGTGACGCCCGGGAACAGGAGGTCGCCGGACGCCTCAAAAGCCTGGCCGAACGCGTTGCGCACATGGAGCAGGAAGCGCTGGGCTACCGCGAACACCTCGAAGAGCAGCGCCAGAAAGCCCTGATCGATCCGCTCACCGGCCTGCCCAACCGCGCTGCCTGGAGCGAACGGCTCGACCACGAAATCGCCCAGTGGCAGCAGCACGGCAACACCCTGAGCCTGGCCA
The DNA here is from genome assembly GCF_023242405.1 of Pseudomonas sp. MWU12-3088. Taxonomy (NCBI): domain Bacteria; kingdom Pseudomonadati; phylum Pseudomonadota; class Gammaproteobacteria; order Pseudomonadales; family Pseudomonadaceae; genus Pseudomonas; species Pseudomonas sp. MWU12-3088. The sequence continues at coordinate 64,820 of NZ_JALJEA010000014.1, forward strand.
TGCTCGACCTCGATCACTTCAAGCGGATCAACGACAACTACGGCCATCTGGCCGGCGACAAAGTGCTGAAGATCATCGCCACGGTGCTGCGCAAGCGCCTGCGCGGCAGCGATTTCATTGCCCGGTTCGGCGGAGAGGAGTTCGTCCTGCTGCTGCCGGCAACTCCGCCGGCCGTCGGCGCCAAACTGCTGGAAACCCTGCGCGCGTCCATCGAGGCCTGCCCGTTCCACTTCAAGGGTGAGCGCGTCACGATCACCATATCCATGGGGCTGGCGGCGTTCAGGCCGGGAGAACACAGCGATCTGGTGCTCAAAAGAGCCGATCAGGCGTTGTACCGGGCCAAAAACGCAGGCCGCAACCGGGTGGAGCTGGGCTGAAGACAATTGTTCCATTTCATTTAAATCAGCCCTTTTGCCGTTCGCACGCAAGTCAGTACGTTACACTGTTGCATTACTGACTCGCGTGTACTGCCATGAAATTCCTTGCCCTCATCACGTCGCTGCTCGTTCTGGCCGGTTGTGCCAGCGGCCCGCGCTACGACACCAGCCATCCTTCTGCCAATCACGACAGCCGCGCGCAATTCGTGATCGTGCATTACACCTCCGCCTCCCTTGAGCGTTCGCTGCAACTGCTGACCCACGGTGAAGTCAGCAGCCACTACCTGATCGGCGACGACAAGAAAGGCACGATCTACAAGCTGATGGACGAAAACCTGCGCGCCTGGCATGCCGGCGAGAGCGAATGGCAAGGCCGTACCTGGCTCAACTCAAGCTCCATCGGCATCGAAATCGTCAACCCGGGTTTCAAGGACACGCCGACCGGGCGCGTGTGGTTTCCGTACAGCGAAGCCCAGGTGCAGTCGCTGATCGTCCTGCTCAAGGACATCAGCAAACGCAACGGCATCAGCCCGGACCACATCATCGGCCACAGCGATATCGCACCGCTGCGCAAGCTTGATCCGGGCCCGTTATTCCCGTGGAAGCGCCTGGCTGCAGAAGGCCTTGGCTTGTGGCCAGACGAACAAGCCGTCGCCCGCCAGCAAGTGCGGTTCGAGGTGGAGTTGCCGAGCATCAGCTGGTTCCAGGCGCAACTGGCGCGCCTGGGCTACGCAACGCCGCAGAACGGCGAGCTGGACGTCGCGACCCGCCATGTCCTCGCAGCCTTCCAGATGCACTTCCGCCCTTCCCGCTTCGACGGTACTCCGGATGCGCAAACGGCAGCATTGCTGCTGGTGCTGAATCAGACAAAATAATGACGCCCGCCCGACGGTCAGGGCGAAAACGCAATCAGCAGCTATAACTCATTGGTAATTCTTCGGATATCCATATGGTTGCTACCCGAGAGACGCTGCGTAGCTGGTTTTATCGTCCGTGGTTTCTGGCGATGCTGGCGGCTGTCTTCAGCGCGGGCCTGCTGATCACCGGCGGGCTGTTCGTGGCCATGCATCAGGTCGAACAGAGCGAAAGCCAGGAAATGAACGCCCAGGGCGAGCGCTTCCTGGCTCGCCTGGAGCAGTTGTTCGGCCAGTTGCGCGAGAGTCTGGACGATCTGGAAGCCCAGCCATTGCGCAGCTGCGATGACGAAATGATCGCCACGCTGCAGCAAGTGACCTTCAACTATCGCTTCGTCTATGAAGCCGCCTATATGGATGCCTCGCGCATCTGCTCCAACCGCCCGCGTCAGGAAGGCCTGTCAGTCGTCCGCCCGCCGGACATCAAGGGCCCGACCTACAGCTACTGGCTGAACACCACCACCGAACCCGATGAAAACCGCGCGGCGCTGATGCTCGGCCGCGGCAACTTTCGCGTGGCCACCTCTCGCGGCCACCTGACCGACATGGTCGATCTGTCTCCCGACAGCAGCCTGCTGGTGGTGCTGGATCACGGGACCCGGGCGATTCCGGTACTTGGCGTGCCACAGGCCTGGCCACCCACCGAGCCGTGGCCACCTAAATCCACTGACGCGTTGCAAGTCACCCAGACGCGTCTGATCTATCGCATGCCCACCGACAACCCGGAATACCAGTTGGTGCTGATCAGTCCGCGCACGGGCATGCACATTCCGGAGCTGTGGTGGTGGATGGTGCCGTTCTGTCTGGTCCTCGGGGCGCTGGTGGGCGTTCTGGTGTTCTGGATCGTCCGCCAGCGTCAGTCTCTGGATGCCGAGCTTCACGGTGCAATCCGCCGTGGCGAGTTGCAGGTGCTGTATCAACCGATCTTCGATCTCGACAGCCGCAACTGCGTCGGCGCCGAAGCCCTGCTGCGCTGGCGCCGGCCGGACGGCACGCTGACCAGCCCCGACCTGTTTATCCCGATGGCGGAAAATACCGGGCAGATCCGCCAGATGACCGATTTCGTCCTCCAGCGCCTGCTCGAACAACTGGGTCAATTGCTGCGGGCCAATCCGCAGCTGTACATCTCGGTGAACCTGGCGGCCTGTGACGTGATGGTGCCGCGCATCGGCCAGGTCATGGCGCGGCTGCTGAGCCTGCATCGGGTGGCAGCGCGGCAGATTGCGTTCGAAGTGACCGAGCGCGGCTTGATCGATGTGGTGGTGGCCCGGGAAAACCTGCAAGCGCTGCGCGATGTCGGTCATCAAGTGCTGATCGACGATTTCGGCACTGGCTATTGCAGCCTCGCCTACTTGCAGACCCTGCCGGTGGACTGCCTGAAAATCGACAAGGCCTTCATCGACGCCCTCGGCCACGACGCGGCCAGCAGCGGCGTCGCGCCGCACATCATTCACATGGCCCAGGCACTGGATCTGAAAGTGATCGCTGAAGGTATCGAGCATGAATCCCAGGCGGCGCTGCTCAGCAGCGAAGGCGTGAAGTTCGGTCAGGGCTGGCTGTTCGCCCATGCCTTGAGCGCCGTGCAATTCATTGAGCTGATCACCCGAGGACGGCGGCTCGCCGGCCGCCGGATGGACGACGAAGCCTAGACCGCCAGCGCCATGTAGAACTGCGTGCCCTGCCCCGGCCGCGAATAGACGCCCATCCGCCCGCCATGCAACTGGACGATTTCCTTGCACAGCGCCAGCCCGAGCCCGGCCCCGCCCTTCTTGCGTCCGACCTGGACGAACGGTTCGAAGATCCGTCCTTGCTGGCCGTAAGCGATACCTTCGCCATTGTCCTCGACGCTGATGATCACCCGCTCGCCATGCCGGCGCGCCTGCAACCGGATCAGGCCGTCGCGGGCCGTATGGCGCAAGGCATTGTCGATCAGGTTGTCCAGCACACGATCCAGCTGGGCCTGATCGGCCTGCAAGCGCGGTAACGGGCTCTGCACCTCGACATTCAATGCCACGCCCTTCTGCGCCGCCGTGTCGGCAAAACGCGATTGCGCCTGAACCAGCAAATCCTCGATGGAGCACGGCGCCAGCGTGAGTTTCTGCAACCCGCTCTGATAGCGTGAGAAGTTCAGAAGGTCGTTGATCAACTGCATCAGGCGCTGCATTTCTTCATTGACCGTGTCGAGCAGATCCGACTCGCGGGATTCCGCCGGAAACTTCGCCCGTTCGCGAAACAGCCCGAACGCCATGTGCATGCCGGTCACTGGCGTGCGCAGTTCGTGGGAGGCACGCAATACGAATTCGCTGCGAACCCGCTCGAAGGCCCGCTGTTCGGTGACATCGTGCAGCACCATCACCGCGCCGAGAATATGCCCCTGGGTATGGCTGACCGGGGTCAGGCTGTAGGTCAGCAGCCGCGACTCGCCGTCGACCTCGATGCTCAAATCTTCCGGCGCGCGCTCAAGGGTGCCGCCGCGCAGCACCAGTTGCAGCTGCGCATCCAGTTCCGGACGCTGGAGCGCGGTGCCCAGGCCTTCGCCAAAGCGGTCACTGTCCCAACCCAATTGCCGCTGGGCCACCGGGTTCAAGTGTTCCAGATGCCCCTGGCGGTCGATCATCAGCAAACCGTCATCGATGCTGTCGAGCACCGCTTGCAAGCGTTGCTGGCCGGCCAGCAGCTCATCGACATTGGTCGCCTGATGCTCGCGCAGCGCTTCGGCCATCAGTCCGAAGCGCCGGGTCAGCAGGTTGATTTCCATGGCCGAAGACACCGGCAAGGTCACTTCGAAATTGCCTTGGCCGATGTTGTCCGCCGCTTTCGCCAGCGCCTCGATCGGCGAACCGAACCGGCGGGCGATCCCCTGGGCGGTAATGAAGCCGATGATCAACACCGCCAGCCCCACCAGCCCGAGCAGGCCGGCAATCAGCAAGGCCCGGTCGCGGGCGGCATGTTGTACGGAGTTGATGTTATCCAGTGCGTGCTTGTGCTCGGCGATCAAACCGTTGCGCAGGGTGTTGAAGCGCTCGCGCAGATCACCACTGCCGCTCAGGGCTGCAGCCGGGTCGCGGGACACATCGAATGCTTGCAGGAAATTCAGATAATCCGCTTTGGCCTGACTGAACCCGTACTGGCGTCCGTCGTCCTTCTGTTCCTGGGCGATGCCTTCGTCGAGCAGTTCGAAGTAATGCTGTTTCGATGCTTCGAAGGCCACCGGATCGGGCTTCTCGGCAAGCATCATGATCAGTTGATCGCCCAGGGTCTGGCGCAGCTTTAGGCCCAGATCGAGGGTGACGAAGTTGTTGCGGATCAACGCCTCCTGAGTACCGGCCATTTGCATCACACTGACCAGCCCGAGCATCAGCCCGAGCAAGGCCACGGTGATCAGTGCGGAAATGCTCAGGAACAAGCGGGTCCGCAACTTCATCGCCAGTTTCATCGGCGGGCGCTCACAGGTTGTACTGCTTGCGCTTGCGATACAGGGTCGAGGCGTCGATCCCGAGAGTCTTGGCCGCCTGGTCGAGGGTCCCGGCAGTCGCCAGCACCGCGCCGATATGAGCCTTCTCGAGCTCGTCGAGGCTCAAGGCCGCACCGACGCGCGGCGCATTGTTGGCGGGTTGCTCGGCCATGCCGAGGTGGCTGATTTCCACACGCTCCTGCGGGCAAATGATGCTTGCACGCTCGACCACGTTGCGCAGCTCGCGGATGTTGCCGGGCCAACGGTACCCCAGCAGTGCTTCCCGGGCTTCGTCACTGAAGCCCCGGGCCGGACGCGCGTATTCCTTCACGAAACGAGCGAGGAAGCGGTCAGCCAGGGTCAGGATGTCTTCGGCTCGCTCACGCAACGGAGGCAAATGCAGGGTGATGACGTTCAGGCGATAAAGCAGGTCTTCGCGGAAACGACCGTCACGCACCATGTCTTCAAGGTTGAGGTTGGTGGCCGCGAGAATGCGCACATCGGCGCGGCGGGTGACTGGGTCCCCTACCCGCTCGTATTCCTTGTCCTGAATGAATCGCAGCAACTTGGGTTGCAACGTCAGTGGAAAATCGCCGATCTCGTCGAGAAACAGCGTGCCGCCATCGGCCTGATTGACCCGGCCCAAGGTGCTTTCGCTGGCCCCGGTGAACGCACCGCGACTGTGACCGAACAGCTCGCTTTCCATCAGCTCGGCGGTCAGCGATGGGCAATTGATGGTGACGCAGGATTTCTTCTCGCGCTTGCTCCAGCCGTGAATCGCCCGGGCCAGCTCACCTTTACCGGTGCCGGACTCGCCGAGGATCAGGATATTGGCGTCGGTGCTCGCCACTTGCCGCGCGGTTTCCAGTACGACCTTCATCGCCGGGCTGTGGGAATCGAGACCGTCCTTGGGTTTGCGGATCTCGCCTTCGAGGGCTTCCAGACGCGCAGACAACTGGCGGACTTCAAGCTGCTTGGCGGTCGCCAGGCGCAACTGGTCAGGGCTGCACGGTTTGACCAGATAGTCGGCGGCGCCCGCCTGAATCGCGTCCACCGCCGTATCGACAGCCGAATGCGCGGTGACGATCACCACCCGCATCCATGGCGCCTGGATGCGCATCTGCGCCAGCACGTCGAGACCATTGTCTTCGCCGAGGCGCAGATCGAGGAAGCACAGATCGAACACCTGACGTTGCAACAGCGCGTCAGCCTGGGCCGCGCTGTTGGCGGTGGCAACGGTATAGCCTTCGTCTTCGAGGCAATAACGGAAGGTTCGCAGGATGGCGGATTCATCGTCCACCAGCAGAATGCGGCCTTGATGCTCAGTGGCTGATTCCATTTTTCCTACGCTCCATAAGTGAATGTCTTGGGTTAGTCCCGGAAAAATCGGGCAAGTTGCATGGTTGATTCTGATCGATTCCAGTCATAGCAGGGTAGCTCTCTCCTGCCCTCACGGCTAATTCACTGATTTTGTTGATTTTTTAAACAAACGGCGTTTTTCAGTCATTTGCCTGCTTCCTTTTCTGACATCCGCACCCTGCTCTCAATTCAAAAAGAATGATTTCTCCTACGAAGCATTCGTGCATTTCGCACGACCGTGGATGGGCCATCGTGCAGGATGCGTCGTCCTGATTTCTCATTACGTTTATAACTATTTGATTTTATTGGTTTTTTTAAAACAAAAAAGCTGGCATGCAGGCTGCAATACCCCTCTCAGCCCGGGCAGATATGAACTGCCCTAACCGAATAAGAGTGAGGAACCCAGGATGACTCGCCAACGTGCCGCCCAAATGCGTATCTCGCCACTGCACCTGCAGCAGGCCCTGTTTGGCGCACTTGCGCTGCTGATTACCCTGATCGCCTGCCAGCAATACCTGCGCTGGGAACAGAGTCAGCAACCCGAGCCCCTGATTTCGATGCAGCACGCAACGCAGACGCACTTCAGCGCCGTCAGCAGCAGCCAGGCCGACAACGATGCAATGCGCATGATGGATGTCGACCAGCCGCAGCCGCTGGGCGACATGCCACGCGAAGAACGCTGGGTTTTCTGATCCACGAATCTGGGCGCCGCTGCGCCGAGACCGGCAACACCCCTAAATAGAAACAAGGAGAATCACCATGTTGAGCTGGGCAATCACATTCCTGATCATTGCCATCATCGCTGCAGTACTGGGCTTCGGTGGTATCGCGGGCACCGCCACGGGTATCGCCAAGATTCTCTTTGTCGTGTTCCTGGTGATGTTCATCGCCTCGTTCTTCTTTGGCCGTCGCGGCCGAGGTTGACCATGAGTGCTTTAAAGACACTGGCAGCCGCCCTGCTTCTGGGCGGTAGTGCCATGGCGATGGCGGCCAATGATGGCCAGACGCGGGTCAACGAGCTGCTGAGTTCAGACCCGCACTACAGGGAAACCTGGGAAGGCGTGGTGAAGAAGGAAGAACGCCTGCCGGAATGGGTGATGAACCTCTCCGGTACGCCGGACCAACAGATGAATGCCGTCACTGAAGACGGCGACAAGTATCTGGTCGGGCCGCTCTGCGAATCGCAGGACAAATGCCTCAACCATCGCTTGATCGTCGCGTTCAGCTTCGACAAGAAACACGCTTACGCCATGCTGGTCGATGTGCCCGAAGGATTGCCGGCCGACAAGTCGCCTACGCGACATGCCACCTACCGCTTCCTCGGCAAACCCGATCAGGGCATGCAGGATCTGTTGATGGAAACGCTGAAGAAAGATCCGAACTGGTATTGAACATGAAGGCAGCCGACAGCTGCCTTCCATTGCGCCCGCCCGAGGAAGGCCGGCGCATGACCAGGGGGCCGGGACGTTCTGACTGTTGCAGGGTCGGAGTGACCTACGGGTACAGGGAGTGCCTGCGATGAGGGCCGGGTCAGGGTAAAAGCTGCGACGCAAGTTCGCCAACCCGGAGCGGTTCGACGGACTTGCGCTGAGCTTTCAAAGTGACAAAACATTGATCCAGAGCGTTCTGCTCATCTTTTTATCGATCACACTGCGCGCGAAAAGCATTTCGCGGTGTTTCCTCGCGACCGTATATCGAGAAAGAGTCGATAAAGCCAGTCGGCGTTTTAGATTCGAAACGTAGGCTTTTTCGGAAAATTTTCGTCGAAATCACTCGTTCAAAAAATAACCAATCTACGCTGTAATGGCCGGTTCACGGCACTTATGCCTGCCGAAATGTCGTATTCGAACCGGTTGGGACGCCAGTTTCATTTAAAAAAGCTCATGCCGATTCGGCATAGGGTAGGCGTTTACGGCATTAGACGGCGCAACCCCGCATCGGAATAGTTGCGCCTTTTTTCGCCTGCCGGAGAGCCGTAAACACGCGCTTCGGGGCACCTTATACGGAGGCAGATGCACAGACTTTTCCGCCAAGAGCGTTCCAGTTCCTGCATGTGCCTTGAGTCAAACGCAAGTAAGGGTAAAGAATATGAAGAAGGCAAAGCTTAGCCTCGCCTGGCAGATCCTCATCGGTCTGGTATTGGGGATTGCAATCGGTGCGTTGCTCAACCATTTCAGTGCCGAAAAGGCCTGGTGGATCAGCAACGTCCTGCAACCGGCAGGCGATATCTTTATCCGTCTGATCAAGATGATCGTGATCCCGATCGTCATTTCTTCCCTTATCGTCGGCATCGCCGGCGTGGGCGACGCCAAGAAGCTCGGGCGTATCGGCCTGAAGACCATCATCTACTTCGAAATCGTCACCACCATCGCCATCGTCGTCGGCCTGCTGCTGGCCAACCTGTTCCATCCGGGTGCGGGCATCGACATGAGCACCCTGGGCACCGTGGACATCTCCAAGTACCAGGCGACCGCCGCCGAAGTACAGCATGAACACGCGTTCATCGAGACCATCCTCAACCTGATCCCGTCGAACATCTTCGCGGCCATGGCCCGCGGCGAAATGCTGCCGATCATCTTCTTCTCCGTGCTGTTCGGCCTCGGTCTGTCGAGCCTGCAGTCGGACCTGCGCGAGCCGCTGGTGAAGATGTTCCAGGGCGTCTCGGAAAGCATGTTCAAAGTCACCCACATGATCATGAACTACGCCCCGATCGGCGTGTTCGCCCTGATCGCGGTGACCGTGGCCAACTTCGGTTTCGCCTCGCTGCTGCCGCTGGCCAAACTGGTGATCCTGGTTTACGTCGCCATCGCCTTCTTCGCCTTCGTGGTGCTGGGCCTGATCGCCAAGATGTTCGGTTTTTCGGTGATCAAGCTGATGCGCATCTTCAAGGATGAGCTGGTCCTGGCTTACTCCACCGCCTCCTCGGAAACCGTGCTGCCACGCGTGATCGAGAAGATGGAAGCCTACGGCGCACCGAAAGCCATCTGCAGCTTCGTGGTACCGACCGGCTACTCGTTCAACCTCGACGGTTCGACCCTGTACCAGTCCATCGCCGCCATCTTCATCGCTCAGCTGTACGGCATCGACCTGTCGATCAGCCAGCAACTGCTGCTGGTCCTGACCCTGATGGTCACCTCCAAAGGCATCGCCGGCGTGCCGGGCGTGTCCTTCGTGGTACTGCTGGCCACTCTGGGCAGCGTCGGTATTCCGCTGGAAGGCCTGGCCTTCATCGCCGGTGTCGACCGTGTGATGGACATGGCGCGTACCGCCCTGAACGTGATCGGCAACGCCCTCGCCGTACTGGTCATCGCCCGTTGGGAAGGCATGTACGACGACGCCAAGGGCCAGCGCTACTGGAACTCGCTGCCGCACTGGCGCAGCAAGGAAAAACTGCCGGCCGGTGACGTTTCGAAAAACTGATCCCCGCCTGCAAGGCACCCTGACAAACCCCGGAGAAATCCGGGGTTTGTCGTTTCTGGCGACCCCGCTATCATTCGCCGCATCTTCCGGGGGATTTGACTGATGCTTAATGGCCTGTGGCTTGGCTTCTTCATCGTGGCAGCCGTGTCGGCGCTGGTGCAGTGGCTGGTCGGCGGTAACGCCGGAATCTTTGCGGCGATGGTGGAAAGCATTTTTGCCATGGCCAAGCTGTCGGTCGAGGTCATGGTGTTACTGTTCGGCACCCTGACCCTGTGGCTGGGCTTCCTGCGCATTGCCGAGAAAGCCGGGATCGTCGAATGGCTGGCCAAGGTGCTCGGGCCGCTGTTCCTGCGACTGATGCCGGAAGTGCCGGCCGGGCATCCGGCGCTGGGCCTGATTACCCTGAACTTCGCCGCCAACGGCCTGGGCCTGGACAACGCCGCCACGCCGATCGGCCTCAAGGCTATGAAGGCGCTGCAGGAACTCAACCCCAGCTCGACCATCGCCAGCAACGCGCAGATCCTGTTCCTGGTGCTCAACGCGTCATCCCTGACCCTGCTGCCGGTGACGATCTTCATGTACCGCGCCCAGCAAGGCGCGCCGGACCCGACGCTGGTGTTCCTGCCGATCCTGCTGGCCACCAGTTGCTCGACCATCGTCGGCTTCCTGTCGGTGGCGTTCATGCAGCGCCTGCGGGTCTGGGACCCGGTGGTGCTGGCTTACCTGATTCCCGGCGCGCTGATCCTTGGCGGCTTCATGGCGTTGCTGGCGACGATGTCGGCCACGGCGCTGGCGGGGCTGTCGTCGATCCTCGGCAACCTGACGCTGTTCGGCCTGATCATGCTGTTCCTGGTGATCGGCGCCTTGCGCAAGGTGAAGGTCTACGAAGCGTTCGTCGAAGGTGCGAAGGAAGGTTTCGACGTTGCCAAGAATCTGCTGCCATATCTGGTGGCGATGCTCTGCGCCATCGGCGTATTGCGCGCATCGGGCGCGCTGGATTTCGGCCTCGACGGCATTCGTCACCTGGTGCAGTGGGCAGGGTGGGACACGCGCTTCGTCGATGCGCTGCCGACTGCGATGGTCAAACCGTTCTCCGGCAGCGCCGCCCGGGCGATGCTCATCGAAACGATGAAGACCTCCGGGGTCGACAGCTTCCCCGCGCTGGTGGCGGCGACGATCCAGGGCAGCACCGAGACCACGTTCTACGTGCTGGCGGTGTACTTCGGCGCGGTGGGCATCCAGCGCGCGCGACATGCAGTGGGATGCGCGCTGCTGGCGGAGCTGGCGGGCGTGCTCGGCGCTATCGGCGTCTGCTACTGGTTCTTCGGTTAAGGCTCAAGGCCGGGCAGGTGGGGCAACTTTCTGCCCTTGCTCCACCGCCCATGCCACGACTTTCGTGGTGAGGCGATCACTGGCCTGACCGAATCCTGCCACCACCGCCGGAACCTGCACATCGCTCAACGGCTGGCGCTCTTCAAAGCGGTGGCTGGCGAGAATCTTCTGGTCATACCCGCGTACCAGCAACGCATCGACCCGCACCACGACGCTGGCCTGATTGCCCTGATATTCCGTCTGGAACGCCTGCAAGCTGCCGCCCAGTTCCAGATCCGCAGCAAAATTGCTGTCATCGGTACTGAGCAACGTCACCCGGCCATCACGCGCAAAGCCATCGAGCAGCCGGTTACGCACCAGCACCGGCGCCGGATCGCTCCAGCGCGAAGCCTTGTAGGTGCTGATCACATCGCCCTGGGGAATCACGGCGATACCCGGCCGATTGAGCGCTTCGCTGGCCTGCAATTTGTTCAGACGCAGCGACCAGTGCTGAGTCGCCGCCGAACTGGCCGAGGCGGGCGCCTGTGCGGCTGGCAAGCGGTAGACATCCAGCGGCTCGGACTTGGGCAGGATCGAGCAGGCGCCGAGCAGCGTGAAGCCGGCGAGGAGGGCGAGGCGAGTCAGCTTCATGGCGTGAACTCCTTGTTCTTTTCACTGCCCAGCAGGTAACCGCTGGGGTTGGCCTCCAGACGTTGGGAAATGGCCCGCAGCGAGGTCAGGGTTTCACGCAGTTCGCGCACTGCCGGCGCGAGGCCGTTGAGGCCCTGCATGCCGCTGTCGAGGGAATTCTGATTCTTGCTGAGTAAGCCGTTGATGGTGGCGCTGCTTTGCTCAAGCGACTTCATCGCTTGTTCGGCACTGCCCAGGGCCTGTTTGCCCTGATCGTTGAGCAGGCCGTTGGCGTTGCGCATCAGCAGCGATGTCTGCTCGAGCATGCTGCCAGCCTGTTTGCCGACGGTTGCCAGTTGTTGCATGGCCTGGCGCAAGTCGCCGCGCTGATCGTTGATCGAGCCGGTGGTCTGTTCCAGGTGTTCGAGGGTTTTGCTCACGCGCTCGATGTTGTCGGCGGAGAACATCTGGTTGGCGTTGTTCAGCAGCGTGCTGACCCCGCTCATCAGGTCGTTACTGTCATTGAGCAGCCGCGAGATAGGCGAGGGCGAGGCGACGATGGTCGGCAGCTCGCCGTCCTTGCCACGCAGTTTCGGACTTTCCGGCGTACCGCCGCTGAGCTGGATGATCGAGGTGCCGGTGATCCCGGCCAGGGCCAGTTTGGCCAGGGTGTCTTCCTTGACCGGCGTGTCGCCGCCAAGGCGAATCCGCGCCAGCACTCGGCGCGGGTCCTTCGGGTCGAGCCGCAGGCTGACCACGTCGCCAACCTTGATCCCGCTGTATTGCACCGGGCTGCCCCGGGACAGGCCGCTGACCGCCTCGTTGAAGACGATTTCGTAATCCTTGAACTCGGTGTCGACGCTGGACTTGGCCAGCCACAGACCGAAGAGCAGGGCGCCGGCCACCACAATCACCGTGAACAGGCCGATCAACACATGATGGGCTCGGGTTTCCATGTCAGACCTCGTTGAGCAGTTTGGCGGCGTCCAGCGCCGAGCGGCCGCGAGGGCCGTGGAAATATTCGTGAATCCACGCGTCGTCGGTTTCCGAGACCTCGTCGATGGGCCCGGCCACCAGCACTTTTTTCTGCGCCAGCACCGCCACCCGGTCGGTGATGGTGTAGAGCGTGTCGAGGTCGTGAGTCACCAGAAACACGCTCAGCCCCAGCGCATCGCGCAGGGTCAGAATCAACTGGTCGAACTGCGCAGCGCCGATAGGATCGAGGCCGGCAGTGGGTTCGTCGAGAAACAGGATGTCCGGGTCCAGTGCCAGCGCCCGGGCCAGCGCCGCGCGCTTGATCATGCCGCCGGACAAGGACGCCGGGTATTTGTCCGCCGCCGACAGCGGCAGCCCGGCCAGCGCCAGCTTCACCGCCGCCAGGTGCTCGGCGTCGTCACGGCTCAGGCCGGCGTGCTCGATGAGGGGCAGGGCGACGTTCTCGGTGACGGTCAGCGAGGAGAACAGCGCGCCTTTCTGGAACAGCACGCCAAAACGCCGTTCGACCAACGACCGCTCGTGCTCGGACAGGCTCGGCAGGTTCTGGCCGAACACTTTCACGTTGCCTTCGCTGGGCCGGCGCAGGCCGACGATGCTGCGCAACAGCACCGACTTACCGCTGCCGGAGCCGCCGACCACCGCGAGAATTTCGCCTTTGTACAAGTCCAGGTCGAGGTTCTCGTGCACGCTCTGGCTGCCGAAACGATTGCACAGGCCACGGACTTCGATCACCGCCTCGGACGGCATGCGGGGTAGACGACTCACCAGCCCATCTCCATGAAGAACAACGCGGCAACCGCATCGAGCACGATCACCACGAAGATCGATTGCACCACGCTCGAGGTGGTGTGGGCGCCGACCGATTCGGCGCTGCCACTGACCTTGAAGCCTTCCAGACAGCCGATGGCAGCAATCAGGAACGCGAAGATCGGGGCTTTGACCAGGCCAACCAGGAAATGTTGAATCCCTATGTCGCTTTGCAGCAGCGACAGGAACATCGCCGGCGAAATATCCAGCGACACGGCGCAGACCACGGCACCACCGATGATCCCGCAGATCATCGCGAGGAAGGTCAGCATCGGCAGCGCCACCAGCAACGCCAGCACGCGGGGCACCACCAACAATTCCATGGGGTCAAGGCCGAGGGTGCGGATCGCGTCGATTTCCTCGTTGGCCTTCATCGAGCCGATCTGTGCGGTAAAGGCACTGGCGGTACGGCCGGCCATCAGGATCGCCGTGAGCAACACGCCGAACTCGCGCAGGAAGGCGAAGCCCACCAGATCCACGGTGAACACGCTGGCGCCGAAACTGGCCAGCACCGTCGCCCCGAGAAACGCCACCACGGCGCCCACCAGAAAGGTCAGCAACGCCACGATGGGCGCGGCGTCGAGGCCGGTCTGTTCGATGTGCGCGATCATCGGCGTGATCCGCCAGCGCTTGGGCCGGAACAGGCTGCGGGCGATGGTTTCGAGGATCAGGCCGACGAAGCCGAGCAATTGCAGGGTGTCCTGCCAGACCGTGTCCACGGCCCGGCCGATGCGGGTCAGCAGTTGCACGCTGACGCTGATTTCCGGTTCCTTGATCGGCACGCAGAAGTCGGTCAGCGAGCGATACACGGTTTGCAGCAACGCGCGGTCGGCCGTGGAAATCGTGCAATCGGGATGTTCGGCGGATTTGCCCAGTCGCTCGGAGCCGAGCAGTTCCACCAGCAGCGAGGCGCCGGCGGTATCGAGGGCGCCGAGGCCATTGAGATCGATGGTGGTGCTGGCGTCGTACTGACCGCGGAGCGTTTCGCTCAGGTGCTTGAGTTCGGCGTAATGGGCGAGCGTCCAGTCCCCGGTGACCCGCAGACGGGCAGGGCTGATCGTGGTGTCCAGTCGGGCATTACCGGTCATCGAGCTGCTGGTCATAAGCTCCGTGCTTGTTCGGCTGAATTCGCGAACCTACGTAATAGCACGAACCGGATTACTTTTCTTTGGTCGGTGTGCTGTCCGTGACTTCGAAGCGCAGCACGCCGATCACCTGGTCGTCTTCGGTCAGCACCCGCACCTGCCAGTCACCGACCGGGTTGCCGGGGAAAACCTGCTTGTGGGTCCACGCCCGGTAGCCTTCCTTGCGCCCGCCGTGGATGTCGAGGGCAATGCGGTCGACCTCTTTGCCGTTGAACTGCCACACGTGATAGATCCGCTCATCGAGCCCGCGCGGTGCGTTGATCGCGGTGTAGGCGTAGAGCCCGCCGTTGCGGATCTGCTCGGCGCTGACTTGCTCGAGGCTGGCGCCGGGGGTGCGATCCTGCAACTGGGTGCTGATCGCAACGTCAGTCATCCACAGCGTCGCCGGCGGCACCCACGAACGCAGGACCCAACCGACGCCGCCGATTCCGATGGTGATGCTGAGGATCGCCAGCGCGTTGCGCACGGTGCGGATCGGGAAGATCGACGCCAGGCTCGGGAACGACAGCACCACGGCAGTCCCCAGCGCCCATTTGAAACTCTGCGACGTGGTCAGGTGCATGATCACCGGCAACGCGGTGAGCAGGGCGGCGAACAATGTCAGGGTATGCAATGCAAGGAACGCCCAGCGCCGGGGCGCCAGCCATTTGTAGTAGAGCGGGTCAACGATCGAGATCAGCGCGGCGATGCACAGCAACCCGGTGAACACCAGTTGGCCGCTGTTCCAGGTGGTGGTGATAAAGAAAAACGGCAGGACAAAAAACAGACTTTCCTGATGGATCATCTGCGTCGCATAACGCAGCAGCGGCTGGGGGATTTCCCGTTTGAAAACCCGCGTGAACAGCTCGGTCAGGCTGTTTTCCAGCATCAGCCAGATCCAGCTCAGCAGCATGATCGTGGTGATCCAGCTCGCCAGCCCCTGTTGCCGGTCGACCAGGATGAAACTGCCGACTCCGGAAATGAAACCGCCGAGCGCAATGACCCCGGGGTAGCGCTTCATCAGTTCGAGGATGCGCTGGATCAGAAGGGTCAATTTGGGCATTTGGGCGGTTCACGACAGTCGAAGAAAAAAACCTCGACAGAGTACCGCCCGCCGGGGGCTGTGGCGAGGCTGTCGATCAGTCTGAGGGCACGGATTTACGCCGGCGCAGATGCCAGCCGAGCAGGACAAGCCCCAGAACACCAACCGCGCCGCCAATCAGCCACAGCACCTGATCGTCACTGAACAACGGCTTCTCGATCCGCAGATAGCCCGGCTGCAACAGCAATTCGCGCATGGCCTTGTTCGCCGCCTCCAGCGTCACCCCTTGCAGTTCCCGGGCGGGATCGGCGAAGCGGCCATCCTCAAAGTCGCCCAGCGCGCTCCAGTAATAGTCGGCCATGCCGCTGTTGCCCTGCACGGCCCAGGCCTGGTGGGCGATGGCTGCCTGTTTGATGCGATTGAAGGTATCGGCATCGAGGCCGTTTTTCAGCAGGCTCGCCTTGAGATCTTCCAGCACCTGCTCGGCTTCGGCGATGTCGCCACGATCCAGATCGGCGTTGAGGCTCATGAAGCCAACGCCGCCGAACACCTCGCGCTCGGCCCAGGGCCCGTAGGACAGGCCATGGTTCAAGCGCAGCTCGCGGTACAGCGCCCACTCCAGATACTCCTTGAGCAGGTCGAAAGTCTCGTCGTACTGATCGTCGAGCATCGGCTCCGGCACCAGCCAGTGCAGCTTGGCGCTGTTACCGATGAAACCGCGAGTGATCGTGCGTTCGTGAGCAGCGCTGGTGCGGATGTCCGGCAGCGATCGGTGCTCGCTCGGATCGACCGCCTCGAGCGCGCCCCACGCCCGTTCCAGATAAGCCGGCAGCAGCTTGTCGAGGTCACCGACGACGATCAGGGTCATGTTGTTCGGTGCGTACCAGGCCTTGCGCACCTTCTCCAGCTGCTCCCGGGTCAGGCCCTCGACTTCGGCCCGTTGCGGGCATTTCAGACCCAGCTCGACCGCCAGTTGATTGCTCGCACTGTGGCCAAGGTCCTGACGGTCGAGAAAACGCCGCAGACGGGTGTAATGGCCGCCATCCTCGCGCTCGACCACCCGTTTGGCGGCGTTGATCGCGTTGTCGTCGAAACGGGTCTGGGTCAGCAGATCCAGCAGCAGATCGAGCACCTTGCGCTGGTTTTTCGCCGGGGCTTCGATGACGAAAGTGGTGTCGGCGTTGCTGGTGAAGGCATTCCAGTCGCCGCCCAAAGCCTGCATACGTTCTTCGAGGCCGCCTTCGCCGGTGGCGTCGATGCCGCTGAACAGCAGGTGTTCGAGCAGGTGCGGCAGCTCCTTTTCATTGCAGTCGAAGTCGTCGAGGCCGACGCCCACCACCAGCCGGATCGCCACATGCCCGCGTTCGGTGCCGGACTTGAGCAGCAGTTGCAGGCCGTTGGGCAGGGCATAGCCTTCGACCTGGAAACGATCCAGGGCGAAGGCGGGCAAGGAACCGATCAACAGACAGGCGAACAACAGGCAACGCATAACGAGCTTCCATACAGCTGAATTGGAGATCCGTGTCGTCAGTCCGGCCGCGAGGCCGAACCTTGAGTTACTGACTGACCGCAACCCCAGACGTTCAAGGCGAATGCGTGATGTCAGCCATTTCATCCGCTGCCAATGCTCCGGTGTCGGAGGTTTCAAGCACCACGTACGCGCTGCTGCAGAACAGCGAATTCAAACGTTTCATGTCGGCAATCAACTCCAGGTGCAACGAGCTGGTCTCGATACTTTGCACGATCTTGCGTTGCAAACGGCTGACATGAGCGTGGGCCAGACGGCGTTCCTGGGCGCGGAAGCGACGTTTCTCGCGCAACAACTGGCGGGCGCTTTCCTTGTCGCCACTGAGAAACACCGACAGCCCGAGCCGCAGGTTGGCGATCAATTGCTGGTGCAGCCCGGCCAGCTCTTCCAGCCCGTCTTCGGAAAACGAGCGGCGTTGCGAGGTCTTCTGCTGCTGGATTTTGCGCAGCATGCGTTCGATCAGGTCGCTGGCGAGCTTGAGGTTGATCGCCAGCTCTATGATCTCTGCCCAGCGCCGGCTGTCCTGCTCGCCGAGATCCTCCCGGGGCATCTGCGCCAGATACAGCTTGATCGCGCTGTACAGCGCCTCGACATCATCGGTCAGTTTGCGCATTTCCTGGGTAACGGCAGTCTGTTTGCCGCGCAGCACGTCGAGGGCGGCATCGAGCATGTTGTCGATCAGGTCGCCCATACGCAGGGTTTCCCGGGCGGCGTTGGCCAGCGCCAGGCTTGGCGTGACCAGTGCCGTCGCGTCGAGATGACGGGGTTTGGCGGTGCCGTTGACCTCGGGGCGCTCCGGCAACAGCCAGGCGCACAGCCGTGCCATCGGCGCGACCGTCGGCAGCAGGATCAGGCAGCGCGCGGTGTTGTAGAGCAGGTGGAAGCCGATGACCATTTCCTGCGGGCTGTAATCGAGGTTGTCGATCCAGTGCGCCAGCGGATCGAGCACCGGAATGATCAGCAACAGCCCGATCAACTTGTACAACAGGCTGCCCAGCGCCACTTGCCGGCCGGCGGCGTTCTGCATGCTGGTGCTCATGAACGCCAGCACGCCGCTGCCGATATTGGCGCCGATCACCAGACCGATCGCCACCGGCAGGCTGATCACATTGGCGCCGGCCAGGGTCGCGGTCAGCAGCACGGCGGCCAGGCTGGAGTAGGAAATCATCGCGAACAACGCGCCGACCAGGGCGTCGAGCAGGATGTCGCCGGTCAGCGAGGCGAAGATCACCTTTACGCCTTTTGCGTGGGTAATCGGCCCGGCGGCCTCGACGATCAGTTGCAGCGCCAGAATGATCAGCCCCAGCCCGATGGCCACACGGCCCATCTGCCCGAGCCGCGTCTGTTTGCGCGAGAGAAAGAAAATCACCCCGAGGAAAATCAGCAGCGGCGACAGCCACGACAGATCGAACGTCAGCACCCGCGCCATCAACGCCGTACCGACGTCGGCGCCGAGCATGGTGGTCAGGGCCGGGGTCAGCGCCATCAGGCCCTGGCCGACGAAGGAGGTGACGAGCATGGCGGTGGCGTTGCTGCTCTGCACCATGGCGGTCACGAGGATGCCGGCGATGAACGCGAGCCAGCGCCTGGACATGTTCTGGCCGATCACATGCCGCAGATTGGTGCCGTACACCCGCAGGATGCCGGTTCGAACAATATGCGTGCCCCAGATCAGCAAGGCCACGGCGGAAAGCAGATTGAGCAGGGTGAGCATGCAGACCCCCTGTAGTTGCAGCGCCCCAAAGGGGCAAGTTGACGATACCGCGCGGTTTCTACGTGTTGTTCTTAAGCTGTAGTTGGCTAACGGTCCGGGCGCCAGCATTGCACAGCTAAAGCGGGGATTGAAACAAAAGCGTCATGAAAACAGGTTCATGCAGCCATGAAAAAAGGGCCCGAAGGCCCTTTGATCATCAGCGCAGCGTTCCGGTTACTGACCCGGAACATCCTTGCGCAGTTTCACCGGATCCTGCTGTTTCTTCTTTTTCGCCATCGCGGTGCGCAGCTTGATGTTGATGGCCTCGACCGCCAGCGAGAAGCCCATGGCGAAGTAGACGTAGCCTTTCGGTACGTGCACGTCGAACGCTTCGGCGATCAGCACGGTGCCGACCACCAGCAGGAACGACAGTGCGAGCATTTTCAGCGACGGGTGCTTGTCGATGAATTCGCTGATCTTGCCCGAGGCCGCCATCATCACCAGTACCGCGACGATGATCGCCGCCACCATCACCGGCACATGGGACACCATGCCGACGGCAGTGATGACCGAGTCCAGCGAGAACACGATGTCGATGATCGCGATCTGGATGATGGTGTAGAGGAAGTTGCCGCCCTTGCCGCCGGGCGTCTCGTCGCTTTCGTCTTCACCTTCCAGCGCGTGGTACATCTCCTGGGAGCTTTTCCACAGCAGGAACAGGCCACCGAAGAACAGGATCAGGTCACGCCCGGAAATACCCTGGCCGAACACCACGAACAGGTCGGCGGTGAGGCGCATGACCCAGGTGATCGACAGCAGCAACAGGATTCGCGTGATCATGGCCAGGCCAAGACCGAAGATCCGGGTGCGCTGTTGCATGTGTTTGGGCATGCGGCTGACCAGGATCGAAATCATGATGATGTTATCGATGCCCAGGACGATTTCCAGGGCGGTCAGGGTGAAGAAGGCAACCCAGATCTCAGGGTTGGTCAGCCATTCCATGTGTATTCCTTTGAGCGTGTGTTAAACCAGGACGCCAGCAAGCAGCTGGCGTTCTGGTGAGTTGATGCCGTTACAAAGTGCTGAACAGCGGGAAAGTCCCCAACAGCAAGGCTGCGGCCAGTATGCACAGGCAGACCAGCACTGCCCACTTCAGGGTGAAACGCTGGTGATCGCCGAACTCGATCCCGGCCAGTGCTACCAGCAGATAGGTCGACGGCACCAGCGGGCTCAGCAGGTGAACCGGCTGGCCGACAATCGAGGCACGGGCCATTTCCACGGCGGTGATGCCGTAATGGCTGGCCGCTTCCGACAGCACCGGCAACACACCGTAGTAGAACGCGTCGTTCGACATGAAGAACGTGAACGGCATGCTCACCAGCGCGGTAATCACCGCCAGGTACGGGCCGAGGAAATCAGGGATCACCGCCAGCAGGCTTTTCGACATGGCATCGACCATGCCGGTGCCCGACAGGATACCGGTGAAGATGCCCGCCGCGAAGATCAGACTGACCACCGACAGCACGCTGCCGGCGTGAGCCGCGACGCGATCCTTCTGCATTTGCAGGCAAGGGTAGTTGACGATCATTGCAATACTGAACGCCACCATGAACAGCACCGGCAGCGGCAGCAGGCCGGCGATCAGGGTGCACATCAGCGCCAGGGTCAGCAGGCCGTTGAACCAGATCAGCTTCGGACGACGGGCATCCGGGAATTGCGAGACGCTGATTTCGCTGTGATCGATCTCATCGCCGATCAAATGCAGTTCACCCAGACGCGCACGCTCACGTTTGCCGTAGAAGTAGGCAATGATCAGGATCGCGATCACACCGGCGCCCATGGCCGGGATCATCGGCACGAAGATGTCCGACGGGTCCACGTGCAGCGCACTGGCGGCACGGGCGGTCGGGCCACCCCACGGGGTCATGTTCATCACGCCGCCGGCGAGGATGATCAGACCGGCCATGATCCGCGGGCTCATGCCGATGCGGCTGTACAGCGGCAGCATGGCGGCCACGCAGATCATGTAAGTGGTCGCGCCGTCACCGTCGAGGGAAACGACGAGCGCCAGTACGGCGGTGCCGACCGAAACTTTCAGCGGGTCGCCCTTGACCAGTTTGAGGATCTTGCGCACGGCCGGGTCGAACAGGCCGGAGTCGATCATCAGGGCGAAATACAGAATGGCGAACATCAGCATCACGCCGGTCGGCGCAAGCTTGGTAATACCTTCGAGCATCATCGGGCCGATCTTCGGGGCGAAGCCACCGAACAGGGCGAACAGGATCGGGATGATGATCAGAGCGATCAGCGCGGACAGGCGCTTGGTCATGATCAGGAACATGAACGTGATGACCATGGCGAAGCCAAGGAAAGTCAGCATGGGAATACTCCAGGCGTAGCGCGGCTAGGTAAGTGAGCGGATCGGGCGGGATCAGCGCAGAACGGGAAGCACGAGACGTACGGACGGAGTTGGAGCGAGGAGGCGGGCTACAGAGGACATCAGAATCACCATTGTTGTTGTTAATTGGGCCTGACGCGGGAGCAATCACGCGCGTTGGCCAACCGGTCTGTTGCCGGTAGTGGCGGCGATCCTAATGGGGCAACCTTTCAGCCAGCTTTCGCAGGTGAAAGCTTCGATACCAACGGCCAACCGGCCGTCGGATGCGACTAGAGTCAATGAACACGGGAACGGGAGGGCAGGGTGATGAATGAATTGCACAGCGGCGGCTGCCATTGCGGACATATCCGCTATCAGTTCAGCGGAGCGTTGCGCGACATTGCCCACTGTCATTGTTCGATCTGTCGAAAGGTCAGCGGTGGCATCGTCACCACCTGGATCACGCTACCGGCGGCGAACTTCCAATGGCTGACCGGAACGCCTTCGCGCTATGACTCGTCAACCAGCTGCGCGCGGTTCTTCTGCCCGGACTGCGGCGCGCAACTGGCGCTGGTGACCTTGCTCAGCCCCGAGAGCATCGATCTGACCATCGCCACGCTGGATCACCCGGAACAAGCCGCCGCCGAGCGGCACATCTGGACCGATAGCCAGTTACCATGGCTGCATCTGGATGAACATCTGCCGGGCGAGCCCGAAGAAACCATCTGATCAAAAAACAGACAGATCCAGCGGCCGCATCGCGCCCATCCAGACCGCGTGCTCGGTGTGATCCAGCAAGTCATCGCCGGTGTCCGGGTGCAGGAACACCACCAACCCCTTGCGATTGAGCGCCAGCCACGGCAGCACGTCGCCGATCAGCTCGGGCCCGAAGGCCAGTTGGCAGCTCCAGTCCGGATGCGGGCCGACCGGGCGTTCGTGCACGCGGCCCATCTTCAACGGGAATAATTGCGCGGCCTGCTCACACAGCGCACGCGCCTGTTCGATGGTGCTCGCGTCGTAATAAACATGGGCGTGATAACCCTTGATCGTCTGCATCGCAAACCCTCTGAATCGGTTCGAACCCTCGGCGTTGGCCGTATGTCACACGCCATACAAGGGAAAACAAAAGGGACCTCAGCCATGAAAAATGCCGAAACCCCGGTGGTGAAAGTGGTGCTCTATGGTGCCATGAGTAGCCTGGGCAGTGCGTTGATGGCTGAACTGCTGCGCCGCCAGCACGAAGTCATCGCCATCCTCGACGACCTGACCGCCCTGGCGCCACGTCCTGGCCTGCGCACCAAAAGCGGCGATCTGTTTGATGCCGAACGAGTCAACCAGAGTGTGGCCGGCAGCTCGGCGGTGATTTGCCTGCTCGATGCGCCGGGCCTGCCGTTCAGCAGCGAGCATGTGGAAAAGTCCGTGGTGCTCGGGTCGGTGGAACAGGTGCTGGCGGTCGATGCGCTGATCGATGGCCTGCAGGCGGCGCACGTGTCGCGGCTGTTTGTCGTGGGGAATTTCGCGCTGCTGGACGAGCCGGATCTGGATGATCGCCTGCAACGCCACGCCGCCGAGGAAATCCGCGAAGCCCTGCAAGGCAGCCCGTTGCGCTGGACGCTGGTCGATGCGCCGCGTGGAGTGGCAGGGCTGACCATCGAGCATTTCAGCCAGGTCAGCAGCAGCCTTGAGCCGGGGCTGGCCGAACCGCTGGAACGCCTGAGCCGGGTGGCCATCGGGATGGCCGATGAATTGCGGTTGAATCTGCATGTGGGCGAACACGTGAAGTTTGTCGCGGTGTCGGACGGCTGATCACACCGCGATCGAAGGCAATTCCATTCCCGTCAGCGACTGCGCGCTGCTGGCCTGTTCGGCCATCAACCAATCGACGAATTGTTGAATCAACGCCCCACGCCGTTTGCGTTGCGGCAGCACCACGTAATAACCGAGGCGGGAGAGGGTGGTCTCGGCAATCGGCCGGCACAACAAACCCTGGGCCAGCAAGTTATCCACAAGGTGCCGCCAGCCGATGGCCACACCCTGACCGCCAATTGCCGCTTGAATGAGCAGCGTGTAGTTGTCGAAACGCAGTTGGCCCGGCGCGGGCGGCGTGTTGATGCCGAGTTCGCGGAACAGACCGCTCCAGTCGAACCAGTTGCTGCTGTTCTCACCGCGCAGATGCAGCAACGGAAATTCCAGCAGCGCCTGAGGCGGCAAGGGCCGGACGCGATCCTTGAGCAATTGCGGGCTGCACACCGGGAACACTTCTTCGCTGAACAGCCAATGACTTTCGCCCTGTTTGAAGCGACCGTCGCCGAACAGCACGGCAACGTCGATATCCGGCCGGAGCATGTTGTGATTGCGTTCGCTGGTGACCAGGCTGACATCGACCTGCGGATTGGCTTCGTGAAAACGGTGGAGGCGCGGCATCAGCCAGTAAGCGGCGAAGGCGAAATCGGTGGCGACCTGCAGCACTTCATGTTGCTGCTGTGCACTGATCGCGCTCAATCCTGCGTCGATATTCTGCAAACCGAGGGTGACTTGCTCGAAAAGGATCGAACCGACCTCGGTCAGCTCGATACCTCGGTAGATCCGGTCGAACAGCCGTGTTCCGAGCTGCTCCTCCAGCCTTTTGATTTGCTGACTGATGGCCGGTTGAGTGGTGCCGAGTTCCACCGCTGCAGCAGTAAAACTGCGATGACGGGCCGCCGCCTCGAAGGCGCGCAGCAGGTCCAGCGACAAATCACCGAGGGCTTCATACATAAGCTGTGCTTATCCTAGTCATTGTCCGGCGCGGGCTTTACCGGAGATTGCGTGGAATCCATGCTCGATCGCAGCAATGTCGCATAAATATTCACTATGGAATGCCGCGATCACATGAAGCGCAAGAACATTCTCTTCATCATGGCCGATCAAATGGCCGCGCCAATGTTGCCGTTCTACGGCCCGTCGCCGATCAAACTGCCGAATCTAAGCCGCCTCGCCGAACAGGGCGTGGTGTTCGATGCCGCGTATTGCAACAGCCCGCTGTGCGCGCCGTCGCGATTTACCTTGGTCAGCGGCCAGTTGCCGAGCAAGATCGGCGCCTACGACAATGCCGCCGATTTCCCCGCCGACATTCCCACCTACGCCCATTATCTGCGGCGCCTCGGTTACCGCACTGCGCTGTCGGGCAAGATGCACTTCTGCGGGCCGGATCAACTGCACGGTTACGAAGAACGTCTGACCAGCGACATCTACCCGGCCGATTATGGGTGGGCAGTGAACTGGGACGAGCCCGACGTGCGGCCGAGCTGGTACCACAACATGTCCTCGGTGTTGCAGGCCGGGCCGTGCGTGCGTACCAACCAGCTCGACTTCGACGAAGAAGTGGTGTTCAAGGCGCAGCAATACTTGTTCGACCATATTCGCGAGGACGGCGACCAGCCGTTCTGCCTGACCGTGTCGATGACTCACCCCCACGACCCCTACACGATTCCCAAGGCGTTCTGGGATTTGTACGACGATGCGGATATCCCGCTTCCCGCAACACCGGACCAGCATTCGCTCGATCCGCATTCCCAGCGTTTGCTCAAGGTCTACGACCTGTGGGACAAGCCGCTGCCTGTGGATAAGATCCGCGATGCGCGTCGCGCTTATTTCGGTGCGTGCAGCTATATCGACGCCAACGTCGGCAAACTCCTGCAAACACTCGAAGATACCGGGCTGATCGATGACACCATCATCGTGTTCTCCGGCGACCACGGCGACATGCTTGGGGAAAAAGGCCTCTGGTACAAAATGCACTGGTTCGAAATGGCCGCGCGAGTGCCCCTGTTGATAAGTGCGCCAGGTCAGTTCAATGCGCGTCGAGTAAGCGCCGCAGTGTCCACCGCCGACCTGCTGCCGACTTTCGTCGAACTGGCCGGCGGCAGCCTGGAACCGAATCTGCCGCTGGACGGCCGCTCGCTGGTGTCGCACCTGCAAGGGCAGGGCGGTCACGACGAAGTGTTCGGCGAATACATGGCCGAAGGCACCGTCAGCCCGCTGATGATGATCCGCCGTGGCGCCTACAAATTTATCTACAGCGAAACCGACCCTTGCCTACTCTTCGATGTGGATAACGATCCACGGGAGCAGGAAGAACTCAGCCAGTCACCGCAACATCGCCAGCTGTTCGACGATTTTCTCGCCGAAGCACGGGCCAAATGGGACATTCCGGCGATTCACCGCGAGGTGCTCGAAAGCCAGCGACGCCGGCGCTTCGTTGCCGAGGCGCTGACCATCGGCAAGCTGAAGAGCTGGGATCACCAGCCGCTGGTCGACGCCAGTCAGCAGTACATGCGCAACCACATCGACCTCGATGACCTGGAGCGCAAAGCCCGTTATCCACAACCCTGCCAAAACCAATAACGTTAAGGGGAAGTCCATGGTCAAGTTATCCACAGTCGTGACGGTCAGCCTGCTGGCACTGGGCAGCGCATCGGCGTTCGCCGAGAGCTGCGACACGGTGAAAATGGCCGACCCCGGCTGGAGCGACATTGCCGCGACCAACGCCATCACCGGGTTTCTGCTGGACGGCATGGGCTACAAGGCCAAGGTCGACACCCTTGCGGTGCCGATCACCTTCGGCGGCTTGAAGGATGGCCAGGTCGACGTGTTCCTTGGCAACTGGATGCCGGCGCAGCAGGGCTTCTACGACAAGTTCGTGGCCACCGGCGACGTCACGCAACTGGCGAAGAACCTCGACGGCACCGAATTCACCTTGGCCGTGCCGGACTACGTGTGGGATGCGGGTGTGCATAACTTTTCCGACCTGAACAAATTCGCCGACAAGTTCGACCGCAAGATCTACGGCATCGGCTCCGGCGCGCCGGCAAACATCTCGCTGCAAGAGATCATCAAGAAGAACGACTTCGACATGGGTCAGTGGAAGCTGATCGAGTCCAGCGAACAGGCGATGCTGGCCGAAGTCTCGCGGGCGGTGAAGAAACAGAAATTCGTCACCTTCCTCGGCTGGACCCCGCACCCGATGAACGTGCAGCTGAAAATGCATTACCTCAAGGGAGGCGAGAAGTACTTTGGCGACACCGGCAGCGTCTACACCCTGACCCGCAAGGGCTACGCCGAGGCCTGTCCGAATGTGGGTAAATTGCTGACCAATCTTTCGTTCACTCAGGAGATGGAGAACAGCATCATGGCCGAGGTGGTGAACAAGAAGGTCAGCAATGCCGATGCGGTTAAGGCCTGGATCAAGGCGAATCCGGCGGTGCTGGATAAGTGGCTTGATGGTGTGAAAACCGTGGATGGCAAAGATGCTTTGCCGGCGGTTAAAGCCAAGCTGTAACTGCGCGGGCCGATCGTTCCCACGCTCTGCGTGGGAATGCCGCCATGGACGCTCCGCGTCCCGAGCTGCGTACAATGCGCAAAATTTCACCCGAGAGGATTCATGGCCTTCCCCAGCCGCCGCTCACTGTTCCCCTTCCTGACCTGGCTGCCCCGGCAGACCCGCGCCAGCGTCGGGCGGGACCTGGTCGTCGGCCTCAGCGGCGCGATTCTCGCGTTGCCGCAGTCGATTGCCTACGCGCTCATCGCCGGTCTCCCACCCGAATACGGCCTCTATGCGGCGATCATCCCGGTGCTGATCGCCTGTCTGTGGGGCTCGTCGTGGCATCTGATCTGCGGCCCGACCGCTGCCATTTCGATTGTTCTGTTCGCCAGTGTCAGTCCACTTGCCGTGCCTGCATCACAGGACTACATCACCCTGATCCTGTTGCTGACGTTCCTCGCCGGGATTTTCCAGTGGCTATTGGGATTGCTGCGCTTCGGCGCACTGGTGAATTTCGTCTCGCACTCGGTGGTGCTGGGGTTCACCCTCGGCGCGGCGGTGGTTATTGCCATCGGGCAATTGCCGAACCTGCTGGGGCTGGATCTGCCGGCCAAGGCCACGGCGCTGGCCAGCCTGATGGATCTGCTACGGCATCTAGGGGCTGTGGATAAACCGTCGCTCGTACTCGGCGTCGCTACGGTGGTGGTTGGCGTATTGCTCAAGCAACTGCTGCCACGCTGGCCGACGCTGTTGATGACCTTGGTATTAGGCAGTCTGGTGGTGTGGCTGTGGCCGGCGATGTTCGGCCATGTTCACTTGGTCAGCGCTTTCGTGGGGCGCCTGCCGCCGTTCAGTGGTTTGCCGCTGGACATGGATCTGGTCCTGCGTCTGCTGCCCAGTGCCGTGGCGGTGGGCATGCTCGGGCTGGTCACCAGCCTGTCGATTGCCCGTTCGATTGCTGCGCGTTCCCAGCAATTGCTCGATGCCAATCAGGAAGTCCGTGCCCAGGGACTTTCCAACATCATCGGGGCGTTCTTTTCGGGATCGTTGTCCGCCGGATCGTTCACCCGTTCCGGGCTGAGTTATGAGGCCGGGGCCTGTTCACCGCTGGCCGGGGTGTTTTCGGCGTTATGGGTGGCGCTGTTCGCGATTTTCGGTGCAGGGCTGATTGCGCACATTCCGATCCCGGCGATGGCCGGCAGCATTCTGTTGATCGCCTGGGGGCTGGTGGATCATCGCGGCATTCGTGCGTTGCTGCGGGTCAGCCGGGCAGAATTTGTGGTGATGGGCCTGACCTGCGTTGCCACGTTGCTGCTGGAATTGCAGACAGCCATTTACGCCGGGGTACTGGCCTCGCTGTTTTTCTACCTCAAGCGCACCTCGCAGCCACGAGTGCAGCATTGGCGCGATGGCGAAGATGATGTGTTGCGGGTCGGCGGCTCGATCTTCTTCGGCGCCAGCCACTACCTGCAAGTGCGCCTGCAACGGATGCACGGTGCGCGGGTGGTGATCGAGGCGCAGCAGATCAACTTCATCGACTACTCCGGCGTGGAAATGCTCCATCAGGAAGCCCGGCGCCTGCTGCGCCAGGATCGCAGCCTGACCTTGCGTCAGGCGCGACCACAGGTGGTGGAGGAGTTGCGCAAACTCGAAGGGCCGGAGAAATGCCCGATCCGCTTCGAGGACTGAAGGCGCCTTAGAGCGCCAGTTGTCGACGCAATTCAGCCAGAACCGGCGCCGTGTCGGGACGCACACCGCGCCACAGGAAAAACGCTTCCGCCGCCTGTTCCGCCAGCATGCCCAAGCCATCCATCACCACGCCCGCGCCGTGCTCGCTGGCCCAGCGGCAGAACGCGGTCGGTTCCTTGCCGTACATCATGTCGTAGCACAGGGTCTGGCCCGGCTCGATCAGGCTTTCTGCAATCGGCGGCACATCGCCGGTGAGGCTGGCGGAGGTGGCGTTGATGATCACGTCCACCGGCTCGCGCAACCAGTCGTAACCACTGGCCGATACCGGCCCGAGGTCGCAGAACAGTTCGGCCAGCAGCTCGGCCTTGTCCACCGTGCGGTTGGCGATGATCACCGAGGCCGGTTTTTCCGCCAGCAAAGGCTCCAGCGCACCGCGCACCGCGCCACCGGCGCCGAGCAGCAGAACGCGTTTGCCGGTGAGGCTGAATCCGGCGTTGACCGTCAGATCGCGCACCAGCCCGGCGCCGTCGGTGTTATCCCCGAGCAAGGTGCCGTCGGCGAGTTTGCTCAGGGTGTTCACCGCACCCGCACGTTGAGCACGGGCGGTCAGGCTGTTGGCCAGGCGGTAGGCGTCTTCCTTGAAGGGCACCGTCACGTTGGCACCGCGACCGTCCTGGAAAAACGCCGTGGCGCAGCCGGAAAAATCGTCGAGCGGTGCCAGCAGGGTGCTGTAGTCGAGGCTCTGTCCGGTCTGTTCGGCGAACAGCTTGTGAATCATCGGCGACTTGCTGTGGCCGATCGGGTTACCGAAAACGACGTAACGATCCATCAGAAGTCCTCAGGCCTGGGCCAGCCAGTCGCGATCTTGCAGGAAGTAGTCGGTCAGGCGCGCTTCTTCGCTGCCCGGCTCGGCTTTCCAGTCGTAGGCCCAGCGCACTTGCGGCGGCAGCGACATCAGGATCGACTCGGTGCGACCGCCCGACTGCAGGCCGAACAGGGTGCCACGGTCGTAGACCAGGTTGAACTCGACGTAGCGACCGCGACGGAACTCCTGGAACTCGCGCTGCTTGGCGGTGAACGCGTCGTTCTTGCGGCGCTGCACGATCGGCAGGTAAGCGTCGATGTACGCATCGCCGATGGCACGCATGAAGGCGAAACTGGTATCGAAGTCCCACTCGTTCAGGTCATCGAAGAACAGACCGCCGATGCCACGTGGTTCGTGGCGATGCTTGATGTGGAAATAGGTGTCGCACCAGGCCTTGTAGCGCGGATAGACGTCCGGGCCGAACGGCGCGCAGGCCTGTTCGGCGACGCGGTGCCAGTGGATACAGTCTTCTTCATTGCCGTAGTACGGCGTCAGGTCGAAACCGCCGCCGAACCACCAGACCGGCTCTTCACCCTCCTTCTCGGCGATGAAAAAGCGCACGTTGGCGTGGGACGTCGGCACATGCGGGTTGTGCGGGTGGATCACCAGCGACACACCGAGGGCTTCGAAACCACGCCCGGCCAGTTCCGGCCGATGAGCGCTGGCGGACGGTGGCAGACCGCTGCCGAAGACGTGGGAAAAGTTGACGCCGCCCTTTTCGATCACCGCGCCGTTCTCGATCACCCGGGTGCGACCGCCACCGCCGGCCGCACGGGTCCAGGCGTCTTCGACGAAGCGCGTGCCGCCGTCTTCGGATTCCAGCGCCGCGCAGATGCGGTCTTGCAGGTCGAGCAGATAGGCCTTTACGGCGTCGGTGCGGGTCGTCATGGCATCACCTTGGATCGGGCATCGCCCCGTGAGCGAGGGGGCGGCGCAAATGGGCGCGTAGCATACCATCGCAGGAAGGCACGCCGCAGTTGACGAAGATCAAGCAGGGGAGTTCGATAGGGGCCTTCCGAATCGTCCCAAGGAGTAGGCAGATGGCCAAGCGAATCCAGTTCCGCGCCCATGGCGGCCCCGAAGTGCTCGAATACGTTGACTACCAGCCCGCCGAACCCGGCCCGCAGCAGGTTCGCGTGAGCAACAAGGCCATCGGCCTGAACTTCATCGACACCTACTACCGCAGCGGCCTGTACGCGCCGCCGGCATTGCCGTCGGGTGTGGGGGCGGAAGGTGCGGGTATCGTCGAGGCGGTGGGCAGCGCCGTCACCCGGTTCAAGGTCGGTGACCGCGTGGCCTATGGCAGCGGCCCGCTGGGCGCATACAGCGACGTGCATGTCCTGCCCGAGGCCAATCTGGTGCACCTGCCAGACGCCATCAGCTTCGAAACCGCCGCCGGCGTGATGCTCAAGGGCCTGACCGTGCAGTACCTGCTGCGCCAGACCTATGAACTCAAGGGCGGCGAAACCATTCTGTTCCACGCAGCAGCCGGCGGCGTCGGCCTGCTCGCCTGCCAATGGGCGAAAGCGCTGGGAGTGAAGCTGATCGGCACTGTCAGCTCGCCAGCGAAAGCCGAACTGGCCAAGGCCCACGGCGCCTGGGAAACCATCGATTACAGTCACGAAAATGTCGCCCAGCGGGTGCTGGAATTGACCGACGGGAAGAAAGTCCCGGTGGTCTACGACGGCGTCGGCAAGGACACTTGGCCGGCCTCGCTGGACAGCGTGGCGCCTCGCGGTCTGCTGGTGAGCTTCGGCAACGCCTCGGGCGCGGTGGACGGAGTGAACCTGGGGATTCTGGCGGCGAAAGGCTCGCTGTACGTCACCCGGCCAACGCTCGCGACCTACGCCAACAACGCAGAGAACCTGCAACGCATGGCGGATGAGCTGTTCGGGATGATCACCAGCGGCAAGCTGAAAGTGGATATCAGCCAGCGTTACGCACTGGCTGATGCGGCGAAGGCGCAGACTGAGTTGTCGGCACGACGCACCACCGGCTCCACCGTTCTGCTGCCCTGACGGCAGATCTCTCCGGCCAATCGTCATGACTTGGTCGGAGTCTGTGGCAACTCTGCAAAAAACGGTGTCTTGCCGGTCAAGGTCGTTTCAAATGCCTGACGGGCAAGACGCTTCACCTCCAACCCCAACACACCGGGCAGACTGAGCAATGCGCTCGCTTGCCCCTCGACCTGCAAAGCACCTTCGATGAGGGTTTGCGCGACAGCAGTCAGTCTGTCCTCGGCGATAACCAGACGCATGTGCGCTCCACCGGGCCGTCGCTCGATCTGCACCTGCACATCTGCTGTGCCCAACTCAGGCAGGATCTGCCGAAGTATGTGCATTACCTGTGACTGAGTGATGATCGCCCCACCCAGTTTGATCGATGTTTCAACCCGTCCATCAAGGGCCAGAACCGGCATGGAGCTGCCACAGGCACAATTCGTCACCGTGCGCAGGATTCGCCCGCGATCCCCGATCCTGTAGCGAAACAGCGGCGCATGATCGGGCAGCAGGGGCGTCAGCAGAAACTCGCCTGTCTTCTCTTCTGCCACGGCCAGAAGGGTCCGGGGATCAACCACTTCGACCAGCATCGCGTCGGCATGCAAATGATAAAAACCGTGTTCAAGGTGTGCACACTGAAAGCCGATGGGACCCGTTTCCGTCGAGCTGTAGCCCAACGAGCGAATTTTCAGCTTCGGCCAATCCCTGGCCAATTGGTCGCGCAGCGTTTTACTGCAGGGTTCTCCAATGTAGTAAAGCCACCTCAGACTGCCCAACTGTTCTGAACCAACGTCTTCATGATTGAACAGCGCGGCGGCAAAGGAGGGGGTGCACATCAGCGCATCGGCCGCGTGTGACTGAATCAGCTCGGCAATGCGCTGAACACCCATCTGTGAGCCAGCGGGCAACAAGCGTGCGCCAATGTGCTGAACAATGGCTGTCGCGTAATGAAACGCACCCTGCATTTCACCGGCCGTCAGGCAGTTGATGACCACGTCCGGACGCTCGTCCGTCATACCAAACACCCGTGCTCCCAGAGGCACGATCGCGGCGTTGAACGCCCAGGAATGGGTGATCTGTTTGCGATTGCCGGTGCTCCCTCCCGAGGTCAGGGTCAGTCCACCACCGGGTGCTCGGTGCGACGCATCGCCGAGTGCGGAAAACAGCTCACCGCCGAACTCGTCTTCCACTGCCAGAACCGGCAGTCGACGCAGATCAGCCAATGTCTGCACCTCCAGAATCCGGGGATACAGCGCACGGAACCAGGGCAGAGAACGCGCGTGAGCCAATTTTTGTGCAAGCGCCTCGGCTGATAAATCCATCAGTGGATCATTGCTCATTAGCCCATCCTCCCTGACGAATGCCCAACTCGTCGAATCCGCTACGGACGGCACTCGCCAGAGATTCCAACTGGCGCTGACTGTGGCTCGCGCTGATGGCCAGACGCAAAATCGCCTCGCCCTTGGCCACTACCGGAAACAGTGCGGTAGTGACCGCCATGCCCTGCCGACGCAAATGCTGCGCCAGACAGATCGCATCTCTCTCGGCTCCGACGCGGACAAAACGAATGGGGGACTCGACCTGATGATTGCCCAGCACCGGCCCAAGCAGACCGTCGATCACGGCGATATTTCGCCACAGGTCAGACTGCAATCGACCCAGCTCCGGCGACAGGTGGATATTCCCGGAGGCGACCGCCGCGCCAACTCCAGCCAGGGAAAGTGGTCCACCAAACGTATAAGTCGAAGCGTGGCTTCGTATCAGCTCGGCATCCGCCGCTGTACGCACGGTGATCGCGCCACCGGTTGCACCGAATGCCTTGGAAAGAGACGACAGGAGAATCAGTCGACCGCGTAGCCGTTCCTCAGCTGCAACCAATGCATATCCACCCCCTGCCGCTCCGTGGATC
This sequence comes from Pseudomonas sp. MWU12-3088, assembly GCF_023242405.1. Classification (NCBI taxonomy): domain Bacteria; kingdom Pseudomonadati; phylum Pseudomonadota; class Gammaproteobacteria; order Pseudomonadales; family Pseudomonadaceae; genus Pseudomonas; species Pseudomonas sp. MWU12-3088. Next base: position 97,617 of record NZ_JALJEA010000014.1, read on the forward strand.
GAAGTGCCGTGGGCATCATCCGCATAGAGATAACCGTCAAAACGCTCCGCCAGTTGCAACAGGCGGTTGACCGGATACAAACCGCGCATCGAACCAATGCTGTCGGTCAGGATGATGGGCGAGTTACCCGCTGCGACCGCCGCCAGACACGCATCCTCCACTTGCTCCAAATCGCTGCAATCGCAGCGCTTTACCGGCCCGAACTGCCAGAGAATGCCCTGCAGCACCTGCATCGAGGCATGCGCTGCACGGTCAACAATCCAGCAGGGACCACGCCTCAAGGGGTAGGAGGGCATTTCGCCGGAACCGAGCAGCGGCAGGCAGCCGAGATGCGCACTGCCTACGGAGTTGAAGGTAACCGTATGTCCCTGAAATATCCGGCTCAGTTGTTCATCCAGCTCACGCATGGGAGGCAACAGTACTCGGGTTCGCGCGGCAGCGAACTGCACACCAAAGGCTTCAGCGGCGCTCACGGCTCCGTGAATCAAGCGTGGATCACACTCCAGCCCCAGGTAAGAACATGAGAGAAACTCCGTCAGCCGTTCGCCGCTGTCGAGTTCGATCTCCTTGCCTTCACGTTTGACCAGTTTCAGACCATTCAGCCCGGCATCGAATAACTGCTGTTGATCATCACGAGATTGCCGAACACGGTTTTTGACCCAATTGACGGTCGGTTGAAAGGTGTTCATCGGGATACCTGCATAGAGGCTGTCCGGCGATAGACCTGCACACGCCAGAGCTGGGTTTTTTCTCGTGCGATTTCTGCCTGGTACTGATGGGTGATATCGCAGAAACCTGCACAATCGGGTTGAACCACATGTAAATGGCCACGCATGACCACCCGCGCGTTTTCTGCCAGCGCTGGTGCCAGATGCTGCAGAACATGGGTACCGGCCGTTTCGGGCATGAAGGAGGGCACGTCCGACAGAGATACGAAATCGATGCCTGTTTCCCCGTCAACGCAGTCGAGGATGTCAGCCTGCACAACGCGTAACTCGCACTGCTGAAGACCCTCACGGGCACGCTGGAAAATTGCCGGATCGCACTCCAGCGGAAAGCCTTGCGGATAGCGCAGTTCACCGAAAAACAGCATTTGCAGGAAAAAGCTCTCCCGGACCACCTGAGAGCTGAACAGCCTGTGGAAAATTTCCAGATAGGCCGCACGGGAACTGATACCAAGGTTGTTGGGTGGAAACGAGCCTTTGTACAACAGCGAATTGAGCACTGCTGCGTTGCCCAGCAAAGCGATCACGGCCTTCCAGCGCTTGAGTGGAAAGCGCTTTCGGTAATATTCGGTTTGTTCTTCAAGGCAGCCGTACTGAAAAATGCCCCGGCCCGCCTTGCCGGTAAACAGTCCGGTGATCTTCGCCAGCCGCTTCAGAGTCTGCTCGAATGCGCCCATGTAAATCGGCGCGTCCCATTGCCTGGACTGGAATAACCCGAACAACCAGCGACGATCTGCGGGCGGCAAAATCAATTGCTGAAAAATGGATCGGCGCCGTGCTCTGAGACTTTCCATCCGATAGCCCATGAACTCCATGAACGACTCGTGATCGGTCTGTTCCAGCAACGCCAGACGCAACCGGGTGAACGCCAGTTGCGGCGCACTGATGTCGCTACAGGTCATGCGTAACGGGTTTGCGGCCAGCAGCGGCAACAGGCGCCCGCCGCATCCGGCAATACCCAGCACGTGTCGGGCATGCCTGGGCAGGATTGCGTACTCAAGCGCGGTGTCTTCATCCCCCAGCGTGTAGTTGAGCTGGTCGAAATAGTCAGCCATGTCTACCTCCAGCCACCTGATGTGAACATGGGTAGGAGGTCTTCATTGGTTGTCCAGGGCGTGAAGGAAGTCATAGCGGGGCGCCAGCCCGTTTTGCCAGGCCTCGTATTGCTCATAAACGGCCTCAAGCATGTTGCCGGTCAGGCGCAGGCTGGTTTCCATGACGGTGGCAACGGCATCCCAATCGTCCTGACGCTTGCAGGTACGCTGCAGCATGAGTTTGATTTCGTTGAAGTGCTCGATATCGATGTCGGAATGTGCAACGAAGAACGTCAGCTGAGCCGGTTTCAACTCCAGCGTTTCACTCAGACGATTAATAAGTGGCGTAATGAACTGGTAAGCATTTTCTGCCCAATAACTATAACCAAGCCGCTGCAGCGGGTTACCGGTAAAGGAAATCCAGTACAAATAGGCAATCAATACTTCAGTCTCTGGAAGCGCAGATGGAATATCGAACACTTCATGCTTCAGACCAAGGCTCATGACATCGTGCAACGCCATCTTTTCATGACCGACTTCCTGTGCCGCATGTTCAAAACAGAACTTCGCATACACCGGATTATCTGCATGTCGCACACCCACCAATCCTTGATTTCGCGCATTGTGTGCCGTGTAGTGAAAGGTTTCGATCATGTAGATCGCATATAACGCTCTGGAAACACCACCTTCGCGAATGGCTTTTACCAGCCGCGAACTCTCCAGAATATCGGCCCATGACTTTTCGATTCGCTCATCGAGCAGGCTCAACTGTTGGTTAAAACTGAGGGGCGGATTCATCAAGGTGCTTCTCCGGTGGGTTGGCGAGCAGGTGGATGGGTTGTTGAAGCGCGGCGAAAATCTGCTGCCATTGAGCTGAAAGCAGCCAGTAATCGCCGCGCTTGCGGTGTTCGATGTGTAGAGCGTCGGTCGTGATCGGCGTCAGGCCGAAGCGCTGGAAGAATCGCCGTTGCGGTGATCGGCAGAGGGCGGTGACGCCTTCATGACCGTGCCTGATCGCCCATTCCGTGGCAGCCGCCAGCAGGCCGTTGACCGACATCGGGAACTGATTTTGCGAGTGGCTGATCAAGCGGCTGAACTCGACATGGCGCGATAGCGCCACCGTGGGAGAAACATGCTGCTGCGTCAGTGATGCCCATTCGAACGGCGCAGGCGTGACTCTCAATACAGCCATGGGTCTGTCGTGCAGATACAGCAAAAAGTGGGTACTGCGCGAGGCAATTGCCAGGCGTGTTTCAAACAGTCTGGCTTTGGGCGTCAGCATGTAGTGCTGCAATCGCAGTCGAAAATGACGACCAACAAACTGTTCAAACTCTCGCGTATCCGAGCCTGCCTCAAGAATAACGATACGATAACTTTCATAACGACTTTTCAAGGTCGCCTGTAATGCCTGCAGACAGTCCGTTAATTGCAAATACCTGATATCCATTTCTTCTCCGCAGCCGTTAACTTTTCGAAGTTTTCTGAGCGCATTGAAATAATGAATGTTTTTAGAAAAACCGCCACTGTGCGGCTTCTGAGAATAACGTCGGAAAAATTACAACAAATGAATACTTACCGATTCATCTGACATAGAAAGGAAAAATTCAAACCGAAAAACCGGTCAGTATGTTCAGTTACATGAAGGAAAAATCGCAGGCACGCGTAGTACTCCTCGCTATAAAAGCCGAGGAGTACTCATAGAATTAACCAAGGGTAATATCAGGCCGGGCGCACAACCTTGCCGGTCGCCAGATCGCGGATCAGGCTCGGGTTCTTGCGCCCGCCGAGCATTCCGCCCAGCACCAGATCGACCTGACCACGGAAATACTGCTCGACCCGCAAGCGAGTCTTCGCCGCTGGCCGGCCTTGCGGGTTGGCCGATGTCGAAATCAACGGTCCGACCAGCGAGCACAAGTCCCGCACCTGCGGATGATCGCTGACCCGCAGCGCCACGGTGTCATGCACCCCGGTCACCCACTCCGGCAACAGGTTCTGATGCGGCACCAGCCAGGTGTTCGGCCCCGGCCAGGTACTGGCCATGCGGTCGATCCAATCCTGAGGAAAATCCTCGAACAGGAAGTCGAACTGACGAATGTTGTCGGCGACCAGGATCAACCCTTTGTCCACCGAACGGTTCTTGATCGCCAACAGGCGATCCACCGCTTCTTCATTCCATGGATCGCACCCCAGCCCCCAGACGGCTTCGGTTGGATAGGCAATCACCGCCCCGGCGCGAATCTCTCGTGCGGCTTGTTGCACACGCCAACTGTTGACCATGAAAAACTCTCCGCAAACAGGTTTCGCGCAGTTTACCGATCTTCAATGTAAAACCTAGCTTACCCGCGCAAACCAGCGACCGTTTTCGCATACGGCGCGGCCCTCCATCTCAAGTTCGGTCAACGCCGCCAGCACTTTGGGCAACGCCCAGCCACTGCTGTCAGCCAAACCTTCGCTGGTATGGGGTGCGGCGTGCAACAGCCGCAACAACGGGTTATCGGTACTCGGTGCAGTTGCGGACACCGACAGGTGCTGCCAGCCGCGCAAGGCTTCGAGAATATGTTCGATGGTTTCCACCAGCACCGCTCCATCGCGGATCAGTTGATGGCAACCGCGCGCGCCGGGGTGGTGGATCGAGCCCGGAATCGCGTACACCTCGCGCCCCTGTTCCGCCGCCAGTCGGGCGGTGATCAACGAGCCGCTGGCCACGCTGGCCTCGACCACCAGTACGCCGAGGGACAAACCGCTGATGATCCGGTTGCGCCTGGGGAAGTTGCTCGCCGTCGGTCCGGCGTCCAGTGGAAACTCCGAAATTACTGCACTGCCTGAGGCAATCATCGTGTCCGCCAGCCGCCGGTTGCGCTGTGGATAAAATTTTTCAAGACCGGTGCCCAGCACACCGACGGTTTGCCCGCCGACGTCGACAGCGGCTTGATGCACTGCAGCATCGATGCCCAGCGCCAGGCCACTGGTGATGACAAAACCGGCCCCGGCCAGGCTGCGGGCAAACGCCGTGGCGGTGTCCATGCCCGGGCGTGAAGCGCGACGACTGCCGACCATCGCCAGTTGCGGTTTTTCCAGGATCAGCGGGTCACCGGCAACAAACAGCAGCGGTGGTGGATCGGCAATCTGCGCCAGCAAGGCCGGGTAGTCCGGCTGGTCCCACATCAGCAAATGCTGGCCCGGGCGCTCTAGCCAGGCCAATGCGCGGCTCGCGCCGTCGCGTACTTCAGGACAACGGCGCGCTTCGGCACTCGCCACCGGCAAACCCAACGAACGCCAGGCACTGGCCGGCGCGCTGATGGCTTTGGAGGCGGAGCCGAACGCTTCGAGCAATCGGGCAAAACGCTTGGGGCCGATTTCCGGCAGGCGGTGCAGGCGCAAGCGCGCTTCCAGTTCCGCTGGGGAAACCGGCGTACAGACAGGCATCATCATGGATCATCCTTGATCGTTATAAGCCCCGAACCTTTCGGAACAAGCTGTGGATAACTCTGTTGGTAACTTGTGAAGCCAGCTAAGGATTTCGCACCTTGTCCAGCACCGCCAGCGAGCGCGATGCGTTCAATACCAGGCCGTAGCTGAGCTTGTCGTAGGTGCGGAACACCATCAGTAATCCGGCGCGTTCATCGGGGATTTTCAACGGTTGGCCGGTGATCCGGTCACGCACGGTTTCCCCGGTTTTCATCACCACCAGCACGTTGCCTTCGGCCAGACCGTCGCGTTTGCCCTTGTTCAGGGTCACCACATCCATTGCGCCGATCTGCGTGACGCCACGCGGCACATCAATGATCAGGCCGTTGATGTCGCTGGTGGGCGCGCTGGGCATGAAGGTCGAGTTGATCGAACGTTCCTCGCCACTGAACAGTCGGTCGCCGAGGCGCACTTCCTGGGTCGTGCGTTGCAGGGCGAGGGTGGCGACGTCGCCCTCGGTGGCAACGATTTCACCACCGCCGATGTCATCGGCGTTGATCCCCAGAAACTCCTTGCTCTGCGGATCGGTGTAGACCTTGCCCTGGCGGAAGATGCCGTAGACCGGCTGGTTCGGATCGAAATGCCCGCGGGCGAAAATCCGGTCGCCGGTGCCGCTGAGCACCCGCTCGGCATCACCGGCAACAATGTACGGCGCCTTGTCGAAGTCCTCGACCTTGTCGACGATGCGGTTGCTCAGCAGAAAGCTGTTGATGGATTTCAGCGGAATGCTCGGGATCGCCTCGGCCACCGGGCTGCTGCGGATCCTTGGCGACAGCTTGATCGTGCCGCGCGATTCCCCGCGATTGAGGGTCAGGCGTGGCTGGCCGTTGACGTAACTGAGCGTCAGCGTGTCGCCCGGATAGATCAGGTTGGGGTTTTCGATCTGCGGATTGGCCCGCCACAACTGCGGCCACTGCCAGGGTTCGCGCAGGTACTTTCCGGAGATGTCCCAGAGTGTGTCCCCCGAAACCACCGTGTATTGCTGTGGAAAACCTTCCTTGAGTTGCACTTGCCCGTGCGCGGTACCGGCCGAGGCCAGAAACAGCAGGGCGAGTAGTGATTTCCTCATGCGGTGAATCCCTTTATCATGTGCGTTCGCGTGAAACGCCAGAGCCCCCGTGGCTCGCTCCCTGCTCTATGCTGAAAAGCAAGGAGCTACGTTTCACAACGGTAGCCTGCATCTTCGGACCCGCCAGGCCATCGCCCGACTTTACCTCACACGTGCAGCAATCAAGCTTATGGCCATTTTGAACATCCTCGAATTTCCGGACCCGCGTCTGCGCACTATCGCCAAACCTGTGGCTGTAGTGGACGACGAAGTGCGTCAGCTGGTCGATGACATGTTTGAAACAATGTATGAAGCGCCGGGCATCGGCCTTGCCGCGACCCAGGTCAACGTGCACAAACGTATCGTCGTGATGGACCTTTCCGAAGACCGCACCGAACCCCGGGTGTTCATCAACCCCGAGTTCGAATCGCTGACCGACGAAATGGAGCAATACCAGGAAGGCTGCCTCTCGGTTCCGGGTTTCTACGAAAACGTCGACCGCCCGCAGAAGGTCAAGATCAAGGCTCTGGACCGTGACGGCCAGCCTTACGAACTGATCGCCGAAGGCCTGCTCGCGGTGTGCATCCAGCACGAATGCGACCACCTCAACGGCAAGTTGTTCGTCGATTACCTGTCCACGCTCAAACGCGACCGGATCAAGAAGAAACTGGAAAAGCAGCACCGCCAGAACGCTTGATGCCCCTCTCCAAAGGCTTGCTGCGGCAAGCCTTTTTCTTTTTATGAGATTCCCCCCATGACTGAGCCACTGCGCATCGTTTTTGCCGGTACCCCGGAATTCGCCGCCGAACACCTCAAGGCGCTGCTGGACAGCCCTTACGAGATCGTCGCGGTCTACACCCAACCGGATCGCCCGGCCGGTCGTGGGCAAAAACTGATGCCGAGCCCGGTCAAACAGCTCGCTCTGGAAAATGATATCCAGGTGTTGCAGCCGCCGACCCTGCGCAACGCTGACGCTCAGGCCGAGCTCGCAGCGTTGAAGCCGGACTTGATGGTGGTGGTCGCCTACGGCCTGATCCTGCCGCAAGCGGTACTGGATATTCCGCGCCTGGGCTGCATCAACAGCCACGCCTCGCTGCTGCCACGCTGGCGCGGGGCGGCGCCGATCCAGCGCGCCGTCGAAGCAGGCGACGCCGAAAGCGGCGTGACCGTGATGCGTATGGAAGCGGGGCTCGATACCGGGCCGATGCTGCTCAAGGTCGTGACCCCGATCAGCGCCGACGACACCGGCGGCAGCCTCCACGACCGCCTCGCCGAAATGGGCCCGCCAGCCGTCGTGCAAGCGATTGCCGGTCTGGCCGCCGGCACTCTGGAAGGCGAAGTGCAGAACGACGATTTCGCCACCTACGCCCACAAACTGAACAAGGACGAGGCGCGCATCGACTGGAGCCGTCCGGCCGTCGAGCTGGAACGTCTGGTCCGCGCCTTCAACCCATGGCCGATCACCCACAGCACGCTCAACGGCGAAGCCCTGAAAGTGCTGGCGGCGACACTGGCCGAAGGCAAAGGCGCACCGGGCACCATTCTCGGCGCCAGCAAGGACGGCCTGCTCGTCGCCTGCGGCGAACAGGCGCTGTGTCTGACCCGCCTGCAATTGCCCGGCGGCAAGGCGCTGAACTTCAGCGATCTGTTCAACAGCCGCCGTGAGAAGTTCGCTGTCGGCACCGTACTGGGCGCAGCGGTGGACGCGCAATGAACCCGCGTCTGGCCGCCGCCAAGGCACTCGCCGCCGTCCTGAGCGGCAAGGCTTCGCTCAACAGCTCCCTGCCGACGCAATTGGACAAGGTCGAGGATCGCGATCGCGGTTTCACCCAGGATCTGGCCTTTGGCACCGCCCGCTGGCAGCCGCGTTTGTCGGCGCTGGCGGAAAAACTGCTGCAGAAGCCGTTCAAGGCCGCCGACGCCGATGTCGAGGCGTTGCTGCTGGTCGGTCTCTATCAATTGCTCTACACCCGCGTCCCGCCGCACGCCGCCATCGGCGAAACCGTCGGTTGCGCCGACAAGCTGAAAAAACCGTGGGCCAAAGGTCTGCTCAACGCCGTACTGCGCAACGCCCAACGTGAACATGAGGCGATCTTCGCCGAACTGGAGCGCGATCCGGTGGTGCGCACCGCCCACCCGCGCTGGCTGCAAAAATCCCTGAAGGCCTTCTGGCCTGAACAATGGGAAGCCATCTGCGAGGCCAACAACGCGCATCCGCCGATGATTCTGCGGGTCAACCGCCGTCATCACAGCCGCGACGCCTACCTCGGTCTGCTGACTCAAGCGGGCATCGCCGCGCAGCCGTGCACCTTCAGCCGCGACGGCATCGTCCTCGACGCCGCCGCGGACGTGCGCAGCCTGCCGGGTTTCGCCGAAGGCTGGATCAGCGTGCAGGACGAAGCCGCGCAACTGGCCGCCGACCTGCTCGACCTCGCGCCGGGCCAGCGGGTACTGGACGCCTGCTGCGCGCCGGGCGGCAAGACCTGCCACATCCTCGAAGCCGAACCGGCGCTGGCCGGCGTGTTGGCGGTGGATCTGGAAGCCAAGCGTCTGGTGCGGGTGAAGGAAAACCTCGAACGCCTCGGTCTCAGCGCCGAACTGATCGCCGCCGACGGTCGTGACACGGCGGCATGGTGGGACGGCAAACCGTTCCAGCGCATCCTGCTTGACGCGCCGTGCTCGGCCACCGGGGTGATTCGCCGTCATCCGGACATCAAGCTGACCCGTCAGGCCGACGACATCGCGGCCCTCGCGCAATTGCAAGGCGAGTTGCTCGACGCGATGTGGAAAACCCTCGAAGTGGGCGGCATCCTGCTCTACGCCACCTGTTCGACCTTGCCGACCGAGAACACCGAAGTCATCGCCGCGTTCCTTGAGCGCACGCCGGGTGCCCGGGAACTGGATCTGGCCACGCAGGCCGGGATCAAACAGCCCCACGGTCGCCAGTTGCTGGCCCAGCAGGGCGGGCACGACGGGTTCTACTACGCCAAGCTGATCAAGATCGCTGCCGCGCGCGGCTAAACGGATTCAATGGAGTGACGGGTTGAAAATCATCATCCTCGGTGCAGGGCAGGTCGGCGGTTCGCTGGCTGAACATCTGGCCAGCGAAGCCAACGACATCACCGTGGTCGACACCGATGGCGACCGTCTGCGCGACCTTGGCGACCGTCTCGACATCCGCACCGTGCAGGGCCGTGGCTCGCTGCCGACCGTGCTGCGTCAGGCCGGTGCCGACGACGCCGACATGCTGGTGGCGGTGACCAACAGCGACGAAACCAACATGGTCGCCTGCCAGGTCGCCCACACCCTGTTCCACACTCCGACCAAGATCGCCCGGGTACGCGAAGCCTCGTACCTGACCCGCGAGGAGCAACTGTTCCAGAACGAAGCGATTCCGGTCGACGTGCTGATCAGCCCCGAGCAAGTGGTCACCAACTACATCAAGCGCCTGATCCAGCATCCCGGCGCCTTGCAGGTAATCGACTTCGCCGAAGGCCAGGCGCAACTGGTGGCGGTGCGCGCCTATTACGGCGGGCCGCTGGTGGGGCAGCAACTACGCCAGTTGCGCGAGCACATGCCGAACGTGGAAACCCGGGTGGCGGCGATTTTCCGTCGTGACCGTCCGATTCTTCCTCAGGGCGACACGGTGATCGAGGCGGACGACGAAGTCTTCTTCATCGCTGCCCGTGAGAACATTCGCGCCGTAATGAGCGAAATGCGCCGTCTCGACGAAACCTACAAGCGCATCGTCATCGCCGGCGGCGGACAGATCGGTGAGCGCCTGGCCGAGGCCATCGAAAGCCGTTACCAGGTGAAGATCATCGAGATGAACCCGGCGCGTTGCCGCTATCTCTCCGACACCCTCGACAGCACCGTGGTGCTGCAGGGCAGCGCGTCGGATCGCGACCTGCTGCTGGAAGAGAACATCGCCGACGCGGACATCTTCCTCGCCCTGACCAACGATGACGAAGCCAACATCATGTCGTCGCTGCTAGCCAAGCGTCTGGGTGCGAAAAAGGTGATGACGATCATCAACAACCCGGCCTACGTCGACCTGATTCAGGGCGGCGACATCGACATCGCCATCAGCCCGCAACTGGCGACCATCGGCACCTTGCTGGCCCACGTGCGTCGTGGCGATATCGTCAGCGTGCACTCATTGCGCCGGGGCGCGGCGGAAGCCATTGAAGCGGTGGCCCATGGTGATTCGAAGTCGAGCAAGGTCATCGGCAAGGCCATCGAAAACATCGCCCTGCCGCCGGGGACCACCATCGGCGCAATCATCCGCGATGAAGAAGTGATCATCGCCCACGACGACACGGTGATCGCCGCCGGCGACCATGTGATCCTGTTCCTTGTGGATAAAAAGCACATTCGCGATGTGGAGAAGCTGTTCCACGTGGGACTGAGTTTCTTCTGACCGACCAAGAGGCGAGACCGATGATCGAATCCCTGGAAAAAATGCTCGCCAAGGGTGTGGATAACTCATTGCTGCGCTTCGGCCTGGGCAAGGGTTATCTGGATCTGGGGGAAAACGCGAAGGCGGCCGAGCATTTCCAGCGGTGTGTCGGCTTCGATCCGAAGTACTCCGCTGCATGGAAACTGTTGGGCAAGGCGCACCTGGCGCTGGGTGATCTGACGGCTGCACGGCAGGCATGGGAGCAAGGGCTGGAAGCGGCCCGGGCCCATGGCGACAAGCAGGCCGAGAAGGAAATGACGGTGTTTCTGAAAAAGCTGGACCGGCAGAAGCCGTGACGACTGTGGATAACCCGTTTTGTCAGGTTATCCACAATTGCACATCGCCGATCAGTACCAGCGCGCCTCGCCCGGCGGGCGCTTCTTGAAGCGCTTCATGCTCCACATGTACTGGCTCGGATAAGCCGCCACATAACGCTCGACCACCTGGCTCATCGCCGCGCAGGACGTCTCGGTGTCGGTGCTGTACATCGCTTCCGGCGCGGCTTCGAGAATCACCTTATAGCCGGAACCGTCCGGCAGACGCAGGGCATGCAGGAACACGCCGACAGCCTTGCCGCCAGCGAGCATGTTCGGCACAAACTTGCTGGTCAGGGCCTGGGTGGCGAAGAACGGCACAAAGATTCCGGCGGATTCGGCCGGTTCCGGGTCTGCGGGAATCCCCACCTGACCGCCCTTGCGCACTTCCTTGATGACACTGAGGATGCCTTCCTTGGTCGACGCCGCCACGCGGTTGCCCAATTGCACCCGCTGCTTGCGCAGCAATTCATCCACAGCCTTGAGCTTCGGCGGACGGTAGAAAATGATCGGTTTGCACTGGCTGCAATAGAAGTGATTGAGCACTTCCCAGTTGCCGAGGTGGCTGGTGATGCCGACCACACCTTTGCCCGACGCCAGCGCATCCTTGAGGATGTCGAGGCCTTCGACTTCGCGCACCAGGTCGATGGAACGCTGGGCCGGCCAGATCCAGGCGCAGGCGCTTTCGGTCAGGGACTTGCCGATGTCTTTCAGGCTCTGGCCCACCAGACGCTCACGTTCGGCCGGGTCCATCTGTGGAAAACATTTGGCGAGGTTGATCCGCACCACGTCGCGGGAACGGTTGGGGGTTTTCCACATGATCCAGCCGATCGCCGAACCCACGGCCTGCACGGCCCGCCACGGAAGCAGGGCAAACAGCCGCAGAGCGCCAACCAGCATGGCGCCTTTAAACTTTTCCACAGGTCACTCCTGATCTTGTGCTGTGCGGGAGGCGGCCATTCTAACCGGCGTTGACGAGCTGCGCGTAGCGGTCGCAGTCCTGAGTGTGATCCATGACCATGCCCGAGGCCTGCATAAGCGCATAGCAAATGGTCGGACCGACGAAAGTGAAACCGGCCTTTTTCAGGCCTTTGCTCATGGCCACGGCTTGCGGGGTGATGGCCGGGACTTCGCTGCGATCCTTGAAATGATTGATCACCGGCCGGTTATCCACAAACGACCAGAGGAAGGCCACCGGATCTTCCAGCGCCAGCCACGCCTGCGCATTGCGCCGGGCGGCATTGAGCTTGAGGCGGTTGCGGATGATCCCCGGATCGAGCATCAAGTCATCGATTTCCGCGTCGCTCATCTGCGCCACGCGTTGTACGTCGAAGCCGTACAACACCTCGCGATATCGCTCGCGCTTGCGCAGCACGGTGATCCACGAAAGCCCGGCCTGGAACCCTTCGAGCAAAAGCAACTCGAACAATCCCTGCGCATCGCGTAGCGGCGTGCCCCACTCCTGATCGTGGTAAGCCATGTACAGCGGATCTTCGTTGCACCAAAAGCAGCGTGGCATAAGGCTCCAGGGGGTGGAGGTGCGACTGAATCGGGTATACTCCCGCTCTTTAAATCGCAGCCCAAGAAACAGGTGAATTTCGTGAGCCAGCCTACGCCAGCCGTGCGTACCTTCCAAGACTTGATCCTCGCGCTCCAGCAATACTGGGCCGAGCAAGGTTGTGTGGTACTTCAGCCCTACGATATGGAAGTAGGCGCCGGCACTTTCCACACCGCGACATTCCTGCGTGCCATCGGCCCGGAAACCTGGAACGCCGCTTACGTACAGCCAAGCCGCCGTCCGACTGATGGCCGTTACGGCGAAAACCCGAACCGTCTGCAGCACTACTACCAGTTCCAGGTAGTCCTGAAGCCGAACCCGGACAACTTCCAGGAACTGTACCTGGGCTCCCTCAAGCATGTCGGCCTGGACCCGCTGGTCCACGACATCCGCTTCGTCGAAGACAACTGGGAATCGCCGACCCTCGGTGCCTGGGGTCTGGGCTGGGAAGTCTGGCTGAACGGCATGGAAGTGACCCAGTTCACTTACTTCCAGCAGGCGGGCGGCATCGAGTGCTACCCGGTGACCGGCGAGATCACCTACGGTCTCGAGCGTCTGGCCATGTACCTGCAGGGCGTGGACTCGGTCTATGACCTGGTCTGGGCTGACGGTCCGTTCGGCAAAGTGACCTACGGCGACGTGTTCCACCAGAACGAAGTGGAGCAGTCCACCTACAACTTCGAACACGCCAACGTCGACAAGCTGTTCGAACTGTTCGACTTCTATGAAAGCGAAGCCAAGCGCCTGATCGAACTCGACCAGCCGCTGCCGTTGCCAAGCTACGAAATGGTCCTGAAGGCCTCGCACACCTTCAACCTGCTGGATGCGCGCCGGGCGATCTCGGTGACTGCGCGTCAGCAATACATTCTGCGCGTGCGCACCCTGGCGCGTTCCGTCGCCCAAGCCTACCTGCTGGCCCGCGCCAAGTTGGGCTTCCCGATGGCAACCCCGGACCTGCGTGACGAAGTACTGGCCAAGCTGGAGGCTGCACAATGAGTGCTCAAGATTTTCTGGTTGAACTGGGCACCGAAGAACTGCCACCCAAAGCCCTGAACACCCTGGCCGAAGCGTTCCTCGCCGGTATCGACAAGGGCCTGCAGGCTGCCGGTCTGAACTACGAGACCAAAACCGTCTACGCCGCACCGCGTCGTCTGGCCGTGCTGATCACTGCGCTGGCCACCCAGCAACCGGATCGCAGTATCAACCTCGACGGCCCGCCACGTCAGGCCGCGTTCGATGCCGAAGGCAATCCGACGCAAGCGGCACTGGGCTTCGCCAAGAAGTGCGGCGTCGAGCTGAGCGAAATCGACCAGAGCGGTCCGAAACTGCGCTACAGCCAGAACATCGCCGGCAAGCCGACCGCCAGCCTGCTGCCGACCATCGTCGAAGACTCGCTGAACGACCTGCCGATCCCGAAACGCATGCGTTGGGGTGCACGCAAGGAAGAGTTCGTGCGTCCGACCCAATGGCTGGTGATGCTGCTCGGCGACCAGGTCATCGACTGCACGATCCTCGCACAGAAGGCCGGCCGTGAGTCCCGTGGCCACCGTTTCCACCACCCGGAAAGCGTGCGCATCGGTTCGCCGTCGAGCTACCTGGCCGACCTGCGTGCCGCTTATGTTCTGGCCGACGCCAACGAGCGTCGCGAGATCATCAGCAAGCGCACCGAAGAGCTGGCGACCCGTCAGGAAGGCACCGCGATCGTGCCTCCGGCGCTGCTCGACGAAGTGACAGCGCTGGTCGAGTGGCCGGTGCCGCTGGTGTGCTCGTTCGAGGAACGTTTCCTCGACGTGCCGCAGGAAGCGCTGATCACTACCATGCAGGACAACCAGAAGTATTTCTGCCTGCTGGATGCCGACGGCAAGTTGCTGCCGCGTTTCATCACCGTGGCCAACATCGAATCCAAAGACCCGCAGCAGATCATCGCCGGTAACGAGAAGGTGGTTCGCCCACGTCTGACCGACGCCGAGTTCTTCTTCAAGCAGGACAAGAAGCAGAAGCTCGAAGCGTTCAACGATCGCCTGCAGAACGTGGTTTTCCAGGAAAAACTCGGCAGTGTCTATGACAAGGCCGAGCGCGTGTCGAAACTGGCCGCGTACATCGCCGCACGCATCGGCGGCAACGCTTCGTGGGCTGCCCGTGCAGGCCTGCTGTCCAAGTGCGACCTGGCCACCGAAATGGTCGGCGAGTTCCCGGAGATGCAAGGTGTCGCCGGTTACTACTACGCCCTCAATGACGGCGAGCCGGAAGACGTCGCTCTGGCCCTGAACGAGCAGTACATGCCGCGCGGTGCCGGCGCTGAACTGCCGGCCACCCTGACCGGTGCGGCCGTGGCCATCGCCGACAAGCTCGACACCCTGGTCGGCATCTTCGGAATCGGCATGTTGCCGACCGGCAGCAAGGACCCGTATGCCCTGCGCCGTGCGGCACTGGGCGTGCTGCGGATCCTGATCGAGAAACAACTGGATCTGGACCTCAACGACGCCGTTGCTTTCGCCGTGAACGCCTTCGGCGCCAAGGTCAAGGCTGCCGGCCTGAACGACGCCGTGCTGGAATTCATCTTCGACCGTCTGCGTGCGCGTTACGAAGACGAAGGCGTGGATGTCGCCACCTACCTGTCGGTTCGTGCCCTGAAGCCGGGTTCGGCGCTGGACTTCGACCAGCGTGTGCAAGCGGTGCAGGCCTTCCGCAAACTGCCGGAAGCGGCAGCGCTGGCGGCGGTGAACAAGCGTGTGTCGAACCTGCTGAGCAAAGTCGAAGGCTCCGTGCCGACGGACGTTCAGGCCAAGTACTTCGACAACGCCAACGAGTTCTCGCTGTACTCGGCGATCCAGCAGGCGGACCAGGCTGTACAGCCAATGGCTGCGGCGCGTCAGTACAACGAATCGCTGGCACGCCTGGCCGCCCTGCGCGAGCCGGTCGACGCGTTCTTCGACGCGGTGATGGTCAATGCCGAAGACGCCAATGTGCGGGCCAACCGTTACGCGCTGCTGGCGCGTCTGCGTGGCCTGTTCCTGGGCGTTGCCGACATTTCGCTGCTGGGTTGAGGGATTGCTGTTGAAACTGCTGATTCTCGATCGGGACGGAGTGATCAATTACGACTCCGACGCTTACATCAAGTCGGTGGAGGAGTGGATTCCGCTGCCCGGCTCGATCGAAGCGATTGCGCAGTTGAGCAAGGCCGGCTGGACGGTGGCGGTCGCCACCAACCAGTCGGGCATTGCTCGCGGCTACTACGACCTCGCCACCCTCGACGCCATGCACGCGCGCCTGCGCGAACTGGTGGCGGAGCAGGGCGGTGAAGTCGGGCTGATCGTGTATTGCCCGCATGGGCCGGACGAGGGTTGCGACTGCCGCAAGCCGAAACCCGGCATGCTGAAAACCATCGCGCAGCATTACAACGTGGCGCTGACGAATGTCTGGTTCGTCGGCGACAGCCTTGGTGACCTGGAGGCCGCCAAAGCCGTCGATTCACAGCCCGTTTTGGTAAAGACCGGGAAAGGCGAAAAGACTCAGGCCAGGACCCTTCCGGTCGGCACCCTGATTTTTGACGATCTGGCGGCGATTGCCGCAGAACTTATCCACAACTAGAGTACTTCTGAAGTTCCTGACCAGGGATTGATCGGGAGTGCGCTTGAACAGTCGGGCATCGCCCGTAACGGTAAACGTCGCCATGTCGATACTGCAGGCCATCAGAATCTTCCTCTTTTACCTGCTGCTGGGCACCACCGCTCTGCTGTGGTGCAGCCTGAGCTTTTTTATCGCGCCCTTTCTGCCGTTCAAGGCGCGCTATCGCTTCATCAACGTGTACTGGTGCCGCTGCGCCTTGTGGTTGACCAGGGTGTTCCTCGGTATTCGTTACGAAGTCAAAGGCGCGGAAAACGTGCCTGACCGGCCCTGCGTGATTCAATCGAACCACCAGAGCACCTGGGAGACGTTCTTTCTCTCCGCTTATTTCTCGCCCTTGAGCCAGGTGCTCAAGCGCGAATTGCTGTATGTGCCGTTCTTCGGCTGGGCCATGGCCATGCTGCGGCCGATCGCCATTGACCGTGACAATCCGAAAGCTGCGCTCAAACAAGTCGCAGCCAAGGGCGACGAGCTGCTCAAGGACAATGTCTGGGTACTGATCTTCCCGGAAGGCACTCGCGTTCCCCATGGCACCATCGGCAAGTTCTCCCGCAGCGGCAGCGCATTGGCAGTGAATGCGGCACTTCCAGTGCTGCCGATTGCGCACAATGCCGGCAAGTTCTGGCCGAAAATCGGCTGGGGCAAAAAACAGGGTGTGATCACCGTTGTCATCGGTGAACCGATGTTTGCCGAAGGGTCAGGCCCTCGCGCCATCGCCGATCTGAACGACCGGGTACAGGCATGGAACGAGCAGGCTCAACGGGAAATGGGTTCCTTGCCACCGGCACCACAAGCCCCGGCAGCCAGCGATCAAGTGACTGTCTGATTTTTGTGGATAACCTGTGTACGGTTTGTTGGCAATATTCCGAAAACAGCAATTAACTTACTGATTTTTATATATATTTCTGAAGCTGATAAAACACCGTAAAAGGTGCATAAGTTTTTTTCGGATGTAAGAAAACCGGCTGATATAGCCGGTTTTTTTATGCCTGCTCTTCGGGGATCAGCGGCAGCTCAAGACGGAAGGTGGTGCCCTGATCGATGACGCTGACGCATTCGATCCGACCACCATGGTGATCCACCACGGCCTTGACCATCGACAGCCCCAGCCCCACGCCATCAATACCCTTGGCAGAAGAAAAACGCCGATATTGGCTGAACAGATCAGGCAGTTCTTCAGCCGCAATACCTTTGCCCTGATCGGTCAGTTCGCAGTGCAGCCAGTCATCGTGGCAGCGAACACGCAACCGGACCGTGGAGCCGACAAGACTGTACTTGATCGCGTTTTCCAGCAGATTGAACAGCGCCCGGGTCAGCAAGCCCTGGTCTGCCAGCACCAGACGTTCCTGGGATTGTTCGTCCATATCGTTCAGCAGTTCGATACGCTTCTGCTGGGCAATGGGCAGCGCCTGATCCAGGACGTCCATTACCAGCATCGCAAACAGACTCGGCTGGAACTGATAGGCCTTGGATTCGGCCCGGGCCAGCAATACGAAACCATCCGTCAGCTCCAGCGCTCGACGCACCTGGCGTTCAATCTGCTCGAACAAAGGCGAATCAGTCCCGGCCTGATGTCGATGGACATCGAGCAGAGCGAGAATCGCCGAATGCGGTGCACGCAGGTCGTGGGACAAAAAACGCAGCAACACGCCGCGCTGTTCCTCGGCGGCACGTTCGGCGCTCAGATCGGTAAGGCTCAGCAGCCAGCCAATCGGCGTGTCGCCGTCCACCGGTAACAAGGCTGCGCGTTCCAGCCGCAAGCTGCGCTCCTTGTGATCACGAAACTCCACCAGAGGCAGGTCGGACAACAGTGGACGCGAGGCTGTGGATAAATCCGGATAGCCAAGACTCGCCAAGCGATCGAGGACTTCATCACCGACCAGATCACTGCCGAACAAGTCCCGCGCCTTGCGATTACCCAACAGGATCTGGCCTTTGGGATCACTGATCAGGGTCGCGACCGGCAGATACTCCAGGCCATCGGCGATGAAGCGACGGGTGTCACGGGTGCGGCTCATGGCCTGCTCAAGCGCCATGATCTGGCCTTGCAACCGGTCGCCACTGGCAAATTGTGTACGGCGACGCTCGGGGAACACCTTCGGTTCATCGTCCAGCCGGGACAACTCCCAGCCGAAATAGGTCAGCACGACACTCAGACGTCGCCAGTTCCAGATCAGATAACCGAACAACATGCCCAGCACTGCCGGCGTGGGGGACCACCAACGCTGAACTTCCGCCAGACCGGCGCTGGTCAGCAGCACGCCGACCATGCCGATCAGCGTGAGCCAGAGCGCCAGGCGCGGTCGCCACAGCAATAACCCCAGCACGATGGCCACCAGCACGGTAGACAGCACTGCGCCGCTGACTGGCGCCGGATCATGCAGATTGACCTGAGCACGCCACGACAACAATGCAGTCAGCGGCAACAGCACTAGACTGATCCACACCCACTCGCGCACCAGTTGCCGAAACAGGCGTTGAACCTGACTTTGCACACGGCTTTCGTGGCGGCGTCGGTTAATCATGGAAAACAGGGCAGGGCGGGTTGAATGGTTTCATAGGCGACAGGTCTGAGGACGTAGACCCGAAGAATCATAGCGGCTCGACCCATGGTGTGCCGCTTACTTTCACTGCTTTGGTCGAAGCGCCGATGTCGACCACCCATTACCCAAGCGACAAGGAATCCCGCGTATGCGCGTTGCGATACTGGACGATGAACCCGCCGAACTGCGCCGGGTCGAGCAGACCCTGCAACAAATGGCCGAGGCCGGCGAACAGCCCTGGTCGCTGCACAGTTTCGAACGCGGAGAAGACCTGCTGCGGCAACTGCGCCGGGAAACCTTCGACCTGCTGATCCTCGACTGGCAGCTTCCCGACCTCACCGGGCTGGCGCTGCTACGCTGGACCCGCGAGCACATGGAGGCGCCGCCAGCGGCCATCATGCTCACCAGTCGCGACGGCGAGAGCGATATCGTCCAGGCGTTGAATGCAGGGGCCGACGACTATGTCAGCAAACCGTTTCGTCCCAACGAGTTGAAGGCTCGTGTCACCGCCGTATTGCGTCGGCACAGCCACCAGCGCCCGACGGTGGCCAATGTCCTGCGTTTCAATGATCTGGTTTTTGATGACGCCGAGTTGACCGTCACTCGCGAAGGAAAGCCGATCATGATGACCGAGCGCGAGTATCGCCTTGCGCATTGCCTGTTCAGCAACCTGGGCCGGCCGTTGTCGCGGGACTATCTATACGAGAGGTTCTGGCCCCATGAAGAAATGGCCTCGTCACGACCGCTGGATACCCACATCTATCGGCTGCGTAACAAGCTCGGGCTGACGGCGGATCGGGGTTGGCAGTTGCTGACGATTTATGGGTATGGGTATCGGTTGGAGAGTGTGGCGGCTGGAGAGTGAATCGCAGGCAATAAAAAAGGCCAACGCTTGTGCGTTGGCCTTTTCGTTGGCGCCGACCGGGATCAGAAATCCAGGTTGGACACCGCCAGAGCGTTGCTCTCGATGAAGTCACGGCGAGGTTCGACCGCATCACCCATCAGGGTGTTGAAGATCTGGTCTGCGCCAATGGCGTCTTCGATGGTGACTTTCAGCATGCGGCGCACGCTTGGGTCCATGGTGGTTTCCCACAGTTGATCCGGGTTCATTTCGCCCAGACCTTTGTATCGCTGAATGGTGTGGCGCTTGGTGCTTTCGGCCATCAGCCAGTCCAGGGCTTCCTTGAACTCGGTGACCGCTTTCTTGCGCTCGCCACGCTGGATGTACGCGCCTTCGTCGAGCAGGGTGCTCAGTTGAGCGCCGAGGGTGACGACGGTCTTGTAGTCGTTGCTGCCGAAGAAGTCGCGGTTGAAGGTGACGTAGTTCGACAGGCCGTGGGAGATCAGTTCGACCTCAGGCAGCCACACGCCACGTTCGCGGTCTTCACGCAGGCTGGCCTTGTAGACCAGACCCGACTTCTCGACGGTGCGCAGACGGACTTCGTACTGGGCCAGCCAGTCCTGCATCTTGGCGTGGTCGCCGAGCATTTCCAGGCTCACGGCCGGCAGGTAGATGAAGTGCTCGGTCAGTTCCTGCGGGTACAGGCGCGACAGACGCTTGAGGGTCTTCATCACCATGCGGAAGTCATTCACCAGACGCTCCAGCGCTTCACCGGAAATGCCCGGGGCGTCTTCGTTCAGGTGCAGGCTCGCATCTTCCAGAGCCGACTGCGTCATGTACTCTTCCATGGCGTCGTCGTCTTTGATGTATTGCTCTTGCTTGCCTTTCTTGACCTTGTACAGCGGCGGCTGGGCGATGTAGATGTAGCCGCGCTCGATCAGCTCAGGCAACTGACGGAAGAAGAAGGTCAACAGCAGGGTACGGATGTGCGAACCGTCGACGTCAGCATCGGTCATGATGATGATGTTGTGATAGCGCAGCTTGTCGATGTTGTACTCTTCGCGACCGATGCCGCAGCCCAGCGCGGTGATCAGGGTGCCCACTTCCTGGGACGAGATCATCTTATCGAAACGGGCTTTCTCGACGTTGAGGATCTTGCCCTTCAGCGGCAGGATGGCCTGGGTCTTGCGGTTACGTCCCTGCTTGGCAGAGCCGCCTGCGGAGTCACCTTCCACGAGGTACAGTTCGGACAGTGCCGGGTCTTTTTCCTGGCAGTCAGCGAGCTTGCCCGGCAGGCCGGCGATGTCCAGCGCGCCTTTGCGGCGAGTCATCTCACGGGCCTTGCGTGCTGCTTCACGGGCACGGGCGGCGTCGATCATCTTGCCGACGACCAGCTTGGCTTCGTTCGGGTTTTCAAGCAGGAAATCCGAGAAGTACCTGCCCATTTCCTGTTCGACCGCGGTCTTCACTTCGGAAGACACCAGCTTGTCTTTGGTCTGGGAGCTGAACTTCGGATCCGGCACCTTCACCGAAATGATTGCGGTCAGGCCTTCACGGGCGTCGTCACCGGTGGTGGCGACTTTGTGTTTCTTCGCCAGACCTTCCTGCTCGATGTAGTTGTTCAGGTTACGTGTCAGTGCGGAACGGAAGCCCACCAGGTGGGTACCGCCATCGCGCTGCGGAATGTTGTTGGTGAAGCACAACAGGTTCTCGTTGAAGCTGTCGTTCCACTGCAGGGCGATTTCCACGCCGATGCCGTCTTCACGCTGGATGTTGAAGTGGAACACCTGGTTGACCGCAGTCTTGTTGGTGTTCAGGTATTCAACGAATGCACGCAGGCCGCCTTCGTACTTGAACAACTCTTCCTTGCCGCTGCGCTCATCCTTGAGGACGATGCCGACACCGGAGTTGAGGAAGGACAGTTCACGAATACGCTTGGCCAGGATGTCCCAGCTGAAGTGAATGTTCTTGAAGGTTTCCTTGGAAGCCTTGAAGTGAATCTGGGTGCCGGTGGTTTCGCTGTCGCCGACGATCGCCATCGGTGCCTGAGGTACGCCGTGGACGTAGGTCTGTTCCCAGATCTTGCCGCTGCGGCGAACGGTCAGGACCAGCTCTTCGGACAGCGCGTTCACTACCGAAACACCTACACCGTGCAGACCGCCGGATACCTTGTAGGAGTTGTCGTCGAACTTACCGCCGGCGTGGAGGACGGTCATGATGACCTCGGCGGCGGATACGCCTTCCTCTTTGTGCACATCTACCGGGATGCCACGGCCGTTGTCTTTGACGGTGATGGACTCATCCGGGTGGATGATGATGCTGATGTCGTCGCAATGGCCGGCGAGGGCTTCGTCGATCGAGTTGTCGACCACCTCGAACACCATGTGGTGCAGACCGCTGCCATCGTCGGTGTCACCAATGTACATACCGGGACGTTTGCGCACGGCATCCAGGCCTTTCAGCACTTTAATGCTCGATGAGTCGTACGTATTTTCTTCGCTCAATGCCTTCACTCCCGATGGTCGTGGGTCTGGGTGATACGGCCCTGTTCCACGTGGAACAGAGCGACTGGCGTTTCCGTCTGCCAGCCTTCCCTCAATAATTCGTGATCTACACAGGTGATAAAAACCTGGCAGCGTAAGTCTTCCAGCAAGCGGCACAGCGCGCGACGGTGGCTCTCGTCCAGCTCGGACGGCAAGTCATCCACCAGATAAATACACTGGCCGCGTCGGGCCTGGCTCACCAGATGCCCCTGGGCAATACGCAACGCACAGACCACCAGTTTTTGCTGACCCCGGGACAAGATGTCCGCGGCATTGTGTGCGCCCAATCTAAGACGCAAGTCAGCGCGTTGCGGTCCGGCCTGGGTATGACCCATCTGCTGATCCCGCTGCAGGGATCCGGCAAGCACAGCACTCAATTCCCGATCCTTGTCCCAGCCTCGGTAATAGCTGAGCGTCAAACCTTCGAGCTCAACCAGTTCGCTCAAGGTTTGTTCAAAGACTGGTTTCAAGGCTTTGATGTAAGCGCGGCGGTATTCATCGATTTCAGCGCTGGCCTGGCACAGTTCCCTGTCCCAAACCGCTTGCGAAACGGCGTCAAGTGTACCATGCCGCAGCCAGGAGTTTCTCTGGCGCAAGGCCTTCTGCAAACGCTGCCAAGTGGCCATGAACCGCGGCTCGACGTGGAACACGCCCCAGTCCAGGAACTGTCGGCGAATCTTCGGCGCACCCTCCAGCAGGCGGAAGCTGTCGGGGTTGATCAACTGCAGCGGCAGGATCTCTGCCAGTTGCGCGGCACTGCGGGCGTTCTGGCCGTCGATGCGAATCTGGAATTCGCCCTGACGGTCGCGAGATATCCCCAATGCACTGTGACCACCTTCGGCAAGCTCGACCTGCCCGAAAACGGTACAGGCAAGTTGCTCGTACTGGATGACAGGCAAAAGCCGCGTGCTGCGAAACGAACGGGCAAGCCCCAGCAGATGAATGGCTTCCAGAACACTGGTTTTGCCGCTGCCGTTAGCGCCGTAAAGAATGTTGATTCGGGGGGAGGGGGAGAAGGTCACCGGGTGCAGATTGCGCACCGCGGTGACCGAGACGCGACTTAGCGACATCCAGAGTCAGCTGATTACAGACGCATCGGCATGACAACGTAAGCCGAATCGTCGTTATCGGACTCCTGAACCAGCGCACTGCTGTTGGAGTCGGACAGGATCAGGCGAACCTGCTCGGTGGTCATCACGCCCAGCACGTCGAGCAGATAGCTCACGTTGAAGCCGATTTCCAGAGAGCCACCGTTGTATTCCACGCCCACTTCTTCTTCCGCTTCTTCCTGCTCCGGGTTATTAGCCTGGATTTTCAGCTGACCGCTGGCCAGTTGCAGACGGATGCCGCGGTACTTCTCGTTGGACAGAATCGCGGTACGGCTGAACGCTTCGCGCAGTGCCTGACGGTCGCCCAGCACCAGCTTGTCGCCGCCCTTCGGCAGAACGCGCTCGTAGTCAGGGAACTTGCCGTCGACCAGTTTCGAAGTGAAGGTGAATTCGCCGGTGGTCGCGCGGATGTGGTGCTGACCCAGGACGATGCTGACGTTGCCGTCCGGCTCGGTGAGCAGGCGTGCCAGTTCGAGAATACCTTTGCGTGGCACGATCACCTGGTGACGATCCTGCTGACCGATGTCGGCCTGCATCGAGCACATCGCCAGACGGTGACCGTCAGTTGCTACGGCACGAATCACGCCAGTCGACACTTCCAGCAACATGCCGTTGAGGTAGTAACGCACGTCCTGCTGGGCCATGGCGAAACTGGTGCGCTCGATCAGGCGACGCAGCTTGCTCTGATCCAGGCTGGTGGTCAGCGAACCTGGGCCTTCTTCCACAGTCGGGAAGTCATTGGCCGGCAGGGTCGACAGGGTGAAACGGCTACGGCCGGCTTTCACCACCAGCTTCTGCTCGTCGACCTTGATGTCGATCAGCGCATCGTTCGGCAAGCTCTTGCAGATATCCATCAGCTTGCGCGCCGGCACGGTGATGGAACCTGTTTCAGCCGGCTCTTCGAGCTGCACGCGACCGACCAGCTCGACTTCCAGGTCGGTACCGGTCAGCGACAGCTGCTGGCCATCGACAACCAGCAGCACGTTGGACAGTACCGGCAAGGTCTGTCGGCGCTCGACGACGCCTGCGACCAGTTGCAGGGGTTTCAACAGGGCTTCGCGTTGAATGGTGAAATGCATGGTCTAGTCCCTTGCCTTAATAAGCTGCGCTGGTGTTCATCAAGTGGTCAGAGTACGCAGCAGGTTCTTGTAGTCCTCGCGGATGTCCGCGTCGGATTCCTTAAGTTCGTTGATCTTGCGGCAGGCGTGCAACACCGTCGTATGGTCACGACCACCAAACACATCGCCGATTTCCGGCAGGCTGTGGTTGGTCAGTTCCTTGGACAGAGCCATGGCGACCTGACGCGGGCGAGCGACCGAGCGCGAACGGCGTTTGGACAGCAAGTCGGAGATCTTGATCTTGTAGTACTCGGCGACGGTGCGCTGAATGTTATCCACAGAGACCAGTTTGTCCTGCAATGCCAACAGGTCTTTCAGGGATTCGCGAATCAACTCGATGGTGATATCGCGGCCCATGAAGTGCGAGTGGGCGATCACGCGTTTCAGCGCGCCTTCCAGCTCACGGACATTGGAGCGAATGCGCTGGGCAATGAAGAACGCCGCATCGTGTGGCAACTCGACTTTGGCCTGGTCGGCCTTCTTCATCAAGATGGCCACACGGGTTTCCAGCTCCGGCGGCTCGACGGCAACCGTCAGGCCCCAGCCGAAGCGGGATTTGAGGCGCTCTTCAAGGCCTTCGATTTCTTTCGGGTAGCGGTCACTGGTGAGAATGACCTGCTGGCCACCTTCAAGCAGGGCATTGAAGGTGTGGAAAAACTCTTCCTGGGAACGCTCCTTGCGGGCGAAGAACTGAATGTCGTCGATCAGCAGGGCGTCCACCGAACGGTAGAACCGCTTGAACTCGTTGATCGCGTTCAGTTGCAGCGCCTTGACCATGTCGGCCACGAAACGCTCGGAATGCAGGTACACGACCTTGGCATTCGGATTCTTCTTTAATAGATGGTTACCCACCGCGTGCATCAAGTGCGTTTTACCCAGACCGACGCCGCCATAAAGGAAGAGCGGGTTGTAGCCGTGCTTGGGGTTGTCTGCCACTTGCCAGGCCGCCGCACGGGCGAGCTGGTTGGATTTACCTTCGACGAAGTTTTCGAAGGTGAAGGTGCGGTTCAGATAACTAGTGTGCTTGAGCGCACCCTCGACCTGCACGGTGCGCTGTTCGGCACGCACTGGCGCTTGCTGGGAGGCAGCGCCCGCCATCGGATCGAAGCTGTCGCGGGACGGCTCTTCGCTGACTTCCTCGGTTTTCTGCGTCGCACGCTTGGCCGGGGTTGGAGCCGGTGCTGGTGCCGGAGCGCTGACGGGTGCGGCATTGGCCTGAGCCAAAGATGCGGCAGCGGCGGCCAACGGTGCATTCGGCGCAGCACGCGGCGCAGAACTGCGCTTGCTGCCTATTAATAAGGAGAGCGACGGCGCGAGGCCATTGCCATGCTCATCCAGCAGTTCAAGGACGCGCCCCAGGTACTTTTCGTTGACCCAGTCCAGAACAAAACGGTTCGGTGCGTAGACACGCAACTCGTCGCCTTCGGCTTCGACCTGTAATGGACGGATCCAGGTGTTGAATTGTTGGGCTGGCAGCTCTTCGCGCAAAAGCTCCACGCACTGCTGCCAAAGTTCCACTGACACGGAAATCCCCTAAGTTGAAAGCCGGTGAGGCAAAAACAAGCGGCCATTGTAGCGGCGGGACGTTCACTTATCCACATGCAGGTTGCCCGGTGGACATGATTTATCAATGCCTTAACCGGTGAAAAAGCGACCGACGGTGTGTGAATAAGCTCTGTGGATAACCGTAGCTGAGGGCACTGGACAACTGGGGGCGAAACTCAGTGGACAAGTCGCCTGTGGATAACAGCGCTTTCCACACACAGGTTATCCGATAGCGCAGCACAGGCTGAACACGGTTTTCCACCGTAGTTGTCATTCTCTGTACATCACGCCGAACAAGGTCTGAAAGCAGTTATCCACAGAAGAGGGCGAGCCTAGCTTTTACAAGCTTTACAGAAAAGCTTTAAATAATTCCCTTCTTTATTTTTATGTCTGGCAGACAAGGTTTCGATCCTGGAGGCATCAGAGATCTATTTATAAGGAAACGTTGGTTGGAAATTGACCTATTGCCTTGCTTTCTCTAGAATCCCCGGTCTCTTAAAACGGGGGCCATTCCGGCCCGTTGTGGACGAACCAGGTAACACGACATGAAACGTACTTTCCAACCAAGCACTATCAAACGCGCTCGTACCCACGGTTTCCGTGCTCGCATGGCTACCAAGAACGGTCGTGCCGTACTGTCGCGTCGTCGCGCCAAAGGCCGCGCACGTCTGGCAGTTTGATAATCCGGCACTGGAGGTGAGTCAGGACTTCAGTCGGGAAAAGCGTCTGCTTACTCCCCGGCATTTCAAGGCAGTCTTTGACTCCCCTACCGGCAAGGTTCCGGGGAAAAATCTCCTGCTCCTTGCACGCAACAACGATCTCGATCACCCCCGTCTCGGACTGGTTATCGGGAAAAAGAGCGTAAAGCTCTCCGTTGAGCGCAATCGCCTCAAACGTCTGATGCGCGAATCGTTTCGCCTGCACCAGGATTCACTGGTCGGCTGGGACATCGTTATCGTCGCGCGCAAAGGTTTGGGTGACGTAGAAAACCCCGAATTGATTCAGCATTTCGGCAAACTCTGGAAGCGTCTGGCACGCAACAAGCCGGTACCAGCAGTCAAAACCGAAACTGTAGGGGTAGACAGTCCAGATGCGTAAACTGGCACTCGTTCCGATCCAGTTTTATCGCTACGCCATTAGTCCCCTGATGGCCAGTCACTGTCGTTTCTACCCCAGTTGTTCTTGCTACGCGTATGAAGCCATCGAAAATCATGGCCTTCTGCGCGGTGGCTGGCTGACCTTTCGTCGTTTAGGTCGCTGTCATCCGTGGAATCCCGGTGGTTATGACCCGGTTCCACCTATCCCTACCTCCCGTTCTTCTTCGATGGCCGAGTAATCATGGATATCAAACGCACGATCCTGATCGTCGCCCTGGCAATCGTGTCCTACGTCATGGTTCTTAAATGGAACCAGGACTATGGTCAGGCTGCCCTGCCGACTCAGAATGTTGCTTCCAGTACGACTACATCCGGTTTGCCGGACACCGCCACTGGCAATAACGCTGCAGCCAGTGACGATATTCCGCGCGCCGCAAGCGATACCAGCGCACCTGCCGAAACACCGGTCGCCGCCAGCAAGGATCTGATCCAGATCAAAACCGACGTGCTCGATCTGGCGATCGATCCACAGGGCGGTGACGTTGCGCAACTGACCTTGCCTCTGTATCCACGTCGTCAGGATCGTCCGGACGTTCCGTTCCAGCTGTTCGACAACGGCGGCGAGCGTATCTATCTGGCGCAAAGCGGTCTGATCGGCACCAACGGTCCGGACGCCAGCCCGGCCGGTCGCCCGATCTACTCCTCGGAGAAGAAGACTTATCAACTGGCTGACGGTCAGGACCAATTGGTCGTCGACCTGAAGTTCAGCAAGGACGGCGTCAAATACATCAAGCGTTTCACCCTGAAACGTGGCCTGTATGACGTGACCGTGACTTATCTGATCGACAACCAGAGCGCTCAGCCTTGGTCCGGTTCGATGTTTGCCCAGCTGAAACGCGATGCAAGCGCCGATCCTTCGTCGACCACAGCTACTGGCACTGCGACTTACCTGGGCGCCGCCCTGTGGACAAGTTCCGAGCCGTACAAGAAAGTGTCCATGAAAGACATGGACAAAGGTCAGCTCAAGGAAACCGTCACCGGTGGCTGGGTAGCCTGGCTGCAACACTACTTCGTGACTGCATGGGTTGCTCCGAAGGGCGAAAACAACATCGTCCAGACCCGTAAAGACAGCAAAGGCAACTACATCATCGGTTACACCGGTCCTTCGCTGACCGCCGCACCGGGTGCAAAAGTCGAGACCAGTGCTGTTCTTTACGCCGGTCCGAAAAGCCAGGCTGTACTGAAAGAGTTGTCCCCAGGTCTGGAACTGACCGTCGACTACGGCATTCTGTGGTTCATTGCCCAGCCGATCTTCTGGCTGCTGCAACATATCCACGCCATCGTCGGCAACTGGGGCTGGTCGATCATCTTCCTGACCATGCTGATCAAAGGGATCTTCTTCCCGCTGTCGGCCGCCAGCTACAAGTCGATGGCCCGCATGCGTGCCGTGGCTCCGAAACTGGCTGCACTGAAAGAACAACATGGCGATGACCGGCAGAAAATGTCGCAAGCCATGATGGAGCTGTACAAGAAAGAGAAGATCAATCCGCTGGGCGGCTGCTTGCCGATCCTCGTGCAGATGCCGGTTTTCCTTTCCCTGTACTGGGTTCTGCTGGAAAGCGTGGAAATGCGTCAGGCGCCGTTCATGCTGTGGATTACCGACCTGTCGATCAAGGATCCGTTCTTCATCCTGCCGATCATCATGGGCGCGACCATGTTCATCCAGCAGCGTCTGAACCCGACTCCTCCGGATCCGATGCAGGCGAAGGTCATGAAAATGATGCCGATCATCTTCACCTTCTTCTTCCTGTGGTTCCCAGCTGGTCTGGTGCTGTACTGGGTTGTGAACAACTGCCTGTCGATTGCCCAACAGTGGTACATCACGCGTAAGATCGAAGCGGCGACGAAAAAAGCCGAGGCGTAACTTACTCTGTGGATAACACCACTCAAAACGCCCCCTAGTGGGGCGTTTTGCTATCTGCCATTTTTGTCTGGATACCGGTTTATGAGCGCACCTCGTGAAACCATCGCAGCCGTCGCTACTGCCCAGGGCCGTGGCGGCGTGGGCATCGTTCGAATTTCCGGGCCGCTGGCCAGCGTGGCGGCCAAGGCCATTAGCGGCCGCGAGCTGAAACCCCGATTTGCCCACTACGGCCCCTTCTTCAGTGACGATCAACAGGTGCTGGATGAAGGTCTGGCGCTGTATTTCCCCGGGCCGAACTCGTTCACCGGCGAAGATGTGCTGGAACTCCAGGGCCACGGTGGTCCGATCGTCCTTGATATGTTGCTCAAGCGTTGTCTGGAACTGGGTTGCCGTCTGGCCCGGCCGGGTGAGTTCAGCGAGCGCGCCTTCCTCAATGACAAACTCGACCTGGCCCAGGCCGAGGCCATCGCCGACCTGATCGAAGCCAGTTCCGCACAGGCTGCACGTAATGCCTTGCGTTCCTTGCAAGGTGCATTTTCCCAGCGTGTGCATAACCTCACCGAACAGCTGATCGGCTTGAGGATTTATGTCGAAGCAGCCATTGATTTTCCGGAAGAAGAAATCGACTTCCTCGCCGATGGCCATGTATTGGGCATGCTCGACAAGGTACGCGACGAGTTATCCACCGTCCTGCGTGAAGCCGGGCAGGGTGCGCTGCTGCGTGATGGCATGACGGTGGTGATTGCCGGTCGTCCGAATGCCGGCAAATCCAGCCTGTTGAATGCGCTGGCCGGGCGAGAAGCCGCCATCGTGACGGAAATCGCCGGTACGACCCGGGATATCCTGCGCGAACATATCCACATCGATGGCATGCCGCTGCATGTCGTAGACACCGCCGGATTGCGCGATACCGACGACCATGTGGAAAAAATCGGCGTCGAACGTGCGTTGAAAGCCATTGGCGAAGCCGATCGGGTACTGCTGGTGGTCGACGCCACGGCGCCGGAAGCTGCAGATCCTTTCGCGTTATGGCCTGAATTCCTTGAAACCCGACCAGATCCGGCAAAGGTCACCCTGATTCGCAATAAAGCGGATCTCACCGGTGAAGCGATTGCCCTGGAAGTCAGCGACGATGGCCATGTAACTATCAGCCTGAGCGCCAAGGCTGCCGGCGAAGGCCTGGATCTGCTGCGCGATCACCTCAAGGCCTGCATGGGTTACGAGCAGACCTCGGAAAGCAGTTTCAGCGCACGCCGCCGCCACCTGGAAGCATTGCGTCATGCCAGCGCGTCTCTGGAACACGGCCGTGCACAGCTGACTCTGGCAGGGGCTGGCGAACTGTTGGCAGAAGATCTGCGCCAGGCTCAGCAGTCTCTCGGGGAAATTACCGGGGCGTTCAGCTCCGATGATCTGCTCGGGCGGATCTTTTCCAGTTTCTGCATCGGTAAATAACCCTTCCGTTGTCCACAGGCAGGTCCATTCGCGACCTGTCTGTTTCTCCTTTTCGCATTCCTTCCTTTCCAGTGCCGGGCAGATTCCTTCTCCCCGAGCGGATTTCCCCTGTCCGCTGCATGCTCATTCATCCGATTTCTGTGGATTAAGCCCTGTGAATAACTGCCGCTGAGGGCAGTTGATAACAGCGCCTGAAAACTGAACATAACTGCCTCTGTGGATAACAGCCCCATTCATCCACAGGCTTACACCGGTTATCCAAGGGCCTCATGGGCAGATGGGCACAGGGTTTTGAATCTCTGTACATATTGAAAATAAAGGCCTGTGGCAATCTATCCACAGAAATCACGGGCAGTAAGAATAAGCTTTAAAACAAAGGTTTTATAAATTTCTCTCTTTTTTATTCTTTTAACCGCGAGTTCTCCACAGCTGGTTAAATTTTGTGCAAAGGGTTCTTTAGGAAGGGCGAAGTCCCTATACTTGTCGACCAGGTCCAGAAACCTGATCTCAAACTATTCCTGAATTACCTACTTAAGCAGGCACGAGGTGCGTGGTGGATTTCCCTTCCCGTTTTGAAGTGATCGTCATCGGCGGCGGTCATGCCGGTACCGAGGCAGCACTGGCCTCAGCACGCATGGGTGCAAAAACCCTTCTGCTGACGCACAACGTGGAAACCCTCGGTGCCATGAGCTGCAACCCGGCCATCGGCGGCATTGGCAAAAGTCATCTGGTCAAGGAAATCGACGCCCTCGGCGGCGCGATGGCCATCGCTACCGATCTGGGTGGCATCCAGTTTCGCGTGTTGAACAGCCGTAAAGGCCCGGCCGTACGTGCAACCCGTGCACAAGCTGACCGGATTCTTTACAAGGCAGCTGTCCGCGAAATCCTGGAAAACCAGCCGAACCTGTGGATATTTCAACAAGCCGCCGACGACCTGATCGTCGAGCAGGAACAAGTACGCGGTGTTGTCACGCAAATGGGTCTGCGTTTCTTCGCCGATTCCGTGGTGTTGACCACCGGTACCTTCCTGGGCGGACTTATCCACATCGGTTTGCAGAATTTTTCCGGCGGTCGCGCCGGTGATCCGCCATCGATTGCCCTGGCGCACCGTCTGCGTGAACTGCCGCTTCGTGTCGGTCGCCTGAAAACCGGTACGCCACCGCGTATCGACGGCAAGTCTGTGGATTTCTCGGTAATGACCGAGCAGCCAGGCGATACGCCGATCCCGGTGATGTCGTTCATGGGCAACAAGGAACAACATCCACGGCAAGTCAGTTGCTGGATTACCCACACCAACGCCCGCACCCACGAAATAATCGCCGCGAACCTCGACCGTTCGCCGATGTATTCCGCTGCCGGCGAAATCGAAGGCATCGGCCCGCGTTATTGCCCGTCCATCGAAGACAAGATTCATCGCTTTGCCGACAAGGAAAGCCATCAGGTGTTCATCGAGCCGGAAGGCCTGACCACCCATGAGCTGTATCCGAACGGGATATCCACAAGCTTGCCGTTCGACGTGCAACTGCAGATCGTGCAATCGATACGCGGCATGGAAAACGCGCACATCGTGCGTCCGGGTTATGCGATCGAGTACGACTACTTCGATCCGCGTGACCTGAAGTACAGCCTGGAAACCAAAGTCATCGGCGGTTTGTTCTTTGCCGGCCAGATCAACGGCACCACCGGTTACGAAGAAGCCGGCGCCCAAGGTTTGCTGGCTGGCGCGAACGCCGCATTGCGTGCCAAAGGCAAAGAAGCCTGGTGCCCGCGTCGCGATGAAGCGTACATCGGGGTATTGGTCGACGACCTGATTACCCTCGGTACCCAAGAGCCGTACCGCATGTTCACTTCCCGTGCCGAGTACCGCCTGATCCTGCGTGAGGACAACGCCGACCTGCGTCTGACCGAAAAAGGTCGCGAACTGGGTCTGGTCGATGACGCGCGCTGGGCGGCGTTCTGCAAGAAGCGCGAAAACATCGAGCTGGAAGAGCAGCGCCTGAAAAGCACCTGGGTTCGCCCGGGCACCCAGCAGGGTGATGCGATTGCTGAAAAATTCGGCACGCCGCTGACTCACGAATACAACCTGCTCAATCTCTTGAGCCGTCCGGAAATCGACTACGCTGGTCTGGTCGAAGTGACCGGGCAGGGCGCGGAAGATCCACAGGTCGCCGAGCAGGTCGAGATCAAGACCAAATACGCCGGTTACATCGACCGTCAACAGGACGAAATCGCCCGTCTGCGTGCAAGCGAAGACACGAAACTGCCTGTGGATATCGATTACACCAACATTTCCGGTCTCTCCAAGGAGATCCAGAGCAAGCTGGGTGCCACGCGTCCCGAGACGCTCGGCCAGGCTTCGCGGATCCCGGGTGTGACCCCGGCAGCGATTTCGCTGTTGATGATTCATTTGAAAAAACGCGGCGCGGGCCGTCAGTTGGAGCAAAGCGCTTGAGTTCTAAGGTTACTTCGCAACACGCCGAAGAGTTATCCACAGGAGCCCGCGAGCTCGGTGTCAACCTCACTGAAACCCAGCACGAATTGCTGCTGGGTTATCTGGCCCTGTTGATCAAATGGAACCAGGCCTACAACCTGACCGCTGTTCGTGATCCGGACGAAATGGTTTCCCGTCACTTGCTCGACAGCCTCAGCGTGATGTCGTTCATCGAAAACGGCCGCTGGCTGGACGTCGGCAGCGGCGGTGGCATGCCGGGGATCCCTTTGGCGATCCTGTATCCGGACTCGCAAGTGACTTGCCTGGACAGCAATGGCAAGAAAACCCGCTTCCTGACTCAGGTCAAACTCGAACTCAAACTGGATAACCTGCAAGTTATCCACAGTCGCGTTGAAGCGTTCCAGCCTGCACAGCCGTTCAACGGGATCATTTCCCGGGCGTTCAGCAGCATGGAGAACTTCACTAACTGGACTCGCCACCTCGGCGACGCCGATACGCGCTGGCTGGCAATGAAGGGCGTCCATCCGGCCGATGAGCTGGTAGCATTGCCGGCAGACTTCAAACTCGATAGCGAACACGCCCTGGCCGTACCCGGTTGCCAAGGCCAACGCCATCTGCTGATACTGCGCCGCACGGCATGATTGGGAACACAAGCAAGAATGGCTAAGGTATTCGCGATAGCGAACCAGAAGGGTGGTGTGGGCAAGACCACCACCTGCATCAACCTCGCAGCATCCCTGGTCGCGACCAAGCGCCGGGTGCTGTTGATCGATCTCGATCCACAGGGCAACGCCACCATGGGTAGCGGTGTGGATAAACATGGCCTGGAAAACTCGGTCTACGACCTGCTGATCGGCGAATGCGATCTGGCTCAGGCCATGCACTTCTCGGAACACGGCGGTTATCAACTGCTGCCGGCCAACCGTGACCTGACGGCGGCCGAAGTGGTACTGCTGGAAATGCAGATGAAGGAAAGCCGTCTGCGCAGCGCGCTGGCGCCGATCCGGGAAAACTACGATTACATTCTGATCGACTGCCCGCCGTCGCTGTCGATGCTCACACTGAACGCACTGGTCGCGGCTGACGGGGTGATTATCCCCATGCAGTGCGAGTACTTTGCGCTCGAAGGTTTGAGC
The DNA here is from genome assembly GCF_023242405.1 of Pseudomonas sp. MWU12-3088. Lineage (NCBI taxonomy): Bacteria > Pseudomonadati > Pseudomonadota > Gammaproteobacteria > Pseudomonadales > Pseudomonadaceae > Pseudomonas > Pseudomonas sp. MWU12-3088. Next base: position 131,610 of record NZ_JALJEA010000014.1, read on the forward strand.
GACCTTGTGGATAACATCAAGCGCATCGCCGAACTGCTGAACCCGAACCTGAAAGTCGAAGGCCTGCTGCGGACCATGTACGACCCGCGCCTGAGCCTGATGAACGACGTATCGGCCCAGCTCAAGGAACACTTCGGCGACCAGCTGTACGACACCGTCATCCCGCGCAACATCCGTCTGGCCGAAGCCCCGAGCTACGGCATGCCGGCGCTGGCCTACGACAAGCAATCGCGTGGCGCGCTGGCCTATCTGGCCCTGGCGGGCGAGATGGTTCGCCGTCAGCGCAAAAATTCACGCATCGCCGCTGCCCAGCCAACTTAAGGAATCCCCATGGCCGTCAAGAAACGAGGTCTCGGACGAGGACTGGATGCACTGCTGAGCGGTCCGACTGTCAGCTCGCTGGAAGAACAGGCGGCGCAGGCTGACAGCCGTGAGTTGCAGCACCTGCCGCTGGACTTGCTGCAACGCGGCAAGTATCAGCCGCGCCGGGACATGGATCCGCAGGCGCTGGAAGAGCTGGCTCAGTCGATCAAGACTCAAGGCGTGATGCAGCCGATCGTGGTTCGCCCGATTGGTGGTGGCCGTTTTGAAATCATCGCCGGCGAGCGCCGCTGGCGTGCAAGTCAGCAGGCCGGGCAGGAAACCATTCCGGCCATGGTCCGCGATGTGCCGGATGAAACCGCGATCGCCATTGCGCTGATCGAGAACATCCAGCGCGAAGACCTGAATCCGATCGAGGAAGCGGTGGCCCTGCAGCGCCTGCAGCAGGAATTCCAGCTCACCCAGCAACAGGTGGCCGAGGCTGTGGGTAAGTCCCGCGTCACGGTAGCCAACCTGTTGCGCCTGATTGCGCTGCCGGAAGTCATCAAGACCATGCTGTCCCACGGGGACCTGGAAATGGGCCATGCCCGTGCATTGCTCGGTCTGCCGGACAATCAGCAGGTGGAAGGGGCGCGACATGTTGTCGCACGCGGTCTTACCGTGCGCCAGACTGAGGCACTGGTTCGCCAGTGGTTGAGTGGCAAACCCGAGCCTGTGGAACCTGCAAAACCGGACCCGGATATCGCCCGCCTCGAGCAGCGTCTGGCCGAGCGCCTAGGCTCTGCGGTGCAGATCCGCCACGGGAAGAAGGGAAAGGGTCAGTTGGTGATCGGTTACAACTCTCTCGATGAGCTTCAGGGTGTGCTTGCACACATCCGCTGAAACAATTCCTCTTGTAGCGCGCAGTCGGAAATCACTACCTGACAGTTGAATAGGGGCAGAACCGCCCCTATACTCTGCGCGCATTTTGTCGGCACAAATTATGCCAAGTTATTGAATTTCGGCAGCCGACCATTGGAGAGCAATAGTGATGGAAACCCGCAAGCCAAACCGCCTGCCGTTCCATCGCCTGGCGGTTTTTCCGGTGTTGATGGCTCAATTTGTCATTTTGCTCATTGCCGCTTTGGCGCTCTGGCAATGGCACGGAGTCGTTGCCGGATACTCGGGACTTTGCGGAGGCCTGATAGCCTTGCTGCCCAATGTTTATTTCGCTCACAAGGCATTTCGGTTTTCCGGCGCCCGAGCAGCCCAGTCCATCGTCCGGTCTTTCTATGCCGGCGAGGCAGGCAAACTGATTTTGACGGCAGTGCTGTTTGCACTGGTGTTTGCAGGTGTGAAGCCACTGGCGCCGATCGCTGTATTCGGCGCCTTCGTGCTGACTCAGTCGGTCAGCTGGTTCGCTCCCCTGCTGATGAGAACAAGACTTTCGAGACCTTAGGGCGTTTGAGGCAACCATGGCAGAAACAACCGCTTCGGGCTATATCCAGCACCACTTGCAGAACCTGACCTTCGGTCAGCTACCCAACGGCGGCTGGGGCTTTGCCCACACCGCAGCAGAAGCCAAGGAAATGGGCTTCTGGGCTTTCCACGTCGATACCCTCGGCTGGTCGGTCGCACTGGGTCTGATCTTCGTCATTCTTTTCCGCATGGCGGCCAAGAAGGCGACTTCCGGTCAGCCAGGTGCACTGCAGAACTTCGTTGAAGTCCTGGTCGAATTCGTCGATGGCAGCGTGAAAGACAGCTTCCATGGCCGTAGCCCGGTGATCGCACCGCTGGCACTGACCATCTTCGTCTGGGTGTTCCTGATGAACGCCGTCGACCTGGTACCGGTCGACTGGATTCCTCAGTTGGCCATCCTGATCTCCGGCGACCACCACATCCCGTTCCGTGCCGTGTCGACCACCGACCCGAACGCGACCCTGGGCATGGCGTTCTCGGTTTTCGCACTGATCATTTTCTATAGCATCAAGGTCAAGGGCCTCGGCGGCTTCATCGGCGAGCTGACCCTGCACCCGTTCGGCAGCAAGAACATCTTCGTTCAGGCGCTGCTGATCCCGGTGAACTTCCTGCTGGAATTCGTGACCCTGATCGCCAAACCGATCTCTCTGGCTCTGCGTCTGTTCGGCAACATGTATGCCGGCGAGCTGGTGTTCATCCTGATCGCTGTGATGTTCGGCAGCGGCCTGCTCTGGCTGAGCGGCCTGGGCGTTGTCCTGCAGTGGGCGTGGGCTGTGTTCCACATCCTGATCATCACCCTGCAGGCGTTCATCTTCATGATGCTGACCATCGTCTACCTGTCGATGGCGCACGAAGAAAACCATTAAGACCGGTCTCGACCAGTCTGATGTCCTTCCCGGTAGCACGGGGAGGGGCTCCTCACGGGGCACCATGAAACGATTTGTTTTACCGCTTTAATCTAAAAAACCTAAACCATACGACGTAAAAGTCGGGAGGAAAGATGGAAACTGTAGTTGGTCTAACCGCTATCGCTGTTGCACTGTTGATCGGCCTGGGCGCACTGGGTACCGCAATTGGTTTCGGCCTGCTGGGCGGCAAGTTCCTGGAAGGCGCAGCGCGTCAGCCAGAAATGGTTCCAATGCTGCAAGTTAAAATGTTCATCGTTGCCGGTCTGCTCGACGCCGTAACCATGATCGGTGTTGGTATCGCTCTGTTCTTCACCTTTGCGAACCCGTTCGTTGGTCAAATCGCTGGCTAATCATTCGGACTTTCCGAGTGATTTGGTGTGATGGACAACGTAACTGCGAGGTGTTGGCGTGAACATTAATGCGACCCTGATTGGCCAGTCCGTTGCGTTCCTGATTTTTGTACTGTTCTGCATGAAGTTCGTATGGCCTCCGGTCATCGCAGCTCTGCACGAACGTCAAAAGAAGATCGCTGATGGTCTGGACGCTGCCAGCCGTGCAGCTCGCGACCTGGAGTTGGCCCAAGAGAAAGCGGGTCAGCAACTGCGCGAAGCGAAAGCTCAGGCAGCTGAAATCATCGAGCAAGCCAAGAAACGCGGTAACCAGATTGTCGAAGAGGCCGTTGAAAAGGCCCGTGTCGACGCTGACCGTGTGAAGGTTCAGGCTCAAGCCGAGATCGAACAGGAACTGAACAGTGTCAAAGACAAGCTGCGCGCCCAAGTGGGCTTGCTGGCTGTCGGCGGCGCCGAGAAGATCCTGGGTGCCACAATCGATCAAAACGCGCACGCAGAGCTGGTTAACCAACTGGCTGCTGAAATCTAAGCGAGGGCGATCATGGCAGAACTGACCACGTTGGCCCGACCTTACGCTAAGGCGGCCTTCGAGCACGCTCAGGCCCACCAGCAACTGGCCAATTGGTCAGCCATGCTCGGCCTGGCTGCAGCGGTGTCGCAAGACGACACCATGCAGCGCGTGCTCAAGGCCCCGCGACTGACGAGCGCAGAAAAGGCCGCCACGTTCATTGACGTGTGCGGCGACAAGTTTGATGCCAAGGCACAGAACTTCATCAATGTCGTTGCCGAAAACGACCGTCTCCCGCTTCTGCCGGAGATCGCTGCTCTTTTCGACCTGTACAAGGCCGAACAAGAGAAATCGGTAGACGTTGAAGTGACCAGTGCTTTTGCATTGAACCAAGAACAGCAAGACAAACTCGCCAAGGTTCTCAGTGCACGACTCAACCGGGAAGTGCGCCTGCAAGTTGCGGAGGATGCTGCCCTTATAGGCGGTGTCGTTATCCGCGCCGGCGACCTGGTTATCGATGGCTCGATTCGCGGCAAAATCGCGAAACTTGCCGAAGCATTGAAATCTTGAGTTTGAAGGGGCAGCAGAGCAATGCAGCAACTCAATCCTTCCGAAATAAGTGAAATTATCAAGGGCCGCATCGAAAAGCTCGATGTGACCTCCCAAGCCCGTAACGAAGGCACTGTCGTCAGCGTATCTGACGGTATCGTGCGGATTCACGGTCTGGCCGACGTCATGTACGGCGAGATGATCGAGTTTCCGGGCGGCGTCTACGGTATGGCCCTCAACCTGGAGCAAGACTCCGTAGGTGCCGTTGTACTGGGCGCATACACGACTCTGGCTGAAGGCATGAGCGCCAAGTGCACCGGCCGCATCCTCGAAGTTCCGGTTGGTAAGGAACTGCTGGGTCGCGTTGTCGACGCACTGGGTAACCCTGTTGACGGCAAAGGTCCACTGGGCAACACCGAGACCGACGCGGTCGAGAAAGTTGCTCCGGGCGTGATCTGGCGTAAGTCGGTAGACCAGCCTGTACAGACTGGCTACAAGGCTGTCGATGCCATGATCCCTGTCGGCCGTGGCCAGCGTGAGCTGATCATCGGTGACCGTCAGATCGGCAAGACCGCTCTGGCGATCGACGCGATCATCAATCAGAAAGACAGCGGCATTTTCTGCGTTTACGTGGCAATCGGTCAGAAGCAATCGACCATCGCCAACGTGGTTCGCAAGCTGGAAGAAAACGGTGCACTGGCTAACACCATCATCGTTGCAGCGAGCGCTTCGGAATCTGCAGCACTGCAGTTCCTGGCTCCGTACTCCGGTTGCACCATGGGCGAATTCTTCCGCGACCGCGGTGAAGACGCGCTGATCGTTTATGACGATCTGTCCAAGCAAGCAGTGGCTTACCGCCAGATTTCCCTGCTGCTGCGCCGTCCACCAGGCCGTGAAGCTTACCCAGGCGACGTGTTCTATCTCCACTCCCGTCTGCTGGAGCGCGCATCCCGCGTTTCGGAAGAGTACGTAGAGAAGTTCACCAACGGCGCAGTGACCGGCAAAACCGGTTCCCTGACCGCACTGCCGATCATCGAAACCCAGGCTGGCGACGTTTCCGCGTTCGTTCCGACCAACGTGATTTCCATCACCGACGGTCAGATCTTCCTGGAATCGGCCATGTTCAACTCGGGCATCCGCCCAGCAGTGAACGCCGGTGTTTCGGTATCCCGTGTGGGTGGTGCCGCTCAGACCAAGATCATCAAGAAGCTGTCCGGTGGTATCCGTACCGCTCTGGCTCAGTACCGTGAACTGGCGGCATTCGCCCAGTTCGCTTCTGACCTGGACGAAGCGACCCGCAAGCAACTTGAGCATGGTCAGCGCGTTACCGAGCTGATGAAGCAGAAGCAATACGCACCTATGTCGATCGCCGACATGGCGCTGTCGCTGTATGCCGCTGAGCGTGGGTTCCTGACTGACATTGAAATCGCCAAGATCGGCAGCTTCGAACAAGCGCTGATTGCTTTCTTCAACCGCGATCACGCCGACTTGATGGCGAAGATCAACGTTAAAGGTGACTTCAATGACGAAATCGACGCTGGCCTGAAAGCCGGTATCGAGAAGTTCAAGGCCACCCAAACCTGGTAAGCCGCAGCGGGAGCCGCAAGGCTCCCGCTTGCTAACCTGATAGGTGTTACATGGCAGGCGCAAAAGAGATTCGCAGTAAGATTGCGAGCATCAAAAGCACGCAAAAAATTACCAGCGCCATGGAAAAAGTGGCGGTCAGCAAAATGCGCAAGGCACAAATGCGCATGGCTGCTAGCCGTCCTTATGCGGAGCGTATCCGCCAGGTAATTGGGCATCTGGCCAACGCCAACCCGGAATACCGCCATCCGTTCATGATCGACCGCGCCATCAAGCGCGTTGGTTATGTCGTGGTGAGCAGTGACCGTGGTCTGTGCGGCGGCTTGAACACCAACCTGTTCAAGGCCCTGGTCAAGGACATGGCGGTAAACCGCGAAAACGGCGTCGAGATTGATCTGTGTGTCGTTGGTAGCAAGGGTGCGGCCTTTTTCCGCAACTTCGGCGGTAACGTCGTTGCAGCTATCAGCCACCTGGGTGAAGAGCCGTCGATCAATGATCTGATCGGCAGCGTCAAGGTGATGCTGGATGCCTATCTGGACGGCCGTATTGACCGCCTGTCCGTGGTATCCAACAAGTTCATCAACACCATGACGCAACAGCCTACCGTGGAGCAGTTGATTCCGCTGGTAGCGACCCCGGATCAGGATCTCAAGCACCACTGGGACTACCTCTACGAACCAGACGCCAAAGAGCTGCTTGACGGCTTGATGGTGCGTTACGTGGAGTCGCAGGTGTACCAGGCGGTGGTCGAGAACAACGCGGCCGAACAAGCTGCGCGGATGATCGCGATGAAGAACGCTACCGACAACGCCGGTGATTTGATCAGCGATTTGCAGCTGATCTACAACAAGGCGCGTCAGGCTGCGATCACCCAAGAGATCTCGGAAATCGTCGGCGGCGCTGCCGCGGTTTAACGGTTCAAATATTCAGAGGATCCAGCTATGAGTAGCGGACGTATCGTTCAAATCATCGGCGCCGTTATCGACGTGGAATTTCCACGCGACAGCGTACCGAGCATCTACGACGCCTTGAAGGTTCAAGGCGCCGAAACCACTCTGGAAGTTCAGCAGCAGCTGGGCGACGGCGTGGTTCGTACCATTGCGATGGGCTCCACCGAAGGCTTGAAGCGCGGTCTGGACGTCAACAACACTGGCGCAGCCATCTCCGTACCGGTCGGTAAAGCGACTCTGGGCCGGATCATGGACGTACTGGGCAACCCGATCGACGAAGCTGGCCCGATCGGCGAAGAAGAACGCTGGGGTATCCACCGCGCAGCTCCTTCCTTCGCAGAACAGGCTGGCGGCAACGAGCTGCTGGAAACCGGCATCAAGGTTATCGACCTGGTTTGCCCGTTCGCCAAGGGCGGTAAAGTCGGTCTGTTCGGTGGTGCCGGTGTAGGCAAGACCGTAAACATGATGGAACTGATCCGTAACATCGCCATCGAGCACAGCGGTTATTCCGTGTTCGCCGGTGTGGGTGAGCGTACTCGTGAGGGTAACGACTTCTACCACGAGATGAAGGACTCCAACGTTCTCGACAAGGTAGCGCTGGTCTACGGTCAGATGAACGAGCCACCAGGAAACCGTCTGCGCGTAGCGCTGACCGGCCTGACCATGGCCGAGAAGTTCCGTGACGAAGGTAACGACGTTCTGCTGTTCGTCGACAACATCTATCGTTACACCCTGGCCGGTACCGAAGTATCCGCACTGCTGGGCCGTATGCCTTCGGCAGTAGGTTACCAGCCGACCCTGGCTGAAGAGATGGGCGTGCTGCAAGAGCGCATCACTTCGACCAAGCAAGGTTCGATTACTTCGATCCAGGCCGTATACGTACCAGCGGACGACTTGACTGACCCGTCGCCAGCGACCACGTTTGCTCACCTGGACGCCACCGTCGTTCTGTCCCGTGACATCGCTTCCCTGGGTATCTACCCGGCGGTAGACCCACTGGACTCGACTTCGCGTCAGCTGGACCCGAACGTGATCGGCAACGATCACTACGAGACCGCTCGCGGCGTTCAGTACGTGCTGCAGCGTTACAAAGAGCTGAAGGACATCATCGCGATCCTGGGTATGGACGAGCTGTCGGAAGCCGACAAGCAGTTGGTAAACCGTGCTCGTAAGATCCAGCGCTTCTTGTCGCAGCCGTTCTTCGTGGCTGAAGTCTTCACCGGTGCTTCGGGTAAATACGTTTCCCTGAAAGACACCATTGCTGGCTTCAAAGGCATCCTCAACGGTGACTACGACCACCTGCCAGAACAAGCGTTCTACATGGTCGGCGGCATCGAAGAAGCGATCGAGAAAGCCAAGAAACTGTAATCCCGGCGCCCGGCAACGGGCGCTCATTTAGGTTGAGGCAATCAGATGGCTATGACAGTCCATTGCGATATCGTCAGCGCGGAAGGAGAAATCTTTTCCGGCCTGGTCGAGATGGTGATTGCGCACGGTGCTCTGGGTGATCTTGGTATCGCTCTGGGTCACGCGCCGCTGATCACGAATCTCAAGCCGGGTCCGATCCGCCTGATCAAGCAAGGCGGGGAAGCCGAGGTGTTCTACATCTCCGGTGGTTTCCTCGAGGTTCAGCCGAACATGGTCAAGGTGCTTGCCGATACCGTGCAACGTGCCGCCGACCTGGATGAAGCTCAGGCTCAGGCAGCTCTCAAGGCTGCCGAAGCTGCTCTGCATGAGAAGAGCGCAGATTTCGACTACGGAGCTGCGTCCGCACGTCTGGCCGAGGCTGCAGCTCAGCTGCGCACCGTCCAGCAGATCCGCAAGAAGTTTGGCGGTTAATCCGTCAGCCACTTGTTGTGCGATTGATAAAAAAGGGTAGCCTCGGCTACCCTTTTTTCTTTTCAGAATTCTACAAACCCGGTCGCAGTTGCTGACCACCCAGGATTGGTAGCCAGTCATGTCTCTTGAAATCGTAATCCTCGCGGCCGGTCAAGGCACACGCATGCGTTCGGCACTGCCGAAAGTGCTGCACCCGATTGCCGGCGATTCCATGCTCGGTCATGTTATCCACAGCGCCCGTCAGCTCGATCCGCAGCGCATCCATGTTGTCATCGGCCATGGTGCCGATGTGGTGCGCGAGCGCCTGGCCGCCGATGACCTCAATTTCGTCCTGCAGGACAAGCAATTGGGTACCGGCCACGCGACTGCCCAGGCCGTACCGTTCATTACGTCCGATACCGTTCTGATCCTCTACGGTGACGTGCCGCTGATCGAAGTCGAAACCCTGCAGCGGCTGCTCAAGCACGTCGTTCCCGGCCAGATGGGTTTGTTGACCGTCGAACTGGACGACCCGACCGGTTATGGCCGCATCGTGCGCGACGCCAGCGGCAAGGTTGCAGCAATCGTCGAGCACAAGGACGCCACTGAAGCTCAACGCGCGATCACCGAAGGCAATACCGGGATTCTCGCGGTACCTGCCAGCCATCTGGCTGACTGGATGGGGCGTCTGTCGAACAACAACGCCCAGGGCGAGTACTACCTGACCGACGTGATTGAAATGGCGGTCGGTGATGGCCTGGTGGTTGCGACCGAGCAACCCCACGATCCGATGGAAGTGCAGGGCGCCAACGATCGCAAGCAACTGTCGGAACTGGAGCGTCATTATCAGTTGCGTGCCGGCCGTCGCCTGATGGCCCAGGGCGTGACCCTGCGTGACCCGGCCCGGTTCGACGTGCGTGGTGAAGTGACCGTCGGTCGCGATGTGCTGATCGACATCAACGTCATTCTCGAAGGCAAAGTGGTCATCGAAGACGACGTGGTGATCGGCCCGAACTGCGTGATCAAGGACAGCACACTGCGCAAAGGCGTCTTGATCAAGGCCAACAGCCATATCGAAGGCGCGGTGCTGGGTGAAAACAGCGACGCCGGCCCGTTTGCCCGACTGCGTCCAGGCACCGTGCTCGAAGCCCGTGCCCATGTGGGTAACTTCGTCGAACTGAAAAACGCTCGCATGGGGGAGGGCGCCAAGGCCGGACACCTGACTTATCTGGGTGATGCCGAGATCGGTGCCCGCACCAACATCGGCGCCGGCACCATCACTTGCAACTACGATGGCGCCAACAAGTGGAAAACCGTGTTGGGCGAAGACGTGTTCATCGGCTCCAACAATTCGCTGGTGGCGCCTGTGGATATCTCTGCCGGTGCGACGACGGCGGCCGGTTCGACCATCACCCAGAATGTGGATAACGCTCAGTTGGCAGTAGGCCGTGCAAGGCAGAGGAACATCGAAGGCTGGAAACGGCCGGAGAAAATCAAGAAGAGCTGAGTTATCCACAGCGCTTCAATCTGAAAGATCGCTGCCTACGGGCAGCGATTTTTTTTCATCGCCGGCTTGACGGTTTTGCTTCGATAGGTTTTGATTGCTTTCATTATCTTTCGAATCGAAACATAGCGCGCCATGTCGAAACGCAATACACCCCAACGTCGTCACAACATCCTGGCCTTGCTCACCGAGCAGGGTGAAGTGAGTGTCGACGAACTCGCCAAGCGTTTCGAAACCTCCGAAGTTACGATTCGCAAGGATCTGGCTGCGCTGGAAAGCCATGGTCTGTTGCTGCGCCGTTATGGTGGAGCGATCACCATGCCCCAGGAACTGGTGGCCGACGTCAGTCAGAACGTTTCCAAATACAAGCAGGCGATTGCCCGCGCTGCGGTGACACGCATTCGCGAACACGCCCGCATCATCATCGACAGCGGCAGCACCACGGCCGCGATGATTCCCGAGCTCGGCCAGCAGCCGGGCCTGGTGGTGATGACCAATTCCCTGCACGTCGCCAACGCCCTGAGCGAACTCGAGCATGAACCGGTCCTGCTGATGACCGGCGGCACCTGGGATCCCCATTCGGAATCCTTTCAGGGCCAGGTCGCCGAGCAGGTACTACGCTCTTACGACTTCGATCAATTGTTCATCGGTGCCGACGGCATCGATCTGGTGCGTGGCACCACCACCTTCAATGAGTTGCTCGGCCTGAGCCGGGTGATGGCGGAAGTGGCGCGGGAAGTGGTCGTGATGGTCGAGGCCGACAAGATCGGCCGCAAGATTCCAAACCTGGAACTGCCGTGGAGCAGTGTCCATACCCTAATCACCGATGATCGCCTGCCGCAGGAGGCACGGGATCAGATTCAGGCTCGCGGTATCAATTTGATTTGCGCGACGGTCAGTCAGGAGAAATAAGCATGTGTGGAATTGTCGGCGCGGTAGCTGAACGTAATATCACCGCCATCCTGGTCGAAGGCCTCAAGCGCCTCGAATACCGGGGTTATGACAGTGCCGGTGTGGCGGTGTACACCAATGAAGGCACGCTGGAACGCACCCGTCGTGTGGGCAAGGTCAGCGAACTGGACGCGGCTCTGGCGGAACACCCGCTGGTTGGCCGTCTCGGTATCGCCCACACCCGTTGGGCAACCCACGGTGCGCCGAGCGAACGCAATGCTCACCCGCATTTCTCCGGCAACGTCGCGGTGGTGCACAACGGCATCATCGAGAACCATGAAGCGCTGCGTGAGCAACTCAAGGCTCAGGGTTACGTGTTCTCTTCCGACACCGACACCGAAGTCATCGCCCACCTGCTGACCGAAAAACTCAAGACGCTGCCGGACCTGACCGACGCCCTGAAGGCAACGGTCAAGGATCTGCATGGCGCCTACGGCCTTGCGGTCATCCACGCGCTGCAACCGGATCGCCTGGTCGCGGCTCGCAGCGGCAGCCCGCTGGTGATCGGTCTGGGCCTGGGCGAGAACTTCCTCGCGTCCGACCAACTGGCCCTGCGTCAGGTCACCGACCGTTTCATGTATCTGGAAGAGGGCGATATCGCCGAAATCCAGCGTGACAAGGTGCAGATCTGGGACGTGACCGGCAAAGCCGTCGAGCGCCAGACCGTGCAGTACACCGACGGTGCCGAAGCCGCCGACAAGGGCGAGTTCCGCCACTACATGCTCAAGGAAATCCACGAGCAGCCTTCCGTGGTGCAACGCACCCTGGAAGGTCGCCTCAGCCCGAACCAGGTGCTGGTGCAGGCCTTCGGCCCACAAGCTGCCGAGCTGTTCGCCAAAGTGCGCAACGTTCAGATTGTTGCCTGCGGCACCAGTTACCATGCCGGCATGGTTGCCCGTTACTGGCTCGAAGAGCTGGCCGGGATTCCGTGCCAGGTCGAAGTCGCCAGTGAGTTCCGCTACCGCAAGGTTGTGGTGCAGCCGGACACACTGTTTGTCACCATTTCCCAGTCCGGCGAAACCGCCGACACCTTGGCGGCCCTGCGTAACGCCAAGGAGCTGGGTTTCCTGGGTAGCCTGGCGATCTGCAACGTCGGCATCAGTTCGCTGGTGCGCGAATCCGATCTGACCCTGCTGACCCAGGCCGGTCGCGAAATCGGCGTGGCTTCGACCAAGGCGTTCACCACGCAACTGGTTGGCCTGCTGTTGCTGACCCTGTCGCTGGGCCAGGTGCGCGGCACGCTGGGCAAAGACGTTGAAGCCACGCTGGTCGAAGAACTGCGTCGCTTGCCAACCCGTCTGGGCGAAGCACTGGCCATGGACAGCACCGTGGAAAAGATCGCCGAACTGTTCGCCGACAAGAACCACACCCTGTTCCTCGGTCGTGGCGCGCAATATCCGGTAGCGATGGAAGGGGCCCTGAAACTCAAGGAAATCTCTTACATCCACGCCGAAGCTTATCCTGCCGGCGAACTGAAGCATGGCCCGCTGGCGCTTGTGGATAACGACATGCCGGTGGTGACCGTGGCGCCGAACAACGAACTGCTCGAGAAGCTCAAGTCCAACCTGCAGGAAGTCCGTGCCCGTGGCGGCGAACTGATCGTGTTCGCTGACGAGAAGGCCGGGATGACCAACGGCGAAGGCACCCACGTGGTGCAGATGCCGCACATCCACGACATCCTGTCGCCGATCCTCTACACCATCCCGCTGCAACTGCTGTCGTACTACGTTGCTGTGCTCAAGGGCACTGACGTTGACCAGCCGCGTAACCTGGCCAAGTCGGTGACGGTGGAATAAGTTATCCACACGCAGTAATAAACGACCACAGCCTGGAGACTCATTGGGTCTCCAGGCTGTGGGATGTTTCCCACTTTTTGTTACCGAACACCCCAGCGCGGTGCAATGCCACGCTCCTGTAACAGCCTCTCTGCTTTCAAAAAGCGCCCCTTCGAAAAAAAATCAATCACTAATACCCCGTGATTTCGGTGTCCTCAGCGATGTTCGCTGGTTTTGTCGGACAGCTTCTTCATAAGTTGGCCGTTCAATTGCATATGCTTGTATGTACAAGTAAAGACGTATGCATACGAGTTGAAAGAAACCGAGCATCACGTCCACTGATTCGCTTGTCGCGCATTGAAGCGCACAAGCCGCTTGCCCATCGCCAGGGTTGGTTTGAATTGATCGCTGAGGAGTCTTTTTCGTGACTGACAACAAGCCTACAAAATTCCGCAATGTCGAAATCCGTGCCGCCCGCGGCAACAAGCTGACCGCCAAGAGCTGGCTGACCGAAGCGCCGCTGCGCATGCTGATGAACAACCTCGACCCGGAAGTGGCCGAGAACCCGAAAGAGCTGGTGGTCTACGGTGGCATCGGCCGCGCTGCGCGCAACTGGGAGTGCTACGACAAGATCGTTGAAAGCCTGACCAACCTGAATGACGACGAAACCCTGCTGGTGCAGTCCGGCAAGCCGGTCGGCGTGTTCAAGACCCACAGCAATGCGCCGCGCGTGCTGATCGCCAACTCCAACCTGGTGCCGCACTGGGCGACCTGGGAACACTTCAACGAACTCGACGCCAAGGGCCTGGCCATGTACGGCCAGATGACCGCCGGCAGCTGGATCTACATCGGCAGCCAGGGCATCGTCCAGGGCACCTATGAAACCTTCGTTGAAGCCGGTCGCCAGCATTACAACTCCAACCTCAAGGGCCGCTGGGTCCTGACCGCGGGCCTCGGCGGCATGGGCGGCGCCCAGCCGCTGGCCGCGACCCTGGCCGGTGCCTGCTCGCTGAACATCGAATGCCAGCAGGTGAGCATCGATTTCCGCCTGAAAAGCCGTTACGTCGACGAGCAGGCCAAAGACCTCGACGACGCCCTGGCGCGCATTGAAAAGTACACCAAGGAAGGCAAAGCGATCTCCATCGCGCTGCTGGGCAACGCCGCCGAAATCCTCCCGGAACTGGTCCGTCGCGGCGTGCGCCCGGACATGGTCACCGACCAGACCAGCGCCCACGACCCGCTCAACGGTTACCTGCCGGCCGGCTGGACCTGGGACGAATACCGCGCCCGCGCCAAGACCGAACCGGCCGCTGTCATCAAAGCCGCCAAGCAATCGATGGCGGTCCACGTCAAAGCCATGCTGGATTTCCAGAAGCAAGGCATCCCGACCTTCGACTACGGCAACAACATTCGTCAGATGGCTCAGGAAGAGGGCGTCGAGAACGCCTTCGACTTCCCGGGTTTCGTCCCGGCCTACATCCGTCCGCTGTTCTGCCGTGGCATCGGCCCGTTCCGCTGGGCGGCGCTGTCGGGTGATCCACAGGACATCTACAAGACCGACGCCAAAGTCAAAGAACTGATCCCGGACGACGCCCACCTGCACAACTGGCTGGACATGGCCCGCGAGCGCATCAGCTTCCAGGGTCTGCCGGCGCGCATTTGCTGGGTCGGCCTGGGGCAACGCGCCAAGCTCGGTCTGGCGTTCAACGAAATGGTCCGTCGCGGCGAGCTGTCGGCGCCGATCGTGATCGGCCGCGACCACCTCGACTCCGGCTCGGTATCGAGCCCGAACCGTGAAACCGAATCGATGCAGGACGGCTCGGATGCCGTGTCCGACTGGCCACTGCTCAACGCCCTGTTGAACACCGCGAGCGGCGCGACCTGGGTGTCGCTGCACCACGGTGGCGGCGTCGGCATGGGCTTCTCGCAGCACTCGGGCATGGTGATTGTCTGCGACGGTACGGATGAAGCAGCCGAGCGTATCGCTCGCGTGCTGCACAACGACCCGGGCACCGGTGTGATGCGTCACGCCGATGCCGGTTACCAGATCGCCATCGACTGCGCCAAGGAGCAGGGCTTGAACCTGCCAATGATTACTTCGGTTAAAGGAGCCTGAACATGACTGCACTGAACCTGATCCCTGGCCAACTGAGCCTGTCGCAACTGCGTGACGTCTACCAGAACCCGGTCAAACTGACCCTCGACTACAGCGCTGCTGCACAGATCGAAGCCAGCGTCGCCTGCGTCGAGCAGATCCTCGCCGAGAACCGTACCGCCTACGGCATCAACACCGGTTTCGGCCTGCTGGCCTCGACCCGCATCGCCAGCGAAGACCTGGAAAACCTCCAGCGTTCGCTGGTGCTGTCCCACGCCGCCGGCGTCGGCCAGCCGATCAGCGATGAGCTGGTGCGCCTGATTATGGTGCTCAAGGTCAACAGCCTCAGCCGTGGTTTCTCCGGTATCCGCCGCGTGGTGATCGATGCGCTGATCGCCCTGATCAACGCCGAGGTTTACCCGCACATTCCGCTGAAAGGTTCGGTCGGTGCTTCCGGTGACCTCGCGCCATTGGCGCACATGTCGCTGGTGCTGCTGGGCGAGGGCAAGGCGCGCTACAAGGGCGAGTGGATGGAAGCCACTGAAGCGCTGAAAGTCGCCGGTCTGACGCCGCTGACTTTGGCGGCGAAAGAAGGTCTGGCGCTGCTCAACGGCACGCAGGTATCCACCGCATTCGCGCTGCGC